>NZ_FOII01000050.1:0-2476 GCF_900111625.1 Variovorax sp. OV084 | reverse complement strand
GACGACAGCCCGTAGGCCGTGCCGTTGGAGATGCGGATCGCCTCCTCGATCGTCCTGAAGCGGATCACCGGCGACACCGGCCCGAAGGTCTCGTGCCTGGCCACCGTCATCCCGGGGTCCACATGGTCGAGCACCGTCGGCGAATACAGCGCACCGCTGCGCTCATTGCCGTACAGCAGCTTCGCACCCGCCTTGATTGCCTCGTTGACCACCGCCTCGAACTGGATCGCAGCCGCCTCGTCGATCACCGTGCCCATGTCCGTGGCCGGGTCCATCGGGTCGCCGTACTTCAGCGCCTTTGTCTTGGCCAGCAGCAACTCCACGAACCGGTCCGCCACCGCCTCGTGCACCAGCATGCGCTTGATCGCCGTGCAGCGCTGGCCCGAGTTCTTGTACGAGCCGCTGGCCGCCAGCGTGGCCGCCTCCTCGACGTCCGCATCCTCCATCACGATGATCGGGTCATTGCCCCCCAGCTCCAGGATCTGGCGCTTGTACACCGCCTTGCCCGCGATGTACTTGCCGATGGCCACGCCCCCCGTGAAGGTGACCAGGTCCACGTCGGCGCTGGTGAGCATCTCGTCGGCAATCTCGCGCGGATCGCCCGTGATCACCGACAGCATCGGCGGCGGCAGGCCCGCCTCGTACAGGATGTCGGCCAGGATGAAGGCCGTCAGCGGCGTCTTCTCGCTGGGCTTGAGCACCATGCGGTTGTTGGTGGCAATGGAGGGCGCCACCTTGTGGATCACCTGGTTCAGCGGATGGTTGAACGGCGTGATGGCCGTGATCGCACCCTGCAGCGGCTCGCGCAGCGTGTAGACCTTGCGGCTCTTGCCGTGGTGCGTGAGGTCGCAGGAGAACACCTGTCCGTCGTCCACCAGCGCCTGGTTGGCCGCGAACAGCAGCACGTCGGAGGCGCGGCCCACCTCGTACAGCGAGTCCTTGCGGCACAGGCCCGACTCCATCGTGATCACGCGCGAGATCTCGTCCAGGCGCGAGGCGATGATCTCGCCCGCGCGCATCAGGATCTTGTAGCGCTCGTAGCGCGTGAGGGTGGGCTTGTAGTCGCGTGCGATCTTGTAGGCCACCCGCACGTCTTCGAGCGTGGCCTTGGGCACGGTGGCGATCACTTCGCCGGTGTAGGGGTAGGTGACGTCGATCGTGCGGTCGCGGTGAATCCGCTCGCCGGCAATGCGCAGGGCTTCGCGGTGAATGGTGCCTGGCTTCAGGGTGGCTTGGCTCATGGGGGAGTGCTCCGGGCGACGGTTTATTGGGCGTGGTTCAGCGCGAGGTCCAGCGCATCGAAGTTGCGCAGCCGGCGGCTGGCGGCAATGCCGGTGACCGGCCGGTTGCAGATCAGCGGCACGCGCTGCTCCGACACCCCGCCGTGCGAGCGCAGCGGCACTTCCAGCGCCGACAGGTCATGCCGGCTGGCCGAGGTGCCGATGACCGTGCTCTGCTCGCTGACCACCACGATGTCGCCGATGCGGTCGGGCGGCAGCTCGAAGCGCGCGGCCGCGTCCTTGCGCGAGAGCACCAGCTCCATGCCCGGCAGGCGCTGGATGCGCTCGATCCAGCCCGGCACGCGGGCCTCGTCGGGGGCGTACACGGTGGCAAAGGAGCCCAGCGCGCCGTGGTGCACCACGTACGGGTCGGTGATCGGCAGGATCACGCGGGCCTGGTCCTTGCCATACCAGTCGTCGAGCACGTCCTGCAGGTAGATGACCTTGGGCGCGCCGTCGGCGTCGTGCTTGTCGTTCATGCCGTGGTCGGCCGTGAGCACGATGGTGGCGCCCAGCGCATCGAGCTGCGCGAGGTAGCCGTCCATCATGGCGTAGAAGGCGTTGGCCGCGGGGCTGCCTGGGGCGGCCTTGTGCTGCACGTAGTCGGTGGTCGACAGGTACATCAGGTCGGGGCGGCGCGATTCCATGAGCTTCACGCCTGCGGCGAAGACGAACTCCGACAGCTCCGCGCTGTACACCGAGGGCACGGGCATGCCGACCATCTCGACCACGCCGTCGATGCCGTTCTCCTCGATGGTGGCCTGGTCGGCCTTCTCGGACGAGAAGCAGATGCCCTTCATGCGGTGGCCCAGCAGCTTGCGCAGCTTGTCCTTGGCGGTGACCACGGCAAGCGAAGCGCCTGCATCGGCGAAGGCTGCGAGCACGGTGCCGGCGCGCAGGTACTTGGGGTCGTTCATCATGACTTCCTGGCCGAGTTCGCGGTCGAAGAAGTAGTTGCCGCAGATGCCGTGCACGGCCGGCGGTGCGCCGGTGACGATGGACAGGTTGTTCGGGTTGGTGAAGGAGGGCACCACGCAGTCGGCCAGCAGGTCTGCTCCGGTCTTGCGCATGCGCTCGATGCAGGGGGCTACGCCGGCTGCGATGGCCGCGTCCAGGTACGCAGGCTCGCAGCCATCGACGCACACCACCACGACGGGGCGGCTCATCCAGCGGTAGCTGCGGGCATTGACTTCGAG
>NZ_FOII01000053.1:0-1690 GCF_900111625.1 Variovorax sp. OV084 | reverse complement strand
TTGCAGCGAGGCTGTGTGAAAACCCTCTCACGACCTGACGCTTCGGCCGGTAGAGTTCCCGGACATATTGAACACGGGGGTCAATATGCCCAGATACATAGAGGGTCAGGACAGGCAGCAGGTGACATTGCTGCCAGAGTGCCTAGACGACTTCATCTCAGAGGACAACACGGTTCGAATCGTTGATGCCTTCATCAATGAGCTGGACCTGGCGGCCTTGGCGTTCCAGGGCGTAACGCCGGCTTCAACCGGCAGACCCTCGTACCACCCTGCGGTGCTCCTGAAGCTGTACCTCTACGGCTACCTCAACCGAATCCAGTCCAGCCGCCGTTTGGAGCGCGAGTGTCAGCGCAACGTGGAGTTGATGTGGCTGACCGGCCGGCTTGCCCCCGACTTCAAGACCATCGCGGACTTCCGACGCGACAACGGAAATGGCATCCGCAATGTCTGTCGCCGCTTCGTGATGCTGTGCCGCGAGTTGAAGTTGTTCACCGACGCCGTGGTGGCTATCGATGGCAGCAAGTTCAAGGCGGTCAACAACCGGGAGCGCAACTTCACGCCAGGCAAGATCGAGCGCCGCGAGCGTGAACTGGAGGAAAGCATCCAGCGCTACCTCGACGCTTTGGAGACGGCAGACCGAACTCAGCCTGTGGAAATGCAGGCCAAGACCGAGCGTCTGCACGGAAAGATCCAGAAGATGCGTCAACGCCTGCAAGGCCTGCAGATGATCAAGGCGCAGCTGGAGACCCTGCCGGATCATCAAATCTCCCAGACGGATCCTGATGCGCGCGCCATGACCACCTACAGCGCCAAGGGCACGGCCATGGTGGGCTACAACGTGCAAGCTGCGGTAGACACCAAGAACCATCTGATCGTTGCCCACGAGGTCACGAACAACGGCAGTGACCGAGCACAGCTGAGCCCGATTGCCCTGGCGGCGCGCGATGCGATGGGCAAGCGCCGGTTGAAGGCCATTGCCGACCGTGGCTACTACAGCGGCTCCGGGCTCAAGGCTTGCGAGGATGCCGGAGTTGCGGCGCTTGTTCCAAAACCCATGACATCCAATGCCAGGTTTGAAGGTCGGTTCGACAAAACCGACTTCATCTACGTCGCTCGCGACGATGAGTACCAATGCCCAGCGGGTCAGCGAGCGATCCGCCGCTTCAGCCGCGAAGAAGCTGGGCTGCAGATCAGCATCTACTGGTCCAGTGCCTGCCCCGCCTGTTCAATGAAAGCGCAATGCACAACGGGTGAGTACCGACGCATCAGGCGATGGGAGCACGAGGTGGTCATGGACAAGGTTCAACAACGGTTGGACCGGATGCCCAATGCCATGACGGTGCGCAAGAGCACAGTTGAGCATGTCTTCGGCACGCTCAAGCACTGGATGGGCTGGACGCACTTCCTGACCCGAGGCATCCAGAACGTGGCGACCGAGATGAGCTTGAGCGTGTTGGCGTACAACTTCAAACGCGTCCTCAGCATCCTGGGCTTCGCGAAAACCATGCAGGCGATGCGTCTGCTGGGCGCGTAGGCGCCTGCTACGGGCCTCGCAAATCCGATCCGCACCCCAGTGGCTTCAGGATCACGCTGAAGGGGCGTAGACGCGACCAATCCGAAACTTCCATCAGGTTGCGAGCTGTATCCGCGTCGCGCGACCTT
Source organism: Variovorax sp. OV084 (assembly GCF_900111625.1). Classification (NCBI taxonomy): domain Bacteria; kingdom Pseudomonadati; phylum Pseudomonadota; class Betaproteobacteria; order Burkholderiales; family Comamonadaceae; genus Variovorax; species Variovorax sp. OV084. Next base: position 28 of record NZ_FOII01000053.1, on the reverse strand, counting down.
CTTGCGCGTTATCACACGGCCTCCAGCG
>NZ_FOII01000025.1:0-64011 GCF_900111625.1 Variovorax sp. OV084 | reverse complement strand
CAGGTCTTGCCGACACCGGCACTGGCGCCGAAGTAGATGCGCAGCTTGCCGCGCAATGCGCGCGCTTCGTCGTTTCGCAGTTGGGCCAGCAGGGCATCGGGGTCCGGGCGAATGACATCTTGCATGGACAAGGCCTGCTAGCGTTGCGTGGGGCCCTTGCGCGAGGCAGGACTGCTCGCCTTGGACTCCCTGCGCCTGGCTCCACGCGAATGCCGGCGCGCAGTGCGGGACACGATGAACCACGCGAACCCCAGAGGAATGAACAGCGCCGCCATCGCGCAAAGGACGTGGAACAGGTCAGTCACCATGGTGCAGCTCGCGCGACGCGGGAGTCGTCGCTCCTTACTTCACCTTGTCGAGGGCAATGTTGAGCGACAGCACGTTGACGCGCGACTCGCCCAGCAAGCCGAACAGCGGAGCCTGGGTGTTGCTGGCGATCAGCGCGTTGACCTGCTCGATCGGCACGCCGCGTACGCGCGCCACGCGGGCGGCCTGGTATTGCGCGGCGGCGGGGCTGATGTCGGGGTCGAGCCCGCTGGCCGAAGCCGTGACGAGGTCGACCGGCACCGGCGCGGTGTTGCCCGGATCGGCCGCGCGCAGCGCCTCGACGCGCGCCTTCACCGCATCGGTCAGCGCGGGGTTGAGCGGCCCCTGGTTCGAACCGCCCGAGGCGGTCGCGTTGTAGGGCTGCGGCGCGGTGGCCGACGGACGACCCCAGAAGTGCTTCGGGTCGCTGAAGTTCTGGCCGATGAGCCTCGAGCCCACGGTCGTGCCGTCGAGCACGATCAGGCTGCCCGCCGCCTGCGACGGAAACGCCGCCTTCGCGGCGCCGGTGACGGCCATCGGATAGATCAGGCCGGTGAGTGCGCTCAGCAGTGCAAAGACCACGAGCACGGGACGAACGATATTGCCGTTGTTGTTCATGATTGGGAACTCCTCAGACGAGATGGACGGCTACAAGAAGCCAGTCGATCAACTTGATGCCGATGAAGGGGACGACCAGGCCGCCCAGGCCATAGATGGCAAGGTTGCGGCGCAGCAGCGCGGCGGCGCCAACGGGCCGGTAGCGCACGCCCTTCAATGCCAGCGGAATCAGGAACACGATGACCAGCGCGTTGAAGATCACCGCGCTCAGAATGGCCGACGACGGGCTCGCGAGCCGCATCACGTTGAGCGCGCCCAGTTGCGGATAGGTCGATACGAAGATCGCCGGAATGATGGCGAAGTACTTCGCCACGTCGTTCGCAATCGAGAAGGTGGTGAGCGAGCCGCGCGTCATCAGCAGCGCCTTGCCGGTTTCCACCACTTCGAGCAGCTTGGTCGGGTTGGAGTCGAGGTCGACCATGTTGCCGGCCTCCTTCGCAGCCTGCGTGCCGCTGCCCATGGCCACGGCCACGTCGGCCTGCGCGAGCGCGGGGGCGTCGTTGGTGCCGTCGCCGGTCATGGCCACGAGGCGGCCTTCGGCCTGGTACTGGCGGATGAGCGCGAGCTTGTCTTCGGGCGTGGCTTCGGCCAGGAAGTCGTCGACGCCGGCTTCGGCCGCGATCGCCGCGGCCGTGAGCTTGTTGTCGCCGGTGATCATCACCGTCTTGATGCCCATGCGGCGCAGCTCGGCAAAGCGCTCCTTGATGTCGGTCTTGACGATGTCCTTGAGCTCGACCACGCCAAGCACGCGGTTGCCTTCGGCCACGGCCAGCGGCGTGCTGCCGCGACGGGCCGCTTCTTCGGCCGCGCGCAGCACCTCGGGCGCCATGCTGCCGCCGAGCGCTTCGACGTGGCGGCGCACTGCATCGACCGCGCCCTTGCGCAGCTGGACGGCGTCAGTGTCGAGGCTGTTCGGCGCGGCGGGCAGGTCGACGCCGCTCATGCGGGTCTGCGCGGTGAAGGGCACGAAATGCGCGCCCTCGACCGACGTCGCTGCGTCGAGGCCGTCGCGGCGGGCCAGCTCCACGATGCTGCGGCCTTCGGGCGTTTCGTCGGCCAGCGATGCGAGCATCGCAGAGCGGGCCAGGCGGGCCTTCGGAATGCCGGGCGCGGGCAGGAACGAAGTGGCCTGGCGGTTGCCGTGCGTGATGGTGCCGGTCTTGTCGAGCAGCAGCACGTCGACGTCGCCGGCGGCTTCCACCGCACGGCCCGAGGTGGCGATCACGTTGGCCTGCATCATGCGGCTCATGCCGGCCACGCCGATGGCCGACAGCAGGCCGCCGATGGTGGTCGGGATCAGGCACACCAGCAGCGCGACCAGCGCGGTGAGCGACACCACGGTTCCCGCATTGGATGCACCGACGCTGAATATCGAGAACGGCAGCAGCGTGGCGGTGACGATCAGGAACACCAGCGTGAGCGCAACCAGCAGGATGGTGAGCGCGATTTCGTTGGGCGTCTTCTGGCGCTTGGCCGCCTCGACCATGGTGATCATGCGGTCGAGGAACGACTCGCCCGGGTTCACCGAGACGCGCACCACCAGCCAGTCGGACAGCACGCGGGTGCCACCAGTCACAGCCGAGAAGTCGCCGCCCGATTCGCGCACCACGGGCGCCGATTCGCCGGTGATGGCGCTTTCGTCGACCGAGGCCACGCCTTCGATGACTTCGCCGTCGAGCGGAATGACGTCGCCGGTCTCGACCAGCACGACGTCGCCCTTGCGCAGGTTGGGCGCCTGTTCGGGCAGCCACTGCGCGCCGTGGTGCGGCTCATGCAGCTTCTTGGCCCAGGTGTCCTTGCGCAGGCCGCGCAGCGAGGCGGCCTGCGCCTTGCTGCGGCCTTCTGCCAGTGCTTCGGCGAAGTTGGCGAACAACACGGTGAACCATAGCCAGATGGTCACGGCCAGCACGAAGGCGGGCTTCATGCCGGTGTCGCCCGGGAAGCTCATCGCATGCACCCAGAGCAGCGTCGTCAGGATGCTGCCGATGTAGACGATGAACATCACCGGATTGCGCCACTGCACCCGCGGGCTCAGCTTGGTGACGGAGGCCCAGAGGGCGGGCCGCAGAAGCGCTGCATCGAACAGCGAAAGGGAAGTATTGGTCTTTGTAGTCATGGTCCGGGCCTCACTTCGCCCACAGCATCAGGTGCTCGACGACCGGTCCCAGCGCGAGCGCCGGCACGTAGTTGAGCAAGCCCACCAGCAGCACGGTGCCGATCAGCAGCGTCACGAACAGCGGCCCATGCGTGGGCATGGTGCCGGCCGTGACCGGAAGGCGCTTCTTGGCGGCGAGCGCGCCGGCAATGGCGAGCACCGGCACGATCACTCCGAAGCGGCCGAACCACATGACGACCGCCAGCAGCGCGTTGTAGAACGGCGTGTTGGCCGACAAGCCCGCGAAGGCGCTGCCGTTGTTGTTGCCGGCCGAGGTCAGCGCGTACAGGATCTCCGAGAACCCATGCGCGCCGGGGTTGGCGATGCCGGCCTTGCCCGCATCGGCGATCACGGCAACGGCCGTGCCGGCCAGCACCAGGATCGGCGTCACAAGAATGGCGACCGAGGTGAGCTTCATCTCATAGACCTCGATCTTCTTGCCGAGGTACTCGGGCGTGCGGCCGATCATCAGGCCGGCGATGAACACCGCCAGGATCGCGAAGATCAGCATGCTGTAGAGCCCGGTGCCCACGCCGCCGAACACCACTTCGCCGAGTTGCATCAGCACCATGGGCACCATGCCGCCGAGCGGGGTGAGCGAGTCGTGCATGGCGTTCACCGCGCCGCACGAGGCGGCCGTGGTGATGGCGGCGAAGAGGGCCGAGGCGTCGATGCCGAAGCGCACTTCCTTGCCTTCCATGTTGCCGCCGCTTTGCAGCACGCTCGACACCTGGTCGACGCCCAGCGGCGTCAGCAGCGGGTTGCCGGCCTGCTCGGCAGGGGTGAGCACGACCACGGCGATGACGAAGATCACCGTCATGGCCGCGAGCACGGCCCAGCCCTGGCGGATGTCGCCGACCACGCGGCCGAAGGTGAAGCACAGCGCCGCCGGGATCACGAAGATCGCGAGCATCTGCAGCAGGTTCGCAAACGCCGTCGGGTTCTCGTACGGATGCGCCGAGTTGGCATTGAAGAAGCCGCCGCCGTTGGTGCCGAGCATCTTGATGGCTTCCTGCGAAGCGACCGGGCCCATGGCGAGCGTCTGCGTCTTGGTGGTGGCGTCTTCCATCACCGGCTGGCCCTTGTCGTCCTTCAGCGGCTGGCCGTTGGCGTCGTTCTTCGGCTGCTGGAAGGCGGTGGTCTCGAGCGTGTCCACCGTCTTGTAGGCGTCGAAGTTCTGGATCACGCCCTGGCCCGCGAGGAGCATCGCGAGCACGAAGGAGATCGGCAGCAGAAGCCAGGTCGTGATGCGCGTGACATCGACCCAGAAGTTGCCCACGAAGCCCTTGCCGTCGGTGCGGCGCGCCGCAAAGCCGCGCACCAGCACGAAGGCCACTGCAATGCCCGTGGCGGCGGAGAAGAAGTTCTGCACCGTGAGGCCGAGCATCTGCGTGAGATAGCTCATGGTCGATTCACCGGCATAGCCCTGCCAGTTGGTGTTGGAGACGAAGCTCACCGCGGTGTTGAAGGCCGAGTCGGGCGACACGGCCGTCATGCCCGCCGGGTTGAACGGCAGCCAGCCCTGCAGTCGTTGCAGGCCATAGACAGCCAGTGCACCGACCGCGTTGAACGCGAGCAGCGCAAAGGCGTAGCTGCGCCAGTGCATGGAGCTGTCGGGCGAGACCCCGGCAAGCTTGTAGAGAGGTGCTTCGACGCGTTGAGTCCAACGCGGCATATGGCCATTGCACATCGCCGCCAGGAAACGTCCGAGCGGCCATGCAAGCAACAGCAGCACGACGAGATAGAAGGCCAGAAGCCCCCAGGCCGAGCTACTCATGATCAGAACTCCTCGGCGCAGATGAGCGCAAAGACGAGGTAGGCGAACAGGATCACGGCGATAAGCCCGGCGAACCCGTAGAGGACTTCAAGTCCGATCATGGCCGTTCTCCCTTGGGCGTATCGAGCTTGTGCAGCCCGACTACCAGTTCGGCCACTACGACCCACATGACCGCAATAGCGGCAATCCACACGATGTCCATTCATCACTCCTGCAAACGAAACAAGTCAGTGAGTCTCTGCAGGCGCGCGTAAAAACAGGGATAAATCTTGGGAGCGGGCTGTAAAAAGAATATAAAAATCCGGAGAGCGCGGTATGCGAAGGAACGACGCATCGCTTTGAAACAAGCGAAAGCACGTGCCCCTTGACGGCTGCCGGTAGGCCAAGGCTGCGGTTCGCCGCAGTGACAGCGCTCGAAAGACCCCACAAAGGACCCCGATGAACGCGATCAAAGAAGCACGCCAGATCATCACGACCGACCCGAACGGCGAGGAGTCCCTGACTCTGGCCCGACTCGTGCTGGCCCTGGAATCCGAGGACGACTTCCCTCTTGCCAGCCTCTACACGCTTAGCCTCGGCACCTTCAGTCTTGCGATGGAAATCCTGAAGGAGTGGCGGATCGACCGCTACTACGCGAGAAAGGGAAAGCTGCTGGATGTGTCCTATCAGGCGCAGGTCCTGGCAGCACACTGAAACACCGCCTGAGGCCGCACCTTGGAACGCACCATGGTCCCGGCAAGCCAGTTGCGGGTCATCATCGACGAGGTTGAACCTCACGCGTTTTCCTGGACGCTCATGGAGCGCAAGGAGACGGACATCATCGATGTGCAGGTGGCGCGCTCTCCGAAGAACTTTCCCGAATTCGATCTTGCATTGGAAGACGGCTTTCTCGCGCTGAAGGAGTTGGCGCGCGAGCACAAGCGTTGACTGACGGCGCTGCCCGGTGCGTCGCACCAGGCAGCCTCCGGATTCATTACTTGGCGGTGGCGACAGACACCTTGTTCGCGGCTTGCTTGATCAACGCAGCAACAGCCTTGGGATTCGAAACGTAGACGGCGTGGCTGCCTGGGACTTCCGTGACGACGGAACCCGCGCGCTTGGACATGTTGCGCTGCGCAGGCGGCGGGATCATCTTGTCGTCCTTGGCCACGAGGTACCAGCTCGGCTTCGACTTCCATGCCGGTTCGCTCACCGCGCCGGCGAGGGCTGCAACACCCCATGGCACCTGCGAATTCGCCATGAACGCGGCCGTTTCGCCCTTCACGTCCGCTGCGAAAGAGGCAGCGAACTTCGTCTTGTCGAGCATCAGGAAGCCGTCGACCGGCGGGAGGATCGGGGGCACCGGCGCGCCAGGCGGCGGGTTCTTGATCAGCGAGTCGACCGACTCGCCCTTGTCGGGAGCGAACGCAGCGATATAGACGAGGCTCGCCACTTTTTCGTCATTGCCTGCCTCGGTGACGACGACACCGCCATACGAGTGGCCGACGAGAACGACCGGCCCCTTCTGGGCGGCGATTGCGCGCTTCGTGACGGCGACGTCGTCCGCCAGCGAGATGGTCGGGTTCTGGACAATGGTGACGTCGTACCCATCCTTCGTGAGGATCTTGTAGACGCCTTCCCAGCCGGAACCGTCGACGAAACCACCGTGCACCAGAACGATGCCGGGCTTTGCCGTCGTGGCGGTGGCAGCGCTGGCCGCACCCGTTGCGATGACTGCGGCGCCGAAAGCGGCGGTGAAGAGCTTTGCGATCTTGAGCATGGACATTTGCAACTCCTGAATGCGCGCATCAGCGCGCTGCTGATTGAACAAGTGCGTTACGGGCGATGCCACCGAAAGCCGCACACGAACTCTCGTGGTGCCGTAAATTTATGACTCAATAGTTTAAGTGTCAAGTATTTAGTGGTGAAGCTGTTTTCCGCTCTTGAGGGTTGACGGCAGCCGCGTTGGTGGGGATGAAAGTGACGCACGAAATTACGGCCGTCGGCACCCTGCGGGCGCGGACGGCCGTAATCGCGTGCAGCGCGAGTCTTGGCTTATGCCTCGTAGTGGCTGAGGAACAGGTCTACCGCCGCATTGGCGATCTGCCGCTGCGCACGCGGCGCCAGCTTGGGCTGGCCCAGCGCGACCTGCGGCCAGAAGGCCACGCCCTTGACCAGGCTCTCCAGTTGCTGCGCGGCCAGTGAAGCGTCGCCTGCCTTCAGGCGGCCATCCTTCTGTGCGGCGCGAATCCAGCCGAGCACCCCGCCTTCCTTCTGGCCCAGGCGATTCATCATCTCCTGCACGCGTTCGGGCGAATGGATGGCGGCCGCGATGGCCACGCGTGCGAGGTCGAGAAAGTTGTCGTCGGCCAGCAGGGACATTTTCTGCATCAGCAACGCCAGCAACTGCTCGCGCACCGGCGCATCGGCGCGATAGGGCAGCTCTTCCTGGCTCGCGGCGCTTTCCCACAGCACGCGCAGGATCTCGGCGAAGAGTTCGTCCTTGCTCGGAAAGTGGTTGTACAGCGTGCGCTTCGAAACCTCGGCGCGGGCGGCGATCTTGTCGACGCTCGTAGCCTCGAAGCCGCTGGCGCGGAACTCGGCGATGGCGGCCTGGACGATCGCCTCGCGCTTGCGGTCGGTAAGACGTATAGCCTGGGTCATGGGCGGATTTTACACCGCTGAGTTTACTTTTTTGAATTTCGCTGTACACTCCGAAAAATTACACCGCGTGGTGTACTTTTTATCCTCCCTCTTGATCGGAGTGCTCCGCATGACCAACCAGTCCCTCTGCCTTCGCCGCAGCGAGCCCGTCGTTCGCGCCTCGTCGCCGCGACAGCTTGACGGCAAGTTCCGCAACGTCGTGCCGCGCGAAGAACCCGGCTTCGCCAAGACGCTCGCCATCGCCTGGCGCATATTGACGCAGAAGCCCGACACCACGGTGCCGCGCGCGCCGATTCCGGTGCAGCCCCTCAGCGCGGCAGCACTGGCCGCCGCACCCGACGCAAGCCTGTTCCGTCTCGGGCATTCCACCCTGCTCCTGAAGCTCGCCGGCGAGTTCTGGCTTACCGACCCGGTGTTCTCCGAACGCGCATCACCGTTCCAGTGGATGGGGCCGAAGCGCTTTCATGCGCCGCCCATTGCCATCGACGATCTGCCGCCGATCAAGGGCGTGATCCTGTCGCACGACCACTACGACCATCTCGACCACGCAGCCATCATGAAGCTGGCGCCCAAGGTGGATGTGTTCATCACGCCCATCGGCGTGGGCGACCGCCTGATCGCCTGGGGCGTGGACGCGGCCAAGGTGCAGCAGCTCGACTGGTGGCAGCAGACGGCTGTGGCGGGCGTGCGGCTGGTGGCGGTGCCGGCGCAGCATTTTTCCGGGCGCAGCCTTACCGACAGCGATCGCACCCTGTGGGTGTCGTGGGTGATCATGGCCGGCGACCTGCGCCTGTTCTTCAGCGGCGACACCGGCTACCACGCCGACTTCAAGACCATCGGCGAGCGCTTCGGCCCCTTCGATGTGACGATGCTCGAAACCGGCGCGTACGACGCACAGTGGCCCGAAGTGCACATGCAGCCCGAAGAAACGCTGCAGGCCCATCTCGATCTCAAAGGCCGCTGGCTGATGCCCGTGCACAACGGCACCTTCGACCTGGCGATGCACGCCTGGCACGAGCCCTTCGACCGCATCCAGGCACTGGCTGAAGCAGCCGGCATCGAGCTGGCCACACCGGCCATGGGCGAACAACTGTCGCTGGCCCAGCCGCACACGGGGCGGCGCTGGTGGCGCGAGCTCTAGCAGCAAACTCCGCATCGAAGGCACCCGCACAAAATAGAGAATGATTCTCATCCGTACGCATGAGATAAACTTCGCGTGAATTCTCTTTGAGTACTGCGCGCTTGCACGCGGCGCGGGCTCGCACGCTCCATGCACAAGCTTCTTCTGGCAACGCCACTCGCGCTCGCGGGCGCCGTTTCTTACTCTCACGCACAAACGCCCGATCCCGCCTCCGATGCGTCCGGGCAACTCAGCACAGTCACGGTGCAATCCAGCGCGGCCAACGGATTCGTCGCGAACACCGTGGAGGCCGGCACATTCCGGGGCGCTAACATCCTGGAGGTTCCCGCGACGGTCAACACGGTCACGAGCGACGTGTTCGAACTCCAGGGCGCGACAGGTATCTACGACGTGCTGCGCAACACCGCCGGCGTGACGCGCCAGCAGAACGGCGGCGACACCTTCGACCAGCTCGTGATCCGCGGCATCGCGGTCGAGAACCGGACGAACTACCGGCTCAACGGCTCCCTCGCAATTCCCAACGTCTCCGAGATCCCCATGGAGAACAAGGAGCGCGTCGAGGTGCTGAAGGGCGCCTCTGCGCTCTACTACGGCTTCACCACGCCGGCCGGCATCATCAACCTGGTGACCAAGCGCGCCGGCAGCACGCCGGTGACTTCCGTCGGCCTCACCGTCGACGACAAGGGCTCCTTGCAGGCCTCCACCGACATCGGGCGCCAATTCGGCGACCAGAACCAGTTCGGGGTGCGAATCAACGCGGCCGGCGGCCGCGTCGGCTCCAACATCGACGGCATAGACGGCAATCGCCGGTTCGTGTCGGCCGCTTTCGACTGGCGCGTCAACAGCCGCCTCACCCTCAAGGCCGACGTCGAAAACTACCGCAAGCGCATCACCGAGCAGGCCGGCATCACGAGGCCGGCGGCCGTCAACGGCGTGATCACCCTGCCAGCCCTGCCCGACCCGGACAGGCTGCTGGGCCCGGCCTGGGCGGTCTTCGACGCCGAAGTCACCAACACCCAGCTGCGCGCCGACTATTCGCTCAGCGACAACTGGGCACTGACGGTGGAAGCCGGTCACTCCGAAGCCGAGCGCGACCGCAGGCTCGCCAGCTTCAGCAACTACAACGTGCTGACCGGCGCAGGCCGCATCACCGGCAACGACCAGAGCCTGAAGCAGACCTCCGACCTGTTCCGCACGGAGCTTTTCGGCACCTTCTCGACCGGCAGCGTGCAGCACGAACTCACCATCGGCGCCGCGCAGAGCAAGAAAACGCAGGATCCGATCTACCAGCGCAACTACGGCGGCGCGAGCACCGCGCAGAACCTGTACAACCCGGTCGTCATCGGCTACCTGCCGCTGACCGCGCTCCCGACCCGGCCCACCACCGGGGCACAGGACAGCAAGGAACTGGGTCTTTACGCACTCGACCGCATCACCTTCTCGCCGCAATGGCAACTGGTGGTCGGTGCGCGCCATACGCACTTCGAGAGCACGCAGGGCGCGAGCGCCACGATCCCCCTGATCGCATTCGACGTGCGCAAGACCACGCCGCTCGCGGCGCTCAGCTACAAGTTCACGCCGGACCTGGTGGGCTACGTGTCGTACGCGCAAGGTGTCGAGGAAGGCGAAATCGCACCCGCCGGCACCACCAACCAGAACGCCCACATGCCGCCCGGCGTGAGCAAGCAGAAAGAAATCGGCCTGCGCTGGCTCACCAGCGGGGGCATGCTGCTGTCCGGCGCCTTGTTCGACATCGAACGCCCGGGCGCCTACACCAACAGCGCCAACACCTTCGTGGCCGACGGCCGGCAGCGCTACCGCGGCCTCGAACTCTCGGCACAGGGCCGCCTGACCCGCGCACTCGCTTGGCAACTCTCGGCCCAATCGCTCGACGCAGAGTTCCGCGACATCAACGCGCAGTACAACGGGAAGATGCCCGAGAACACCGCCAAGCAAACGGCCAGCGCCTTCCTCTCGTACGACATCGCGGCAGTGCCGGGCCTGTCGGTCAATGGCGGGGCCTACTACACGGGGCGGCGCCCGGTGGACGACCTGAACCAGGCGTTCATCGGCGGAAACACCATCTTCGGCCTGGGCGCCCGCTACGTCACGCAGCTGTTCGGCAAGCGCACCCTGTGGCAGATCAACATCGACAACGTCGCCGACAAGCGCTACTGGGCGGCGGCCGGCACGCGGCTGGCCGTTGGAACGCCGCGCTCGGTCAAGGCAACGCTGAAGATCGATCTCTGACACCAACAACAACCCAGCCGCGCCCACGGCGGCCCCAACCCCACTTCCCGACATGGCCCTCCTGAGGCGCGCCTGGTTCCAGATCCACTGGTTCATCGGCATCACGGCCGGGTCCGTGCTCGTGCTGATCGGGCTGACCGGCGCCACGCTCTCCTTTCGCGCCGAGATCATCGACGCGATCAATCCCGAACTGCGCCATGCGCCCAACCCGGGCGGCGCGACGGCGCTGTTGCCCGCGGCACTGGCACAGCAGCTGCAGGCGGCGCATCCGAAGCGCCGGATCGTCACGCTCACCGTGTTTGCCGAACCCGGGCGGCCGGCGCGCGTCAACTTCGCCCCACCGGAAGGCCAGCGCCAGGGCGAAGTACGGCTGGTCGATCCATGGACGGCCGAGCTGCTGCCCGAGCCGAAGGGAGACGCCTTCTTCGAGTTCGTCGAAAGCCTGCACCGATGGCTCCTGCTGCCCCGCGACACAGGCAAGCCCGTCACCGGCACCCTGGCCACGGGCCTGTTGATCCTGGCGTTGTCGGGCCTCTATCTGCGCTGGCCGCGCCGGCCGCTTGCCTGGCGGGCCTGGCTGAAGCTGGACTTCGCGCTCACCGGTCGCGCATTCCTCTGGAACCTGCATGCGGTGGTCGGCACCATTGCACTGCTGGCGTACCTGGCCTCCAGCCTGACGGGCCTCTACTGGGGCTTCGATGGTGTGCGAACGCTGGTCGACAACGCAGCAGGCGAAGGTCGCATGGTCCGCACGCAGCGCATGCAGGCCGGCGGCGCGGCTGCCAAGGCAACTGCGGCGCCCAAGCCCGACCTGCAACGAGTGTGGCAATCCTTCCTGCAGGAAACCAACGGCGACTGGAGCCTGGTCACGCTGCGCATGCCCACGCGCAACGCAACGCAGATCGAAGCGACCTACCTGCGTGCCAACCCGGAGCACGAGCGCGCACGCAACCGCCTCTATCTCGACGCCGTCACCGGCGAAGCCACGCAACATGAACGCTACGCCGACAAGCCATTGGCGGGCCGGCTGGTCAACAGCATCTATCCGCTGCACATGGGAACCTACTGGGGCCTGCCGGGCCGCATCGTGATGACGCTCAGCAGCCTGGGGCTGTCGCTGTTCGCGATCACCGGATGGATGCTCTATCTCGGGCGCCGACGCACGAAGCGCGCGGTGCGCGACGAACGCGCACGCCTCAGCCCGGCCCTGCCACTGGACAGCCACGGCGCCGAGCCCGTGCTGCTCACCTTCGCGACCCAGACCGGCCATGCAGAGCGCATCGCGTTGCAGACGGCGGCGGTGCTGCAATCGGCTGGCGTCGCGGTGGTGCTGCAGCCACTGGTGCGCCTGAGCGTGGATGCGCTGCAGCGCTACCGCAAGGTGCTGCTGGTGGCCAGCACCTTCGGCGACGGCGATCCGCCAGACAGCCTGCGCGCCTTTGCACGCCAGTTCGCGCGACAGACCGGTTCCGGCTTGCAAAACGTGCACTACGGTTTGCTCGCATTGGGCGACAGGCACTACGCCAACTTCTGCGGCTTCGGCAGGGCGCTCGACCACGATCTGCGCGGCCATGGCGCGCAGGCGCTGTTCCCGATGATCGAGGTGAGCAACGGCGATGCCGGCGCCCTCGCGCGCTGGCAGCAGTCGCTGGCCGACACGTTCGCCGTGCAGGTCGACACTTGGCAAACGCACCAGCCGAAGGTGGCACCCTTCGAGCCGTGGCGCCTCGTGCGCCGCACCCTGCTCAACGCAGGCAGTCAAGGTGCCCCCCTCTTCGAGATCGAACTGGCCCGCCCCGATTCGGAAGCCTGGAAGCCAGGCGCACTCGTCGAACTGCTGCCGCGCCAGGCTGGCCCCGCGGTTGAACAGTTCCTGCGCAGCGCCGGGCTCGACGGACGAACGCTCGTCCGCTTCGATGGCCATGAGCGCACGCTCGAAGATGCCCTGTCTCGCAGCACGCTTACGACAGCGACATCCGCCGCAACCGCGCAGGCGTTGGCCAACACACTGGTGCCGCTGGCGCCGCGCAGCTACTCGGTGGCATCGATCACAACGGACGGTTGCGTGCAATTGCTGGTGCGCCAGGTCCGCCACGATGACGGACTGGGCATCGCATCGGGCTGGCTGACCGCCTCGGCTCCCGCTGACGCCGCCATCGAGCTGCGCCTGCTGCCCAATCCCGGTTTTGCGCTGGTCGACGACGAGGTGCCGTGCATCTTCATCGGCAACGGTTCCGGCTTCGCGGGCCTGCGCGCGCATCTTCGCGAACGCGCGCGGCGAGGACACGGGCGCAACTGGCTGGTCTACGGCGAGCGGAACGCCGCGCACGATTCCTTCTGCGCCACGGACATCGCGCAATGGCAGGCCGCCGGAGCGCTGGAGCGCGTCGACCTGGTGTTCTCCCGCGACCAAGCCCAACGCCGGTACGTGCAAGACCAGTTGCGCGAGGCTGCCGATGCGTTGCGGCAATGGGTTGCCGAGCGTGCCGTGATCTATGTCTGCGGCAGCCTCGAAGGCATGGCTCCGGGCGTCGATTCGGTGCTGCGCGAGGCTCTGGGTGAACAGGTCTTCGATGACCTGGTCGCGCAGGGCCGCTATCGCCGCGATGTCTATTGAGTCACGGCGGGACGCCGTACCCGGCGAGGGCCCGGCTCATGTGCAGCATCCCGAAGAGATTGGTCTCGAGTTGCTCGCGCTACTGCTTGCGCGTTGTCTTCCGTGGCTCGATGTCCATCCCTGAGATGCCGTTCACGAACAGCTGAGTCGCGATCGGGACCATCTGCTCGTAGGTGAATCGCCCCTCGGGGCGGAACCAGGTGAACATCCAGTTGAGCATGCCGAACAGGAACATCTGTCGAGCTGACGATCGTCGGCGCCTTGAAACGGTCTTGCGCCGATCCGCAGAAATCCGGATGGGCACGAAGACGATCTTCAAAGCCCCGCGAAGGGCCTCGCGACTTCGCCGGCGGCCACGAAGCGGCGCTCGCGCATCCATTTGGTCATGACCCACTTCTCGCCCCGGGTCACGATCGCGCTGGCGTGCAGGGAGCGCGTGTCGACGCGGCCGTTTTCATCGGTGTACTCGAAGTAGCAGGCATTGCCGCGAATCGGCGAAACCGCCAGGCCGAGTTGCGGAAAGACGGTCTGGCCGCCGTCCTGCACGTCGTTGAGATAGGTCACCAGGGTGCTCACGCGCTGGCCGCTTCGCGCGATGGATTCACGGTTGGCGGCGTTGGTGGGCGCCAGATAGTCGTAGTGAGGCTCGCTGCCCGCGCCGCTCGGGTAGTACAGCACCTGCAGCCCCTCGCCGTTTTCCAGCGGAAGGTTCATCAGCGCCGACAGGCGCCGATCGAGACGGGCGACCAGATCGTTCTCGCCCAGGCGGAAGAACATGCCCCAGCTGGCGCGCTTGTCGCTCACCACATCGCGGCCGCTCATCGGATCGACCAGCGTGGAAGGCTTCAGGCGCGGGCGCGCCATTTCGATGATGGCCTTGCACTCGTCGGCATCCACGACGTTGCCGAGCGCGGCAAAGACCGGATCTTCGCCGCGCGAGTGCACGACGATCTCGCGGTCGGCCGCTGCAATCCGCGTGCCTGGTGCAAGTCGCGCCACGGGCCTGGCCGGAGCTTCGTCCGGCAGTTCGATGGCGTCGGCCGGCATCGCTGCGCCACGCTGGCGCGCATCGACATAAGCCGCGACGATGGCCTGCGCCGCGCGCTCGTTCATGCCTTGCTTGAGCATGGTGGCCACCAACGCGTGCGGCGCTTGGCCGGCATTGAGGTTGTGCGTGAGCCAGCGGCCCAGGTCAGGCGAGAAGCGGATGACGGTGCTCATGAGGCACCACAGGTGCGAGTCAAACCGGCCCCATCCGGGCGACCCAGCCCTTGTCGCCGAGCGTGAAGCCCTGGCGCAGTTGCAACTGCCCGCCCGCGCCATTCGTGATGCGCGTGATCATCGGGAACACGCGCTGCGCGTCGGCGTTCTGCATCCACGGCACCGTGTCGATCTGGTAGGTGTAGCTCACCACCGCCAGCGGATGGCTTGCGTCGGATGCATCGACCTTGACGTCGACGATCTTCTCGCGCTTGAGGTGCGCCACGCAGAAGTCGTTGGCGTGCTCGGTGCCGTGGTTTGCATACGGATGCGGCTTGTAGAACTTGCGGCCGGCGTCGGTCAGCTCGAATCGCTTGACCGCGCCGTCCGGGTTCTCGCTGCTCTTCGGTACGGAGACGGTGGTGCTGTGCACCAGGCCCAGTTGTTCCATCACCGGAAACTGGATGGCGTGGCGTGCACCGGAGCCGGCCTCGGCTTCGGTCAGGTCGATCGGCCAGTCGAACATTGAAAGGCAGATGTCGCCACGCTGGGCCAAGTGGTCATCCAGTGCAGCCGCGAGGTTCTCGGCGGTGGGTGCCTTGGCATCGTGGCTGGCGCTGCATGCGGCCAGCGCACAGACGATGGCGATGCCCGTCAGGGTCTTGATCGAAGTCCGGGTGTGCCGGCCCGGGCGGATGGAGCGGAGATTCATGGGGTCTCTGGTTGATTTACGGGTAGCAGGCAGTGCATGGCGATCGCGGACCTAGTGCGCATCCAGTTCGTCCGCGACCCAGCCGCGCCGCGTGAGGTGAACGCCAAGGCGCACCTGCATCGTTCCTTCGCGCTGGATGGCGCGCGCCAGCAACGGAAAGACCTGCTGCACTTCGGGCGCTGTTGCCCAGGGATCGGGCGCGATGCGGTAGGTGAAGAGCAACGAGGTCGCGGTGCGGCCATCGCGTGTTTGCGGCGGGTCCCAGCCGATCAGGCGATCCAGGCTCAGGGTGGCCGCACAGAAGTCGGCCGGGTGCGTGACCGTCTGCGTCGTGGTGCGTATCACCACGGGCACCTGGAGGTAGTACTTGCGCCCCGCATCGGTCAGCGCGTATTCGCGGGCCGGCACGGTGATGGCGACATCCTTGCCGGTCACCAGGCCCAGCTTTTCGAGCACCGGCATCTGCTGCGCATCGGGCTCGTGCGATCCGGCCGGCACCGTGATCGGCCAGGCGTATTTGGCCAGGCAGACGTGCCCGCGCTGCGCGAGATAGTCGTTGACTGTCGCCGTGAAGTTGTCGCGATCCGGAAAGCGCGCCTGTTCGTTGTCGCAGCCGGCGAGCAAGACCAGCGAGGCCAGCAACACCAGCAGGGACGCGACGCCGCCGACGCGTCGGGCAAGGACTGAGGTTGTGTTCGTCTTCACTTCACGCACCTGCCCGTGGTCGGTGCGGCGGAGGGAGGCTGGTAACCGTCACTGAACGTGCCCAGGAAGCAGACCAGGTCGGCGATCTGCTGCGGTGTCATGACCGACGGGGAGCCGGGCGCGCGCGGCCGCGTGCCGCTGGCAAGCGTCTTCTCGCCGCCCTCGCCGGTGCCCAGCGGCACTTCCTCGTCGATGCTGCCTTGCTGCGAGCGCGGCAGGTCGTTGTACTTGTTGACCGTTGCGCCCGGCACATGGGTAGGTTGCAACGCCCAGCTCGGGTTGGCCTGCGGCGCACCGGAGCCGTCGTTGTTGGCGGGGTACCAATACTCCGGGTTGGTGTCCCGCGTGTTGTAGAAGTTGACGACCTGCTCCAGCGAGTGGAGCACGCCGTTATGGAAGAAGGCACCCCGCGTCGCCACGTTGCGCAACCCGGGAACCTTGAACATGCCGCAGTACGGGTTGGGCGTGTCCGGCGTGGCGGGCGTGTGGTCGGTGCGGTAGGGGCCGCACAGTCCCATGTCGAAGTATTTCGGGTCGTCGTTGGCCGGAATCGGATCCGGATTGTTCGGGATCGACCTGTCATTGCGCGGCGCACCCAGGGCCTGGTAGGTGAAGTCCGTCATCAGGCCGGTGTTGCCGTTGAAGTTGGCGCCCGTGTAGTGGCAGCCCGAGCAATTGGTGACGCCGGTGCTGTGAAACAGAACCTCGCCGCGCCGCTCGGCCGGCGTCAGCGTGCCGCCGAGCTTGTTGAAGACATGGAGGTCGTACTTGCTGCTGTACGGGTGAAAGCTGATGTCTTCAGTCTCCAGCGCCTGGATCGCGCGGCCGAGGGCGTCGAAGGCGGTGTCGGTGTTGTCGAACACATCGGCGCCAAAAGCCTGCTTGAACAAGCCGGCATAGGTGCTGCTCTGGACCACCTTCATGACGGCCTCCTTGGAGGCGTTGTTCATCTCGAGCGGGTTGAGCAGCGGCATTCCGGCCTGTGTCGCCAGCGTCGCCGCGCGGCCATCCGCCATGAAGCCGCCGCCGGGCGAACTGGTGGTCACGCCGTCGGGGTTCGGCGCGTTGTCGTCGTAGGCCGGCGTCGATTCCCTGTAGCGCAGCGAGGGCACGGCACGCGCGCCGGTCTGCGTGATGTCGGAGCCCAGCTGCACCGAGATGCTGTTCGGCGGACCGTAGGCGTATTGCGGGTCATGGCAGCTCGCGCACGACATATTCTTGCCGCTCGACAGGTTCTTGTCGAAGAAAGCTAACTGCCCGACCTGTGCGCCCAGGCTCAGGGGCGGCTTGCGCGGGCCGGTGGCGCTGCCAGCCGTCGTTGCAGTGCTCTTGCCATCGCAAGCCACCAAAGCCAATAGCGCTACCGAGAGCGCCATGACGAGCGGGACTGTCTTGTCCATTGCCAGATTCATCATTCACCGTTGCATCTCGCAAGAGCTGCCATGTCGCCTTGGATGAGTTCGCCTTGCGCGAGCTCGAAGGCCATAAAAAGCTGTTCCAGGCGGCCCCGCGAAGGATTCCGCCTGGAACGCCGCCTCTTGGCGGGCGGCTTTCTGCTTACTTGGTCGCCCAGACGTTGTTCTGGCTCGCGTCAGGACCCACTTGCGGGGTGATCTGGCCTTCCAGCTTGCCCGTGAGGGCGTCCTGTACACCCACGATGTCGTTCGCGTACAGCTTCTGGGTGTAGTTGGCCGGGATCACATAGGCATGGTTGATCGGCCGCACGGAGTCGAAGTGCGTGTCCGCGCTGTTCTGGTATTCCGGCAGCGCAAGGATGTTGGCCGTGATGAACGCTTCCGTGTATTTGGTGCGGTTCAGGTAAGACGCATCCACGGCCGGGTCGGCGATCTGGAACATGTCCTGCAGCGTGCGCAGGAACGCGAAGTGGCTGTATGCATCGCTGTCCGCAACCTGCTTCTTCGCCGTGCCCACGTCCTGCTGGTTGGACATGATGCCGAAGATCGAATTGCCGTGACCGAAGTTGCCTGCGGCGTAGTTGGCCGGCGGGGTGGTGGCTGTCGCCTTGCCGCTCGCGTCCACGGTCACCGGCGCCGCGCCGGAAGTCGGGCCGCCCGCGTTCCAGCCGCAGCAGGAGCCGTTGCTGCCGCCTTCGCCTTCGTCGTACATCACGACGATCGCGACGCGCTTGTGCGGGTTCTTCCACAGCGCCGAGCTGCGGATCTTGTTGACCACCATGCCCAGGTAGATGTCGGCGCGCACGGTGCCGGCGGCCTGGCCGTCGTTGTTGGTGTTCGCGCAGCTCGTGTCGGAGCCGACACCGTGCATGTCGTCGCACTGGTCCGGAACGATGAAGTTGATGTTGCCCACATCGCCCGTGTCCAGGTCCTTGCCGAACTGGTCGTAGATCCAGCCGCCCGGAACCGGGAAGATCGATGACTTGAGCCAGTCCGCTTCCTGGTACTGCGTGCCGAAGATGGTGCGGTTGTTGGCCACGAAATCGGGCAGGCTGCGGGCGCCCTGGAAGGCGATCGACGGGCCGTGCTTGACCTTGTAGAGGCCGCCCTGCGCGGCGAAGTTAGGGGAACCGACGAGAGTGGGCGGGGCGGAGCCGTCGAGGCTGGTGGCGCCCTTGAGCTTGCTCGAGTCGTACGTGGCGGTCACGGCGTTATCGAGGATGCTGTCGGCGCGCACGTCCTGCCCGGGGTTCATCGACTCGCTGTAGGTGCGGATGGTCAGGCCCGCCTTGGACATCGCCGTGAACAGGTTGCTGCCCGGGATGTTGTGCACGGTGCCGCCGGTCGGGTTGTCACCGCAAGTCGCGTCGGCTGCGGAGTAATGGGAGCGGCTCTGGCTGTTCGCCGGCGGGAGCTTGCCCTGAGCGGGCATGGTCTGGCCGTCGGAGGCCGCACCACCGGCAAATGCGACGTCCTTGATTTCGTAGGGGCTGCCGGGAACGGCGCCGCAACCGAACCAGTTGTCGTCGGTGATGCCGAAGTCGTCGCCGCCGCCCAGCGCGGTGTAGTTCGGCTCGGACGGGTTGCCGGTCGAGTAGTACGTCTTCAGCTGGTTGTAGTTGTTCAGGATGTAGTTGATGTTGGCCGCGCGCGGGTTGCCGACGATCACGTCGGTCGACTTGTTTTCCTCGACGATGACGAAGATGTTGTCGTAAGCCGGCACGCCTTCCACGTTGAAGGCCGCCTGCTGCGCCTGCGCGAAGGTAATGGGCGCCTGCTTCTGCGTCGGCACCGTGGGGGTGGCCTTGGTGCCATCGCTGTTGGTGAGCGTCACGCTCGACAGACCTGCGAGGCGGGGATCGCCGCCCAAGACGGCCAGGTTGTCGGGGAACAGGTCCTTGCGGTCGAGCTTGGTCGTCGCGTAGGTGTAGCGGTTGGTCAGCTGGTTGTCTTCATACAGCGCCGCATACTGGGTCGCGCCGGCCAGGGTGTTGACGTCTGCCAGCGGATCGGTGAACGCGGCCGTGCCCAGATTGAAGGCCGGCCCATTGAGGCGTGCGACGAGGTTGGCCTTTTCGGCCGCGTAGCTGCTGCCGTTGGCTTCCACCAGGCGTTGCGCTTCGCTCGACAACGGGCTGATGACGATCTTGCCCGCGCCCTGGTCGGCGATCTGGGCAGTCGAGGCGCGCAGGATCAGGTGGCTGGCCACGGTAGCGCCGGTCGCGGTATTGATCGCGGCGGTGCCGATATCGGCCACCAGCGGTCCGGTCTGGGTGGTCGTCAGCGTGAACTTGCCGCTGGCATCGGTGGTGGTCGAGACTTCGCCGCTGTCGAGCACACCATTGCCGTTGGCATCGACGAAGACCGTGGCCTTCTGGTAGTAGCCAGGCTTCAGGGTCGGGTTGCCCGTGGTGCTGCCCGGCACGTAGCCGCTGGCGGTCACCACGCCGCTGAAGGTCGTGCCGGGAGTGCTGGCGGGCGGAGTGGTGATCGGAAAGAAGCCGCCGCCCCCGTCGTTTCCTCCCCCGCAAGCGGCGAGCACGCAAGCTGCAACCGTCGTCAATGACGTGAGCAAAGCCTTTTTATCGAGAATTGGCATGTATATCCTGGGGCAGTGAGTTATGGATGGTTTTTACCGACCGGCAAGGGACAGCTGGGCATCGTCTTTTTCAGCAAGAAGCGCCAGATCGAGGAGGAATGTAGAAATAACGGGTGACATTCATGTGTCAAAAGAGCGATGAATATCCAATTCACGGAGCACGTGCCGACCCGTAATTTCGCTGCTTCCGCAATTAACTGACCGCAAGCTGACCGGAGAATTAGAAGACGATTAGCAACTAATTAGAAAAGAATTAGGAATGCAGCTTGCGGATAGACCTTCGGCCTTGCCATCCAGCGAGTGGAGATCGGTTCGCGCAGAGCTTCGCCTCCGGAATTTCCTGTTTAGAAATTGGAGATGGAGTTCTGCCGGGGAAGTCCTGGACGGAAATTTCTGCGTCAAGTGCGCCGTTTTTCGGCAGCAATAGATTCACGGAATCAATGAATCCTCTGAGGCACGGCTCTACCCCGACCTGATTGCGAGCGCGGAATCAGAGACCCTCAGGCCTGGTGCGAGTTGGCGGGTCATGCAATTGACCACCGCCGAATTTGTGGAATTCAGCGCCCGTGGCGCGGAATCCAATACGCCAGCGTCCCCGCCGCAGCGAAGGCGATCAGTCCGGTCACCGCGATTCCCGCGGCAAGGGACAGGCCGCCCGCCAGCAGAGACAGCAACGCCGGGCCGCACGAGGAGCCGATGTCGGACATCAGACGCCATATGCCGAGGAAGTGCGCGCGCCCGTGACGCGGCGAGTGGTCGGCGCCGAGGGTCATGATCATTCCCGAGCCGATACCGTTTCCGAAGCCGATCGCCAGTGCAGCGATCAACAGCGTGAGAACGCCGGACGTCAGGGGCATCAGCAGCATTGCCAGCCCCATGATCAGCATCGACGGCACCGCGACCCAGCGCCTGCCCTTCCTGTCCATCACCTTGCCGGCCGGGTAGAACACCAGCATGTCGACACCACCGGCCAGGCCGTAGATCAGCGAGGCCACCGAGGGCGCAAGCATCAGGTGGTCGGCCCACAGCGGGATCACGGCCTGGCGCGAAGCGCGCACTGCGCTGACCAGCACCACGCCGACACCGAGCGTGAGGAACACATGACGGTGATCCCGCAGCGTCGAGACAACGGACGTCGAAGCCGGCGCCGCCTGCCCGGCCGGGAGCGGCGGCGCCTCGAGGTCGGGGATGCGCGCGCCGATGGCCGCAGCCGCCATCACCGCCACGATGCCGACCACATAGGCCGCCGACAGGCCGAACACATGCACCGCCCCGGCAGCGAGAAAAGGCCCGGCGAACATGCCGATGCGCATGACGCCGCCCAGCGTCGACAGCGCCCGCGCGCGGTATTCGATGGGCACCGCCTCGGTCATGTAGCTCTGGCGCGCGAGGTTGTAGACCGCCTGCGACATGCCCACCATGAAGCACCCCGTGGCGAACAGGCCGAGATGCGAAGTCAGCACGCACAGGAGCATGCCAAGACCGCTCCACACACCCGCCGCAACGATGGCCCAGCGCTCGCCCCAGCGCATGGTGATCATCGATGCCGGGATGTTGTTGAGCAGCGAGCCGATGCCGATCATCGCGATCACCAGCGCGGCCATGGGCACGGAAGCACCGAGGCCGCGCGCGGTCAGCGGCACGATCGGCAGGATGGCGCCCTCACCCAATCCGAACAACAGCGAAGGGGCGAAGGCCGGTACGGCGATGCGCCAAAGAGAGAACGAAGGCGTGGGGGAAGAGGTCGAGGCGGCGGGCGGGATTGACATGCGCGGAAGGGTTCGGATTTGTTGCCGCC
The DNA here is from genome assembly GCF_900111625.1 of Variovorax sp. OV084. Classification (NCBI taxonomy): domain Bacteria; kingdom Pseudomonadati; phylum Pseudomonadota; class Betaproteobacteria; order Burkholderiales; family Comamonadaceae; genus Variovorax; species Variovorax sp. OV084. The sequence continues at coordinate 42,075 of NZ_FOII01000025.1, read as the reverse complement.
ACCCGCCGGGCGGACAAAGGCGCAGCAATTGTCTCGCCGATGCCGAATGTCTGCAGGGCCTCTCCTTTCCTCACTCCGTCCTGCGCTGCAAAGCCTGCGCGGCGGCCACGTGGATTGCGGGCCTGCGATGCCCGGCATCTCAAGCGGTTGTGGGCCGCGCAAACTCGATCGGCAGATCCTTGAACTGCTTGCGCAGGCCCGGCACGGGCGCCCCGCCCACCACGATGCGCGCAAACGCATCGAGCGGACTGAAGAAAGCGGGCCTCAGGCGATTGAGCTTGCTTTCATCCACGATCAGGAAGCTCTGCGACGCGCTGCGGATCGCCGCCTGCTTCACCGGTACTTCGTGAAAATTGGAACAGCTCGCGCCCCGCTCCAGGTCCAGTCCGCCGGCCGAGATGAAGGCCTTGTTCACGCCCAGCCGGTTGAGATATTGCAGCCCCTCGTCTGAAAAGAACGTGGCCGACGACGCGTGGTACAGCCCGCCCAGCAGCATCAACTGCGTGTTCGGCCGGCGGCTGAGGATCGACGCGATGTTCGTGGAGTAACACACCACGCTCAATGGCATGTCGGGCGGCAAGGCCTCCGCGAAATGGACCATGGTGGTGCCGCAGTCGATGAACAGGCTGTCGTGCGCCTGCACCCACGTGGCGGCGCGTTCGCAGGCCACGCGCTTGTGCGCCGCGTGCTGGTCGCTGGCCTCGTCGAGCGAGTACCTGTCGGCGCCCGGCAGCGTGGTCGCAAGCACGTAGCCGCCGAGGGCGGTGAGCGGTGAATCGGCGGCCGACAGGTCGCGGCGGATCGTCATTTCCGTCACGTCCAGCCGCTGGGCGGCCTGCTTGATCGGCAACGGTCCGCCGGCCTCGACGAGCTCCTGCATCTTTGCAAGGCGCAAGGCCCGGGCCTCGGCGCCGGCGGTCTTTCGCATGTTCTGGTTCCTCTGGTCCACAAGCCTGAGTATCGGGCATCAAAAATGTTATTTCAAAAACATCTTGCGCAGATAAATGTTATTGAAATAACATTCACACCAATGCGCCACCGGCCCTGCACGGCGGTCTGCACAACGATCGGAGACAAAGACATGCCCCTTGCCTGCCTGCCGCTCACGCGGCGCCTGCGCGCCCCGGCGCCCTTCACTCCATGACCTCCACTTCCCTCGTTCGCGCCAGCGGCGCGGTGCGCTCGCGCCCCGTCTCGACCGTCGCGGCCGCTTCGCCCCCGGCTGCCGTTGCCGGCGCCGCGGCGACGGCGCCCGACAAGAAGCCGCACACCATCGCGCGCAACACCGCGCAACCCTTCGACACCGGCTGGTTCGACAACATCCGCGTCAACCTCTCGGCCGCCGAACGCCGCGTGGCCACGCTGCCCGGTCGCCGCTCGGTCAAGAAAGATGCGCAGGCCGGCTGGCTGCTCAAGGCCATCACCTGCATCGACCTGACCACTCTCAACGGCGACGACACGGCCGAGCGCGTGCGCAGGCTGTGCGCCAAGGCCGTGACCCCCGTGCGCCCCGACCTGCTGGTTGCGCTGGGCTTTGCAGATCGCACGCTGCACACCGGCGCGGTCTGCGTCTATCACCGCTTCGTGGCCACGGCCGTGGATGCGCTCGCGGGCATCGGCATTCCGGTGGCGGCGGTGTCCACGGGCTTTCCGGCGGGGCTGATTCCGCACGAGCTCAAGCTCAAGGAGATCGAAGCATCGGTGCGCGACGGCGCGGCCGAGATCGACATCGTCATCACGCGCGAACACGTGCTCACCGGGCAGTGGCAAAAGCTCTACGACGAGATGCGCGACTTTCGCCTGGCAGCGGGCGATGCGCACGTGAAAGCCATCCTGGCCACGGGCGAACTGAAGACGCTGCGCAACGTCGCCAAGGCCTCGATGGTCTGCATGATGGCCGGCGCCGATTTCATAAAGACCTCCACCGGCAAGGAAGGCGTGAACGCCACGCCGCTGGTCACGCTGGTGATGCTGCGCATGATCCGCGAGTACGAAGCCCGCACGGGTTTTCGCGTGGGCTACAAGCCCGCCGGCGGCGTCTCCACCGCCAAGACCGCGCTCGACTACCAGGTGCTCATGAAGGAAGAGCTGGGCCGCGCCTGGCTCGAGCCCGACCTGTTCCGCATCGGCGCCTCCACCCTGCTGGCCGACATCGAGCGCCAGCTGGAACACCACGTCACGGGCCGCTACTCGGCCTTCCACCGCCACCCGATCGGATGACCCGATGAGCAGCAACAGCAGCGTCGCACGCTATTTCGACACCATGGACTACGGCCCCGCGCCAGAGAGCGACACCGACGCCCGCCAATGGCTCTCGCGCCATGCAGAAGGCTTCGGCCACTTCATCGGCGGGCACTTCACCCCCGCATCGGCCGGCCCGCATTTCGACACGGCCGAACCAGCCACCGGCCAGCGGCTCGCCGGCATCGCACAGGGGTCCGCGCAGGACGTGGACGCCGCCGTCGCCGCGGCGCGCGCCGCGCAGCCCGGCTGGCTGGCGCTCGGCGGCCACGGCCGTGCACGGCATCTGTACGCCCTGGCGCGCATGGTGCAGCGCCATGCGCGCCTGCTCGCGGTGGTCGAGGCGCTGGACAACGGCAAGCCGATCCGCGAGAGCCGCGACCTCGACGTGCCGCTGGTGGCGCGCCACTTCTATCACCACGCCGGCTGGGCCCAGCTGCAGGAGCGCGAGTTCGCCGACCAGGTGCCGCTGGGCGTGATCGGCCAGATCATTCCCTGGAACTTCCCGCTGCTGATGCTGGCCTGGAAGATCGCGCCCGCGCTGGCGCTGGGCAACACGGTGGTGCTCAAGCCCGCGGAGTTCACGCCGCTGAGCGCCCTGCTGTTCGCCGAACTCGCGGCGCAGGCCGGCCTGCCCGCCGGCGTGCTGAACGTGGTGACCGGCAACGGTGCCACGGGCGCGGCGCTGGTGGCGCACGAAGGTGTCGACAAGATCGCTTTCACCGGCTCGACCGACGTGGGCCGCCTGATCCGCGAAGCCACCGCCGGCTCGGGCAAGTCGCTCACGCTGGAGCTGGGCGGCAAGTCGCCCTTCATCGTGTTCGACGACGCCGACATCGATGCCGCCGTGGAAGGCGTGGTCGACGCCATCTGGTTCAACCAGGGCCAGGTGTGCTGCGCCGGCTCGCGGCTGCTGCTGCAGGAGGGCATTGCGGCCGACTTCATCGAACGCCTCAAGCGCCGCATGCAGAGCCTTCGCGTGGGCCTGCCGCTGGACAAGGCGATCGACATCGGCAGCCTGATCGACCCTTCGCAGCTCGAACGCGTGCGTTCGCTGGTGGCCACCGGCGTGCGCGAAGGCGCAGTCTGCTACCAGCCGCCGGGCGCGCTGCCAGCGGGCGGCAGCTTCTTTCCGCCCACGCTGCTGACGGGTGTGCACCCTGCCTCCACCGTTGCGACCGAAGAGATCTTCGGCCCGGTGCTGGTGACCATGACCTTCCGCACGCCAGACGAGGCCGTGGCACTGGCCAACAACACGCGCTACGGTCTCGCGGCCAGCGTGTGGAGCGAGACCATCGGCCTTGCGCTGGGTATCGCGCCGCAGCTGCAGGCCGGCGTGGTGTGGGTCAACGCCACCAATCTGTTCGACGCGGGCGTGGGCTTCGGCGGCTACCGCGAATCGGGCTACGGCCGCGAAGGCGGACGCGAGGGCTGCTACGAATACCTGAAGCCGCGCGCATGGGCCGAGCGCAAGCCGCGTTCGGCAACTGCATTTGCCCAAGCTGCGAACGAGGCAGACAAGGCACCGGTCGCCGCGGGGCTTCCGGCCATCGACCGCACGGCCAAGCTGTTCATCGGCGGCAAGCAGGTGCGCCCGGATGGCGAGCTCTCGCACCCCGTGTTCTCCGCCACCGGCCAGCGGCTCGGCGAGGTGGGCACCGGCAACCGCAAGGACATCCGCAACGCCGTGGCCGCCGCGCGCGCCGCCACGGGCTGGTCGAGCGCCACGCCGCACCGCCGCGCGCAGGCGCTCTACTACCTGGCCGAAAACCTCTCGGCGCGCGCCGGCGAATTCGCCGCGCGCCTCACAAGCCTGACCGGCGCGGCCGCGCGCGCCGCACAGGCCGAAGTCGACGCCGCCGTGAGCCGCCTCTTCGCCTACGGTGCGTGGGCCGACAAGTACGAAGGCACGGTGCACGTGCCGCCGCTGCGCGGCGTGGCACTGGCCACCATCGAGGCCATCGGCGTGGTCGGCGTGGTGTGCCCCGACGAAGCGCCGCTCTTGTCCTTCGTGAGCCTGCTCGCGCCGCTGCTCGCCATGGGCAACCGCACGGTGATCGTGCCGAGCGAGAAGCATCCGCTGATCGCGACCGACTTCTACCAGGTGCTCGAAACCTCCGACCTGCCGGCCGGCGTGGTCAACCTCGTGACCGGCCCTGTCGCCGGCCTTGCGCAGACGCTGGCCGAGCACGACGACGTCGATGCGCTGTGGGTCTTCGGTGCGAAGGAGCTGTCGCGCACCGCGGAGCGGCTGTCGATCGGCAACCTCAAGCGCACGCTGGTCGATCACGGCCTGGCCACCGACTGGCACGACGGCGTGGCGGCCGAAGGCCCGCTGTTCCTGCGGCATGCCACGCAGGTCAAGAACATCTGGATCCCCTATGGCGAATGAGCGCTGTCAGTGCTTCCAAAGCCTCGAAAACCAAGGGAAATCCCTCAATAGCAAACGTTTGCGCAAACGTTTTCTTTCCCTAAGATCGCAGCCAACCGAACCGTTCCATCGCCAGGAGTCCGCATGCTGAAGTCCATCCATCCGCTGCTCAATGCCGACGTGCTGTACGCCCTGCGCGCCATGGGCCATGGCGACGAACTGGTGCTGTGCGATGCCAACTTTCCGGCCGACTCGGTGGCGCGCCAGACCACGCTGGGCCGGCTGCTTCGCATCGACGGCGTGGGCACCACGGAAGCGGCGCGCGCCATCCTGTCGGTGCTGCCGCTCGACGAGGCGGTGGACGATCCGGCGCGCCGCATGGAAATCATGGGCCAGCCGCACGAGATTCCGCCGGTGCAGCAGGAAATGCAGCGCGAGATCGACGCCGCCGAGGGGCGCGCGCGCCCGCTGGGCTCGATCGAACGCTTCGCCTTCTATGAAGCCGCGCGCCGCGCCTACTGCGTGATCGCCACCGGCGAGCGCCGCTTCTACGGCTGCTTCATCTTCAAAAAGGGCGTGCTCGCGCCGCAGGCCTGACCCCATGACCGTCCTCACTTCCAGGCAGCACGGCGTCGCCGTGCTCGGCATCTTCGTTGCCGACCTTGCGTTTCGCGCGTCCAGCCTTCCGGGCGTGGGCCAGACCATCGCCGGCTCTGGCTTCGCAATGGGCCCGGGCGGCAAGGGATCGAACCAGGCCGTGGCAGCCGCACGCGCAGGCGCCGGGGTCACGTTCATCTCCAAGCTGGGGCAGGACGCCTTCGGCAACGACGCGCTCGCCCTGTGGTCGCGCGAGGGCATCACGCCGCGCGCGCCGCAGGTGACGGCGCAGCCGACCGGCGCGGCGTTCATCTACGTTCATGAAGTCACCGGCGACAACGCCATCATCGTGGTGCCAGGCGCCGCGATGCTGATCGACGCCGCCGACGTCGACGCGGCAGCCGATGCGATCCGCGGCGCACGCGTGTTCGTCACCCAGCTCGAGCAGCCGGCCGCCGCCGCGCGCCGCGGGCTGGAGATTGCCCGCGAGGCCGGCACGCTCACCGTGTTCAACCCCGCGCCCGCCCTGCCCTTCGACGACGCGCTCTACGCACTGTGCGACTACATCACGCCCAACGAGCACGAAGCCGCAGCCCTGAGCGGCATGCCCGTCGAAACCATCGAGGACGCGCGCCGCGCGGGCGACTTCTTCCTCGCCAAGGGCGTGGGCTGCGCGCTCATCACGCTCGGCGACAAGGGCGCCCTGCTGCACAGCGCCAGCGGCTCCGAGCACATTCCGGTGTTCCGCGCCGGCGCGGTGAAGGAAACCACCGGCGCGGGCGACGCCTTCAACGGCGGCTTTGCGGCCGCGCTGGCCGAGGGCGCCACCGCCCGCGAGGCGGCGCGCTTCGGCGCGGCGGTCGCGGCCATCTCCGTGACACGTGCCGGCACGGCGCCCTCGATGCCCACGCGCGCCGAGGTCGATGCGCTGCTGGCCCGCGTCGCCTGACAGGACCCTGCCCATGAAGCTCAGGTTTTCAGACCGCGAACTCAACTTCCTGGTCGGCATCAACGTCCTCATCCTCGTGGTGGCGACGGTGCTGTCCAAGGGGGACTTTCTCGACGTCTACAACTTCCAGTCCATGGGTGGCCAGCTGCCCGAACTCGGCCTGCTGGCCATGGGCGTGGCGCTGTCGATGATCTCGGGCAACGGCGGCATCGACCTGTCGGGCGTGGCGCTGGCCAACCTGGCGGGCGTGGTGGCCGCCACCCTCGCGCCGCAGCTGGTCGCACCCGATGTGTCGCCCTGGCTCTACACCGGCTGGTTCGCCGCCATCGCGCTGGCGGTGGGCCTGGCCGGCGGATTGCTCAACGGCGTGCTGATCGCGAAGGCGGGCCTCACGCCCATCCTCTGCACGCTGGGCACGCAGCTGCTCTACACCGGCCTGGCAGTGGTGCTCACGGGTGGCTCCAGCCTGCGCGTGGGCGATGCCGAGGCGCTCTCGGCCATCGGCAACGAGATGGTGCTGGGCGTGCCGATTCCGTTCGTGATCTTCCTCGTGATGCTGCTGGCCGTCGGCTGGCTGCTGCGGCAAAGCCCCTTCGGCATCCGCCTGTTCCTGCTCGGCACCAACGCCAAGGCAGCGCGCTACGCCGGCATCTCGCAGGCCCGCATGCTGATCGCGACCTACGCGCTGTGCGGATTCCTCGCAGCCGTGGCCGGCGTGATCATTGCCGCGCGCACCGCGAGCGTGAAGTCGGACTACGGCAACTCCTACCTGCTGATCGCCATCCTCATCACGGTGATGGCGGGCGTGCGGCCGCAGGGCGGCTACGGACGCATGGTGTGCCTGTTCTTCTCGGCGGTGGCGCTGCAGCTGCTGTCGAGCACCTTCAACCTGCTGGGCATTTCCAACTTCTTCCGCGACTGCGCCTGGGGCCTGCTGCTGCTGTTCTTCCTGGCCTACGGGCGCTTCGGCCTGCAGGACCTGCGCATCTTTCTTTCCACTTCGCGCTCCAGCGCACCGCCGCACCAGCTCCCTCCTGGCGCGACGCAAAGAAACCCCGAGGGCTAGGAGACAACATGCTGAAGAAAACAAAGATCGCCTGCACCGCACTCGCCCTCACCACCGTGGCCTTCGCCTCGGCACTGCACGCGCAGGGCAAGCCGCAAGACATCGTCACCGTGGTGAAGATCACCGGCATCAGCTGGTTCAACCGCATGGAAGTGGGGGTGAAGGAATTCGGCGCGAGCACGCCGGGCGTGACCACGCGCCAGATCGGCCCGGCCCAGTCGGACGCCGCGCAGCAACAGCGCCTGGTCGAAGACCTGGTGGCCAAGAAGGTCGACGCCATCGCCGTGGTCTCGATGGACCCGCCCACGCTGGAGCCGGTGCTCAAGCGCGCGATGGAGCGCGGCATCAAGGTCGTGACGCACGAGGCCGACAACCAGAAAAACACCATGGTCGACATCGAAGCCTTCGACAACACGGCCTACGGCGCGCGCATCAACGAGCGCCTGGCGGCCTGCATGGGCCAGCAGGGCAAGTGGACCTCGCTGGTGGGTTCGCTGGGCAGCCAGTCGCAGGTGCAGTGGGCCGACGGCGGCGCCTCGAACGCGAAGAAGTACCCCAAGATGCAGCTCGTCGATGCCAAGAACGAATCGCTCAACGACGCCGAGAAGGCCTACGGCAAGGCCAAGGAAATGCTGCGCAAGCACCCCGACCTGAAGGGCTTCCAGGGCTCGTCGTCGCTCGACGTGCTGGGCATCGGCCGGGCCGTGGAAGAAGCCGGCCTGCAGGGCAAGGTCTGCGTGTTCGGCACGGGCCTGCCCAGCGAGGCGGCCAAGTTCCTCGAGTCGGGCGCGGTCGGCGGCATTGCCTTCTGGGACCCGAAGGATGCCGGCCTCGTCATGAACAAGGCAGCCAAGATGCTGATCGACGGCAAGACCATCACCGACGGCACCGACATGGGCGTGCCGGGCTACAACAAGGTCTCGGTCAAGAAGGGACCGGGCGTCGGCATCGTCGTCACGGGCCAGGCCTGGGTCGAGGTCGACAAGCAGAACTACAAGAAGTACGCCTTCTGAGCCTGCGAACCATGACTCTTGCAGCAGCGCCCTCCACGCCCGTTCCGCACTTTCCGGCCGCGCCGGCGGGGCGCCGCGTCTTTCTCGAGGTGCAGGACGTGCACAAGCGCTTCGCGGGCGTGCACGCGCTGCGCGGCATCGACCTGACGATCGAGGCCGGCGAGATCTACCACCTGCTCGGCGAGAACGGCTGCGGCAAGAGCACGCTGATCAAGATCATCTCGGGCGCGCAGCCGCCGAGCCAGGGCCGCATCGTGATCGACGGCAGGCCGCACGATGCGCTGTCGCCGCTTCAGGCGCTCACGCTCGGCATCGAGACGGTCTACCAGGATCTGTCCCTGCTGCCGAACATGAGCGTGGCCGAGAACGTCGCGCTCAGCGAGCAGTTGGTGAGCACCGGCGGCAAGCTGGCGCGCTGTTTCGACGGCAAGGCGGTCGCGGCCACGGCCGTGCGTGCGCTGGAGACGGTGAAGCTGCCGACCGACGCCGCCTTCCTGGCGCGCCGCGTCGACGAACTGCCCATTGCCACGCGCCAGCTGGTGGCGATCGCGCGCGCCGTGGCCACGCGCGCGCGCATGGTCATCATGGATGAGCCCACCACCTCGCTCACGCAGAAGGAAGTGGACAACCTCGTGCACGTGGTCGAGGCGCTGCGCGCGCAGGGCGTGGCGGTGCTGTTCGTGAGCCACAAGCTCGACGAGTGCATGGCCATGGGCGGCCAGGCCATCGTGTTCCGCGACGGCACCAAGGTCGCGCAGGGACCGATCAAGGGTTTCACCAAGGCCGAGCTCGCGCACTGGATGACCGGCAAGCAGCTCGACGGCGCCCGCTACCGTCACCGCTCGCACGACGGCGACGTGCTGCTGGAGGTCGAGGCGCTGGGCCGCGGCACGCAATTCAGCGACGTGGGCTTCACGCTGCACAAGGGCGAGATCCTGGGCATCACCGGGCTGCTCGACTCGGGGCGCAACGAGCTGGCGATGGCGCTCGCGGGCGTGCAGGCCGCGGACCGCGGCCGCATCTCGCTCGCAGCGAAGGAGATCACGCTGAAGACACCGGCCGACGGCATCCGCCAGGGCATCGGCTATGTGCCCGAAGACCGGCTCAGCGAAGGCCTCTTTCTCGACAAGCCCATCCGCGACAACATCGTCACGGCCGTGCTCGGCCGCCTGCGCGGGCGCTTCGGCGCGCTCGATGCGCGCCAGTGCCAGGCGCTGGCCGAACGCACCGTGGCCGACCTGCAGATCGCTACGCCCGACGTGGACCGCCCGGTGCAGTCGCTCTCGGGCGGCAACCAGCAGCGCGTGCTCATCGGCCGCTGGCTCGCCATCGATCCGCGGGTGCTGATCCTGCACGGCCCGACCGTGGGCGTGGACGTCGGCTCGAAAGACACCATCTACCGCATCGTGCAGCGGCTGGCCGAGCAGGGGCTGGGCGTGATCCTGGTCAGCGACGACCTGCAGGAACTGCTGCAGAACTGCGACCGCATCCTGCTGATGCGCAAGGGCCGCATCGCCCACGACTTCGACGCGCAAGGGCTGGCCGAAAGCGAGCTGTACCGCGCGCTGGTTTCCGACACCCCCTCTCCCGCATTCTCATGACGGCTTCCACCATGCAAGCGCACACCACCGCTGTGCCCGCAGCGCCCGAGCCCCGGGCCCGCACGTCCTGGCGCCACTGGCTCGCGCAGCGCCCCTCGGTCTTCACACTGGCGCTGATCGTTCTGGTGAGCCTGGTGGTGGGCGCGATCAACCCGAGCTTCTTCCAGTTGCCGGTGCTGTTCGACATCGTGCGCGCCTGCACGGTGCTGGGCCTGTTCGCGCTCGGCGTGCTGATCGTGCTGGCCGCGGGCGGCATCGACGTGTCGTTCGCGGCGATTGCCGCGCTCACGATGTACAGCATCACCAAGCTCGTGCTGAACTACTTTCCGGAAGCGCCGATCGCGCTGCTGCTGGTGGCGGGTGCGGCCAGCGGCGCGGTGCTCGGCGTGCTCAACGGCCTGCTGGTGCACTGGCTCAAGGCGCCCTCGCTGATCGTGACCATCGGCACGCAGTACCTGTACCGCGGCATCCTGCTGACCTTTGTCGGCACCGTGTTCTTCATGAACGTGCCGCTGCCGATGGATGCCTTCGGCAAGCTCGCGCTCTGGCGCTTCGACACGCCGCAGGGCCTGCACGCGGTGCTGCCGGCCACCGTGCTGGTGCTGGCTGGCGCGGCGGTGCTGACCTGGTGGCTGCTGAACCGCACGCTGATCGGCCGCGCGGTGTACGCCATCGGCGGCAGCCTGGCAATCGCGGAGCGGCTGGGCTACAACCTGCGCACCGTTCACGTCTTCGTGTTCGCGTACGCGGGTTTCCTGTCGGGCCTGGCGGGCATCGTGCATGTGTCGAGCACGCGGCTGGCCAATCCTTTCGACCTGGTGGGCAACGAACTGGACGTGATCGCCGCCGTGATCCTCGGCGGCGCCCGCATCACCGGCGGCAGCGGCACCGTGGGCGGCACGCTGCTCGGCGTGGTGCTGGTCACGCTGATCAATAACGTGCTGATCCTGGCGGGAGTGCCCAGCACCTGGCAGAAGGTCATCATCGGAGCCTTCATCCTCGTGGCCGGGGCTTGCTTCGCGATGCGCAAGCAGGGCTGAGGGCTTCACGCCGCTACGCGCGAGCAGGTTGACGGCCTTCGGGATGTGAAGGCCCGGCAGCCATGTCGCCGCGCCCGGCTCGACTGAAGCCGCCCTCGTTTGCCCTGAGCTCCGGGGAAAGTGGCACTGGCAGTGGACAGCACCGATCGGCGGCATGCGTGTGCGCGTCGATGAGGCCCTGCATTACCAACCTCCCCCAAGGTTCACGCACCGGATGTCTGGGCCTGCCGCCCCCTCGCCGCCCCCTCGTTCGACGGAAGAAATCTTCTCGTCTGAAATCCCCTTTTGCGGCAATTCTAGAAATGGGGGTGCCATTTCTCTTGTCTCTGCATGCATGGCGATTGATCCTGCGTGCCGATCCCGGGCCCTTCGGGGCCCTTTCCATGGGATATGCTGCGCCGCGCAATCTTTGTTTGAACTTGGAGTAACTCGATGGAAGACGTGAAGATCCTTCAGATCATGCCCGCCGAAGGGTGGGTCGCTGTGTACGACGGCGGCGATGAAGGAGAAATGGAAGAGCCGCTGGCCTGTTTTGCGCTGGTGCAGGTCGACTACAAGAATGGCGACGGCATCCAGACCGAAGTGCGCGGAATGGCGCCCGACGAAAAGCTCATGGCGTTCGTGGAAGACGCTACCAACTTCGTGACGGTTCGCCGCGCTGAAGAAGCCGACGACGAAGAGGAAGACGAGGCGGCCGAGTAGTTACACACCCAATCAAACCTTGAGCCTGTACCCGGTCTTGAAGATCCAGCGCACGGCGATCAGGCACAGCGCCAGGAAAACCAGCGTCACGCTCATGCTGATCGGCAGGCTCACGTCGGAGACGCCGTAGAAGCTCCACCGGAACCCGCTGATCAGGTAGACCACCGGATTGAACAGCGAGACCTTCTGCCAGAACGGCGGCAGCATGTTGATCGAATAGAAGCTCCCACCGAGGAAGGTCAGCGGCGTGACGATCATCAAGGGAATGATCTGCAGCTTTTCGAAGCCGTCAGCCCAGACGCCGATGATGAAACCGAACAGGCTGAACGTCACCGCGGTGAGCACGAGGAACGCCACCATCCACAGCGGGTGCGCGATCTCGTACGACACGAACAACCGGGCGGTGATCAAGATGATGACTCCGAGGATGATCGACTTGCTCGCCGCCGCGCCGACGTAACCGCACACGACCTCGACATACGAGACGGGAGCGGACAGCACCTCGTAGATCGTGCCCGAGAACTTGGGAAAGTAGATGCCGAACGAGGCATTGGCGATGCTCTGCGTCAGCAGCGAGAGCATCACCAGGCCCGGGATGATGTAGGCGCCGTAGGCGATGCCGTCGACATCCACCATGCGCGAGCCGATGGCCGAACCGAAAACGACGAAATAGAGCGACGTGGAGAGCACGGGCGAGGCCACGCTCTGCATCAGCGTGCGCCACGTGCGCGCCATCTCGAACAGGTAGATGGCGCGGATTGCGTACATGTTCATGCTTGCCCCCTCACCAGGCTGACGAAGATTTCCTCCAGCGAGCTTTCGGAGGAGTGCAGGTCCTTGAAATCGATTCCGAGTTCGCCGAGCTGGCGCAAGAGGCCGGCGATCTGGTTGTCGTCGCCCTGCTTGTCGAAGGTATAGATCAGCGAGTGGCCGTCGTCGGCCAGATCGAGCTGGTAGCGGCCGACGAGTGCTTCGGGAATGGCAGCCAGCGCGTTCCGAAGGCTCAGCGTCAATTGCTTCTTGCCGAGTTTTTTCATCAGCGCGGCCTTGTCCTCCACCAGGATGAGCTCGCCCTTGCGAATCACGCCGATGCGGTCGGCCATCTCCTCGGCCTCTTCGATGTAATGCGTGGTCAGGATGATGGTGACGCCGCTTTCCCGCAGCTTGCGCACCATCTCCCACATGCCGCGCCGCAACTCCACGTCGACGCCGGCGGTGGGCTCGTCGAGAAAAAGAATCCGGGGTTCATGCGACAGGGCCTTGGCGATCATCACGCGACGCTTCATGCCGCCCGAAAGCGCCATGATCTTGGAGTCCTTCTTGTCCCAGAGGGAAAGATCGCGAAGCACCTTCTCGATATGGGCCGGATTGGGCGAGTAGCCGAACAGGCCGCGGCTGAAGCTCACCGTGCCCCATACGGTTTCGAAGGCGTCGGTGGCCAGCTCCTGGGGCACCAGCCCGATCTTCGTGCGTGCGGCCCGGAAGTCGGTGACGATGTCGTGCCCATCGGCCAGCACCGTGCCTTCGCTCGGGTTGACGATGCCGCAGATGATGTTGATCAGCGTTGTCTTGCCCGCCCCGTTGGGGCCGAGCAGCGCGAATATCTCTCCTTGGTGGATGTCCAGATCGACACGCTTGAGTGCCTGGAATCCCGACGCGTAAGTCTTGGAAAGCTGATTGACCGAGACGATTGAAGGCACGAGACCTCTCTTGAGTCTGTAGGGGGAGTCTGGAATCTTACGCTTGGGTCGCGCTGGGGCTGAGGCTGCACTCGCTGCCTCCTGGAGCGCGCAGTCGAAGTGGCAACCGGCCGCCTCAAAAGCTGAGGAGGTCTTGAGCACTTCCATTCGATCTCGCTAGAAGAGCCCGCGTTGTGACGTCGTCAAAGCCATGAAGCTTTCTCCAATGGGCTGAAGAATGGCATCGGCAATCGGCTGAAGCTGCCTGGTCAGGTAGTGCTCGTAGTCGATTCGGGACTGACGAATCTCCATGGGTTCAGGGCCGCTGCGAGTCATGACATACCGGATCCAGCCGCCGTTCTGATACTGCCTGGGTCGGTTGACCCGACTGTTGTGATCGTCGGCAATCCTTGCCGCACGTACCTGCGGCGGTACGTTGACCAGGTAGGCATCGAGGCGGTGGCGCAGGCGCTTCCTGTAGATGAGCAGGTCGTCCATCTTGCCCGCCAGCAGCGCCTCTGCATAGTCGGTCACGAACTCCTTGTAGGGCTCGTCGTGGAAGATGCGCGAAAGCAGGCCCTCCTGGAACTGGCGCGCCAACGGGGTCCAGTCGCTGCGGGCCATCTCGAGACCGCGGTAGACCATCTCTTCCTTGCCGTTGGCGTCGACGCTCAGGCCCGCATACCGCTTCTTGCTGCCCACGTCCGAGCCGCGAATGGTCGGCATGAAGAACTTCTTGTAGTGGGTGTCGAACTCGATCTCGAGGAAGTTCTGCAGGCCGTGCTCCTCGCGAAGGGAGTTCGTCCACCACGCATTGATGTCTCTCACCAAGGTGGTCGCGACGGCGTGCGCGTTCTCGTTGGTGTGGGTACGCCTGAGCCAGATGAAGATGGAGTCGGTGTCGCCGTAGATGACTTCGTAGTCCCGGTCTTCCACGAATTCGCGCGTGAGCTTCATCATCTCGTGGCCACGAAGGGTGATGGCGGACACCAGCTTGGGATTGAAGAAACGGCAGTCGGCTGCACCCAGCACGCCGGCGAAGGAGTTCATGAGCAGCTTCAGGGCCTGGGACAGCGGCTCGTTCTTCGTCCGCTTGGCCTCGTCCCGGGCGCGCCAGAGCGTGGTCACGATTTCCGGCAGGCAGTGCTTTTCGCGCGAGAAGACAGTTCCCTGCGGGCCCTTGACGAGCATGGTCGCGTCGCCAGCGTTCGAGCCCTCGATGAAGCCGACCGGATCGACAAGAAAGGTTCGGATGATCGAGGGGTAGAGGCTCTTGTAGTCCAGCACCACGACGGAGTCGTAGAACCCCGGCTTCGAGTCCATCACGTAGCCGCCGGGGTAGGCCTTGCTCGCAATCTCGCCCACGTTCGGCGCCACGTAGCCCTGGCGATGCATCCGCGGCAGGTAGTGGTGGCTGAACGCGGCGATGGAGCCACCGAAGTGGTCGGCCTGCAGGCCTGTGGTCTGGGCCCGCTCCATCACGAACTGCAGCAGCTTCGCCTTGTCGAAGATGCGCAGGACCAGCTCGCAGTCCCGGATGTTGTAGAGCGCGAGCGCGGGCTTGTCTTCCTGGTACCGCCGCTCGATCTCCGCCATCTTGTCGTACTCGTCGCCGATGGCCTTGCCCTCGCCCAGCAACGTTTGCGAGACGGTCTCCAGGCTGAAGGAGGGAAAGCTCCACACGGCGGCCTTGAGGGCGTCGATGCCGTCGATGATCACCCGGCCGGGCATGGGCGCGAACAGGTAGCCCTGCTTGCCCGGATGGGTGCGCCATTCGATGGGCCGCCGCTCCCGCCCCAGAAGGAGCTGCGTCCCACACTCGTTGGCTGTCTTCTGAAGCACTCGCAGGTCGAACTGGATGACGTTCCAGCCGATGATGACGTCCGGGTCGTTTCGCTCGAACCAGTCGTTGAGCTTCTCGATCATGGCCTTGCGGGTCGGGCAATAGATGAGCGAAAAGTCCATGGGCCCACCCGACCCTGATGACTGCTCGCTCGGCTCGGGTGGCGGCTCGCCCAGCATGAACACGACACGGTCTTGCGTACCGTCCAGCGCAATCGAATAGAGCGCTTCGTGCTGGCTGGTCTCGATGTCCAGCGACACCACCTTCAGCACCGGCCGGAACTCGGGCGCTGGCTTGAGCTTGCAGTCGACGATGGTGGAGCGGTCTGCCCGCCCTCCTTCCACCAGCACGCCAGCGGTGATGAACCGTTCCATCAGGTAGCGATCGTGCGGGCGCACATCGGCTTCGAGCAAGGGAACGCCCTGTGCCTGGAGAGCACGCATCAACCGGCCGAGCTGGCGGAAGTGCTTCGCATAGACACCAGTGACGGGTTCCTGATGAAAAGTCTTCAGCTCGAGCTCACGCATCTGCAGGCCTGGCATGGCCATGAGGTGCGCTTCTACCGCCGCCCTGTGCCGGGTTGCGACGAATGCGACGGAGGTCTGGGAGGTCAGGACCACTTTCACCGGCCCCGCATCTGTTGCCAGCCAGTACTCGATCTCCGTGCCGGCGGGAGCATCCCGCCAGTGGCGAGTGAGGATGAAGCCCTTGAGTTCGGTGGACGTCACGAGAGCTTGGCGAATCGGATAGGGCAAGAGAGTGGACTTGGCGTGGCCGATTTTCGCCCGGACCTGTCCAATTGCCGTTTGCGCAGGCGGGGGCCAGGCAGTCCCGTGTCATCTGCCCCGCTGGAAGTCAACCACGCTTGTGCAAAGCAGTCCAAAACGAACCAGCTCAGCACAACAATAAAAGGGGGCAAAAAAGGGGCAAAGTATCCGCCCTGCTCGCAAGCCCGCGTGAATACCGGGTTGCTGGCGGAGAGTGTGAGATTCGAACTCACGGACGCTTTCACGTCGGCAGTTTTCAAGACTGCTGGTTTAAACCACTCACCCAACTCTCCGGAACTGCCGATTTTATGCCGACGGCGCCGCCCTACTCTTCGTCGGGCAGGAACATCGCCTGCAGATCGCTCAGAAAATCCAGCCCGCGCTCGGTCGGCCACACGCGGAACAGGTCGCGTGCCACGAGCCCCTTGCGCTCCGCTTCTTCCAGACCGCGTTGGATCGACGTCATCGCCAGCCCCGTGCGTTCGCTGAATTGCGGCAGCGTGAAGCCGGTCTTCAGCCTCAGTGCATTGAGCATGAACTCGAACGGCAGATCGGCCAGTGCCACTTCGTCGCTCTGCGACACCGCGGCGCCCGCGCGCGCGTTCTCCATGTACAGGCGCGGCTCGCGAAAGCGCACCTGCCGCACGATACGGTGCGCAAAGCTCAACTTGCTGTGCGCGCCGGCCCCAATACCGAGATAGTCGCCGAACTGCCAGTAGTTGAGGTTGTGCGCGCATTGGTGCCCCTCACGCGCATAGGCCGACACCTCGTAGCGCGACATGCCGTTGGCGCTGGTGCGCTCGGTGATGCGGTCGAGCATGGCGTAGGCGATGTCGTCCTCGGGCAGCGTGGGTGGGAACTTGGCGAACCAGGTGTTGGGCTCGATGGTCAGGTGGTACACCGAGATGTGCGGCGGCGCGAGGGCCAGTGCCTGCGAGAGGTCGGCGTCGAGGCCTTCCAAAGTCTGGCCTGGCAGCGCGTACATCAGGTCGAGGTTGAAGGTGTCGAAGGTGCTCGCGGCCTCTTCCAGGGCAGCGATGGCCTGCGCGCGGTCATGCACGCGGCCCAGCGCCTTCAGGTGCTCGTCGTTGAAGCTCTGCACGCCCACCGAAAGGCGCGTGACGCCGGCCGAGCGGTACGCGCGGAAGCGGTTGCGCTCGAAGGTGCCGGGGTTGGCTTCCAGCGTGATCTCGCAGTCGGGCGCGAGCTTGAGGCGTGCGCGCACGTCGCCCAGCAAGCGGTCGATGGCTTGCGGCGAAAACAGGCTGGGCGTGCCGCCGCCGATGAAGATGGTGTGGACCGTGCGGCCCCAGATGAGCGGCAGTGCGGCGTCGAGATCGGCTACCAGCGCGTCGATGTACGCCGCTTCGGGAATGCCGTCGATCTCGGCCTCGCTCGTGGCGCGCCATTCGTGCGAGTTGAAGTCGCAGTACGGGCACTTGCGCAGGCACCACGGCAGGTGGATGTAGAGCGACAACGGCGGCAGCGCGCTGAGCTGCAGCGGACCGGGCCGCATCCAGTGCAGCACGTCGTTGGCCTGCGGCGCGCCCGTGGGCTGCGCCGGCAGGATCGGGAAGGTGGTGGCCATTACAGCCAGCGCTCGCGCATCAACGCCAGCATGGCCTGCGCCGCGCGACCGCGGTGGCTGTTGGCGTTCTTCACTTCTGGCGGCAGCTGGGCAAAGGTCTTGCCGAAGGCCGGCAGGAACATGACGGGGTCGAAGCCGAAGCCGTTGTCGCCAACGGGCGCGGGCGCGATCTCGCCGACCACGCGGCCGACGGCGATGAGCGGCTCGGGGTCGTCATGGCTGCGCAGCGCGACCAGCGTGCTCACGAGCGCGGCGCGGCGGTTGGCCACGCCGTCGAGCTGTTCGAGCAGCGCCTTCACGTTGTTGGCGTCGCCCTTGGTGTAGCCGAACTGCGTGGCGTAGAAGGCGGTGTCGACGCCCGGCAGGCCGCCGAAGGCATCGACACACAGGCCCGCGTCGTCGGCCATGGCCGGCAGGCCGGTGGCGGCGCTGGCATGGCGCGCCTTGGTCAGCGCGTTCTCGACGAAGGTGCGGAAGGGTTCTTCAGCCTCGCTCACGCCCAGCGCCGACTGAGGCACCAGGGTGACGGCCAGTTCGGCAAACAGTTGCTGGAGTTCAGCGAGCTTGCCTGCGTTGTTGGAAGCCAGAACCAGTTTCATAAAAAGTCAAAAGTGGCTGTGACGCCCGATTGACGAGCGCCAGTAGCTGTTGGTCAGTTCGATGGCAGCAGCGCCTGCTGCTGCAGGGTCACGAGCTCGCCGATGCCCTTCTCGGCCAGGCCGAGCAGGATGTTCATTTCGTCGCGCGTGAAGGCCACGCCTTCGGCCGTGCCCTGCACTTCGACGAAATGGCCGGCGCCGGTCATGACGACATTCATGTCGGTGTCGCAGGCCGAGTCTTCGGTGTACTCGAGGTCGAGCAGCGGTGTGCCTTCGACGATGCCAACCGAGATGGCGGCCACGTGGCCCTTGATGGGCGAGGCCTTGAGGGTGCCGGCGGCCAGCAGCTTGTTGACGGCGTCCTGCGCGGCGACAAAGGCGCCGGTGATGGCCGCGGTGCGCGTGCCGCCGTCTGCCTGCAGCACGTCGCAGTCAAGGTGGATGGTGCGTTCGCCGAGCACGGCGAGGTCGAATACAGCGCGCATCGAGCGGCCGATGAGGCGCTGGATTTCCTGCGTGCGGCCGGTCTGCTTGCCCTTGGCTGCCTCGCGGCTGCTGCGGGTGTGCGTGGCGCGCGGCAGCATGCCGTATTCGGCGGTGACCCAGCCTTCGCCGCTGCCCTTCTTGTGCGGCGGCACCTTTTCTTCGACCGAGGCGGTGCACAGCACACGGGTCTGGCCGAACTCGATCAGCACCGAGCCTTCGGCGTGGATGGTGAAGCCGCGGGTGATGCGTACGGGGCGCAGCTGGTCGGCGGCGCGGCCGCCGCTCCGTGTGAAAGCAGTCATTTGTTTGAGAACCGGAAAGAAAAAGAAAAGCCGCGCGCGCTCAGGTCTTGCGTGCGGCGGAACGGCGAATGGCTTCGTTGATTTCGGCGATGGAGCGCTCGATGGCGTCTTCGTCGAGGTCGTCGATTTCGTTGTCCGACGGCATGCCTGCCTGGATGGTCGAGGCGAACACGCCGTCTTCGATGGTTTCGGTGGATACGCCGCTGCGATCGTCGCCCGTGCTGTCGGGCATTTCCCATTCGAGCGCGATCAGCGTGACGTTGTCGCTGTGGGCGCCGCCCTTGCGCAAGGCCATCTCGGCGAGATCGGGCGCGGCGTCGGACACGGGCTTGTCGGACGAGAGGGTGTGCACGATCAATTCGTCATCGAGCACGCCCCAGACGCCGTCGGAGCACAACATGATGCGGTCGCCGCGCTGCAGCTGCAGCGGCGCCGAGACGTCGAACAGCGGCGTGGTCGGCGAGCCGAGGCAGGTCAGCAGCAGATTGCGGTTGACGGGCATGTCGGAGCCGTGCGGCTTGGGGCGTTCGGCGTGCGAGTGGTCGCGCGTGCGCACCAGCAGGCGGCCGTCGCGCACGACGTACAGGCGCGAATCGCCGCAGTGCATCCAGGTGGCGGTCGTGCCCTGGAGCACGGCCGCGACGACGGTGGTGCGCGGAGTATCGAGCATGGCCTTGTGGCTCGCGTAACGCATGATCTGCTGATGCGCGGCCATGGCCGACTCGGCCAGGAAGGCCTTCGCGTCCTTCACGACCGGGCGCGCCTCGCGCTGATAGAGCGCGGCAATGGTCTGCAGCGCCAGCTGCGCCGCAACCTCGCCTTCCGGGTGGCCGCCCATGCCGTCGGCCAGCACGAACAGGCTCGATTCCCGCGTGTAGCAATAGCCCATGCGGTCTTCGTTCTTGAGACGTCCGCCCTTGCGGCTGACCTGGAAGACGGAGAATTTCATGATGTCATGCAGGGCGCGTGGTGGGCGCAGCAGCCTTGGGCAGACTCTTCTTGTCGAAGGAGCGGATGTTGTCGATCGACAGGCGCACTTTCTCGCCCACCGTGAGCTTGGTGTAGCGGCGCTCGCCTTCGCGGCTGAGCTCCTTCTGCAGCGCGAAGACCGATTGCGGGCGCGACAGCGGGTCGAGCGACATGCACCACTCGACCACCTCGATCAGGTTGTCGGAGTACACGCCCCGCAGGCGCGACAGCGACAGGCTGAGCCGGTCTTTCTCGATGCGCCTGGGCGCGTCATTGGGCGGATAGCCCTGCATGCAGGCGTAGATGCAGGCGCCGATGGCGTAGATGTCGGTCCACGGGCCCATCGACGAATCGCGCCGGTACATCTCGGGGGCGGCGAAGCCGGGGGTGTACATCGGGCGGATGAAGATGCCTTCCTTGCTGAGCACTTCGCGCGCGGCGCCGAAGTCGATCAGCACGGCGCGGTCGTCGTCGGTGACGAAGATGTTGGCCGGCTTGATGTCCAGGTGCAGCATCTTGTACTGGTGGACGATGCGCAGGCCGCGCAGGATCTCGTCGAACAGCGAACGGATGGTCGACTCGCGAAACACCTTCTGCTTCTTCAGGTCGCGCGCCGTGACCACGAAATCCTGCAGGGTCGCGCCCTCCAGGTAGTTCATGACCATGTAGACGGTTTCGTTCTCGCGGAAGAAATTGAGCACGCTGACCACCGAGGCGTGCGAGATCTGCGCGAGCGAGCGGCCCTCTTCGAAGAAGCTCTTGAGCCCCAGCCGGTAGAGTGACAGCTTCTCCGGCGGCACCTGCGGCGCGAGCTCGCCCGGCCCCCGCGTGGCAAGCGAAGACGGCAGATATTCCTTGATGGCCACCTGCTGTCCGCTGGGGTCGATGGCGAGATAGACGACACCGAACCCACCTGCGGAAAGCCGGCGTACAACGCGGTAACCACCAATGACCGTATCGGGCAACAGGGGCGTAGGCTTGACCTTTGACATAATCCGGGAGTTTCGCCCGAAGGCGATGGTGCGGCAAGCGAACGCCGTGCCGACGCCTCGGTGCATGCAAGCAAAACCACAGTGAGGCGCAATGCCAGTTTACAGCATGACCGGCTACGCCAGCGGCCAGAACGGGTCCGCAGGCAGCCACTCCGAAGCCGAGGCACGGCCTGCCGCCGCGGGTCGGCTCGGGGTAGAAATCCGCTCGGTCAACAGCCGCTTCCTCGATCTCACCTTCAAATTGCCGGAGGAACTGCGCCAGCATGAAACCGCGCTGCGCGAGCTGCTCACGGGCAAGCTCAAGCGCGGCAAGGTCGAAGTACGGGCCGCCATCGAGAACACGGCCCAGGCCGGTGTGGTCGAGCCCTCCGTCAAGCTGCTCCAGCGGCTCAACGGGGTGCAGGACAGCATCAAGGCCTGGTTGCCCAGCGCCCGCGACCTGAGCGTAGCCGACGTGCTGCGCCTGGCCGGCGGCGACAGCGCCGCCCGCGGCGACTGGGGCCCCGACCTGCTCGATGTCGCCGGCAAGGCGCTCGAAGGCCTGATGTCGGCCCGCCAGCGCGAAGGCGCGCGGCTGGCCAAGATGCTCGAAGCCCATCTGGGCCAGTTGCGCACCCTGGTGCTGCAGGCGGGCCCGCTGGTGCCGCAACTGGTCGAACAGCAGCGCACCCGCTTCCTGGAGCGCTGGCAGGAGGCCATGGGCCTGACCGCCGGCACGGGCGGCACGCTGCCCGAAGCCGCCCAGGACCGCGCGCTGACCGAAGCCACCGCCTTTGCGATCCGCATCGACGTGGCCGAAGAGCTCACCCGGCTGAACTCGCACCTCGACGAGATCGAGCGGCTGCTAAAAAAGGGCGGAGAAATCGGCAAGCGCCTCGACTTCCTGATCCAGGAGCTGCACCGCGAGGCCAACACGCTGGGCTCGAAGTCGGCGGCGCTGGAGCTCACGCGCATCGGCGTGGACATGAAGGTCCTGATCGAGCAGATGCGCGAGCAGGTGCAGAACATCGAATGACGACGAGCGAAAGAATGGATTACCCCGGCAATATCTTCGTGGTGGCCGCGCCCAGCGGGGCCGGCAAATCGAGCCTTGTCAAGGCGCTCATGGAGCTCGATTCGGCCGTGCAGCCCTCGGTCTCGCACACGACCCGGTCGCCGCGCGGGCAGGAAAAGCACGGCCGCGAGTACTTTTTTGCCTCGCCGACGGAGTTCGACGCCCTGATCGCGGCGGACGGCTTCGTGGAATGGGCCCATGTGCACGGCCACCGGTACGGCACCTCCAAGAGGGCCATCGAGGAGCGGATCGCCCAGGGGGCCGACGTCATCCTCGAAATCGACTTCCAGGGTGCACTGCAGATCCGCAAGACCTTCGCCAACGCGGTCATGATCTTCATCCTGCCGCCCAGCTGGGAAGAATTGCGCTCCCGCCTCGAACGGCGCGGCGAAGACAGCGCCTCGGTCATCGAATTGCGCCTGAAGAACGCCGCCGAAGAGATGGCCAGGGCGGGGGAATTCGACTTCGTTATAATCAACGAGTTATTTGAGCGCGCGCTTTTCGATCTCAAGGCGATCGTCCACGCTCAGCGGCTCCGGTATTCCGCACAGCGCCGTGCACGTGCCGACACATTCGCCGCACTGAACATCCCCTGATATCCGAGTTCATCCGCTCACAGACAGAAAGATTCTCATCATGGCCCGCATCACCGTCGAAGACTGTCTCGTCAATATTCCGAACCGTTTCCAGCTCGTCCTGGCCGCCACGTACCGTGCGCGCATGCTGAGCCAGGGCCATGCCCCCAAGATCGAGAGCAAGAACAAGCCCGCCGTGACCGCCCTGCGCGAAATCGCCGAAGGCAAGATCGGCCTCGAAATGCTCAAGAAGGTGCCGGGCTGATCTGACGCAGCCCTGCAACGAAAAGGCACCGCAAAGCGGTGCTTTTTTTATGCCTGAACGCGTCCATACAGCGGTCACGCTAAAGTGGTAGCCATGAGCGCGGTAGCCAAATCTCAGTCCCATGCCCCCAAGGGCACGCCGAAGCCGAGTCCGGCTGCGCTGAACGCGGCCGCCGCAAGCTTTGCCGCACTGACCGCGCGCCTCGACTACCTGAGCCCCGAAGACACCGAGCTGGTCCGCCGCGCCTACCGCTTCGCCGACGAGGCCCACCTCGGACAGCTGCGCAACAGCGGCGAGCCGTACATTACCCACCCCATCGCCGTGGCGGCGCAATGCGCCGAGTGGAAGCTCGATGCGCAGGCGCTGATGGCGGCCCTGCTCCACGACGCCATCGAAGACTGCGGCGTCACCAAGCCCGAACTCATCGAGCGCTTTGGCGCCCCGGTGGCCGAACTGGTCGACGGGCTGACCAAGCTCGACAAGCTGCAGTTCAACACCCGCGAAGAAAACCAGGCCGAGTCGTTCCGCAAGATGCTGCTGGCCATGGCGCGCGACGTGCGCGTGATCCTGGTCAAGCTGGCGGACCGCACGCACAACATGCGCACGCTGGCCGATGCGCCGCGCGAGAAGTGGGGTCGCATCTCGCGCGAAACGCTGGAGATCTACGCGCCCATCGCGCATCGCCTCGGGCTGAACCAGACCTACCGCGAGCTGCAGGAGCTGTCGTTCCGGCATCTGAAACCGTGGCGCTATGCCACGCTGTCGAAGGCCGTGGCCAAGGCGCGGGGCCGACGCCGCGACCTGATCCAGAAGGTGCAGCGCGAGGTCGAAACCGCCTTTGCCGCAGCAAACATGACGCTGCGCATCGCGGGGCGCGAGAAAACGCTCTATTCGATCTATCGCAAGATGGAAGAAAAGCACCTGAGCTTCGCCCAGGTGACCGACATCTACGGCTTCCGCCTGATCGTGCCGAACGTGATCGCCTGCTACACCGGCCTGGGCATCCTGCACCAGATGTACAAGCCCCTGCCGGGCAAGTTCAAGGACCACATCGCGATCGCCAAGCTCAACGGCTACCAGTCGCTGCACACCACGCTCGTCGGCCCTGCCGGCGTGAGCGTCGAGTTCCAGTTGAGGACCGAGGCAATGCATGTGGTGGCCGAATCGGGCGTGGCTGCACACTGGCTGTACAAGGCGGCCGAACCGAACGCGGCCAGCAACGACCGGCTGGGCACCAAGTGGCTGCAGTCGCTGCTCGACATTCAGGACGAAACACGCGACGCCGCCGAGTTCTGGGACCACGTCAAGGTCGACCTGTTTCCGGATGCGGTCTATGTGTTCACGCCCAAGAGCCAGATCATGGCCCTGCCCCGCGGCGCCACGGTGGTCGACTTTGCCTACGCCATCCACAGCAACATCGGCGACCACACCTCGGCCGCGCGCATCAACGGCGACCAGGTGCCGCTGCGCACCGAGCTCAAGAACGGCGACGTGGTCGAAGTGATCACCGCGCCGGTGTCGACGCCCAATCCGGCCTGGCTGGGCTTCGTGCGAACCGGCCGGGCGCGCTCCAAGATCCGCCACTATCTGAAGACCCTGGCGCACGCCGAGTCGGAAGGCCTTGGCGAAAAGCTGCTCGCGCAGGCACTGCGCGCCGAAGGCCTGAGCAAGCTGCCCGAGGAAGACGAGGAACACCAGGCGCTG
This sequence comes from Variovorax sp. OV084, assembly GCF_900111625.1. Lineage (NCBI taxonomy): Bacteria > Pseudomonadati > Pseudomonadota > Betaproteobacteria > Burkholderiales > Comamonadaceae > Variovorax > Variovorax sp. OV084. The sequence continues at coordinate 17,672 of NZ_FOII01000025.1, read as the reverse complement.
TGGGAGAAGCTGCTGCGCTTCACCGGCAACCGCACCCGCTCCGAACTGCTGACCGACATTGGCCTGGGCAAGCGCATTGCCAGCATTGTCGCGAAGCGGCTGGTGGCAATGCTCTCCGAACTGGGCGAAAGGCCCGATGCGCTGCTGCTGAGCCGCGAGCGCTTCATCTCGCACGAAACCGTGTCGCAGGGGGCGGTCACGCTGGATGGAAGCGAAAACTCGTCGGTGCGCTTTGCGCTGTGCTGCCGGCCGATTCCGGGCGACCAGATCGTCGGCTACCTCGGCCATGGCGAAGGTCTGGTGGTACACACGGAAGACTGCGGCGTTGGCCAGCGGCTGCGCCATAAAGACAGCGAACGCTTCTTCGCCGTCGAGTGGGCGGACGAACCCACGCGCGCCTTCGAGACCGGCGTGGTCATCACCGTGCGCAACGACAAGGGCGTGCTGGCGCGGGTCGCAGCCACGCTGGCCGATGCGGAAGCAGACATCACCCATGTGGAAATGGCCGACGAAACCCCGCAGGATTCGACCGACCTGCGCTTCGTGATCGCCGTGCGCGACCGCACGCATCTGGATGCCGTGTTGCGCGCGGCCCGACGTACCGCGTCGGTGCTGACCGCGTCGAGGACGGTTCCCGCCCCCTGAGGCGCCGTTACGCCGCGGCTGGGCGCGGCGCCGGATAGCTCACGGACAGAATCTCGACCTCGTGCGCCCCGCCCGGCGTGACGAGCTTCACCACGTCGCCTTCGCGCGACTTGAGCAGCGCCCGCGCAATCGGCGAAATCCAGCTGACCTGCGACTTCGCGCTCTCCGCTTCGTCGATGCCTAGGATCGTGACGCTGCGCTCGTCACCCATCTCGTCGGCATAGCGAACGGTGGCGCCGAAGAAGATCTGATCGCGACCGTGGTGCACCGAAGGATCGGTGACCTCCGCGATTTCGAGGCGCTTGGTGAGAAAACGGATGCGGCGATCGATCTCGCGCAGGCGCTTCTTGCCGTAGAGGTAGTCGCCGTTCTCGGAGCGGTCACCGTTCTTGGCCGCCCAATGCACGGTTTCGACGATCTTCGGCCGCTCCTCGTCCATCAGCTGCAACAGTTCGTCGCGCAGGCGCGCGTAGCCTTCGGGGGTGATGTAGTTCTTGCTGCCTGCGGGCAACGGAGGCAAAGCGCCATCGGCGCCGTCGTCATCCCCGTCAGAGTCTGTTTCCTTGGTGAATGCCTTGCTCAAAGCAGAATCCTCCAAATGAAAAAAGCCCGCAACTTTCGTTGCGAGCTTTTCTTGTAATGGTGCGGCTGGCAGGAATTGAACCCACGACCCCTTGGTTCGTAGCCAAGTACTCTATCCAACTGAGCTACAGCCGCACAGCTTGCAATTATAGCCCGCTTTCTTCGACCCTTTTTGCATTTGCCCGGCCGAATCCACGCGAAGGCACAAAAGAAAAATGCCCGGAAGATGAATCTTCCGGGCATTTCTGGAGATGGTGCGGCTGGCAGGAATTGAACCCACGACCCCTTGGTTCGTAGCCAAGTACTCTATCCAACTGAGCTACAGCCGCTGAGCCTTCGATTATAGCCTGTTCTGAGGCTCGTTCCGAAAACGGGCAAAAACAAGAAGCAGTGGTAGGCCGTGATGGGCTTGAACCATCGACCAACGGATTATGAGTCCGCTGCTCTAACCAACTGAGCTAACGGCCCACGCGGCACGATTCTATTCGCGCTGCGGCGCCTACTTGCGATGGCTCAGCGCATTGCTCACCAGGCGCGACGTGATGTCGACGATCTGGATCATGCGCTCGTAGGGCATGCGCGTCGGCCCGATCACGCCCAGCGTACCCACGACCTGTCCATCGACCTCGTAGTTGGCGCTGACGATGGAGAGTTCTTCGAAGGGCACCACCTGGCTTTCGCCGCCAATGAAGATGCGCACCCCTTCGGCCTTGCTCGACACGTCGAGCAGGCGCATCAACTGGGCCTTCTGCTCGAAGAGTTCGAAGGCACGGCGCAACTGCCCCATGTCGCTGGAGAAATCGCTCACCGCCAGCAGGTTGCGCTCACCGGAGATCACGACGTCGTCTTCCTGCGCCTCGTTCAGCACTTCGGAACTGACCTGCACCGCGGCCTGCATCAGCGCAGCGATCTCGCCACGCAGCTTTTCGACCTCGGACTGGAGACGATCGCGCACCTGCTCGATAGTCAGGCCCGCATAGTGCGCATTGATGTAGTTCGAGGCCTCGACCAGCTGCGACTGCGAATAGTCGGCCTCCGGAAAGATCACCCTGTTCTGCACGTCGCCATCGGGCGAGACGATGATCACCAGCAGGCGCCGGTCAGAGAGCTTCAGGAACTCGATCTGCTTGAACACCGAAGCGCGCCGCGGCGCCATCACCACGCCAACGAACTGCGACAGGTTCGACAACAGATGCGCCGCATTGGCGATCACTTTCTGCGGCTGGTCGGGCGCGAGGCTCGGCGTGCTCATCTGTTCGCGCTGCGCGGTCAGCATGGTGTCGACGAAGAGGCGGTATCCACGGTGCGTCGGAATGCGGCCGGCCGAGGTGTGCGGGCTGGCGATCAGCCCCAGCGCCTCGAGGTCGGACATGACGTTGCGGATGGTCGCTGGCGACAGATCGAGCCCCGAGGAACGCGACAGCGTGCGCGAGCCGACGGGTTGCCCGTCGGCGATGTAGCGCTCGACGAGCGTCTTGAGCAGCAACTTGGCACGGTCGTCCAGCATTGCAAGATTTTAGTGTTGTAATTTGTGAGATATGACCTCTCGCTTTCGTCACGTCGCCCTGATCGGCAAATACCAGGCTTCCGGCGCCCGGGCGCAGGCGGACTCGCGCGACGGCGTCATGGAAGGCATTGGCGCCTTCCTCGAATCGCAAGGCTGCACGGTGTTCGTCGAGCGCTCGACCTGCGAGGAAGACGATGACGGCGCCCCTGCCCATCCACGCTACGAAGCCCTGAGCGTCGAGGAAATCGGCCAGCGCTGCGACCTCGGCCTGGTAGTCGGCGGCGACGGCACCATGCTCGGCATCGGCCGGCAGCTCGCCAGCTATGGCATCCCGCTGATCGGCATCAACCGCGGCCGGCTCGGCTTCATCACCGACATTCCGCTCGACAACTACCAGGCCACGCTGATCCCGATGCTGGCCGGCGAGTACGAGGAAGACCACCGCAGCCTGATGCACGCACAGGTCGTGCGCGACGGCGCCTCGGTGTTCGACGCGCTCGCCATGAACGACGTGGTCGTCAACCGCGGCGCCACCTCCGGCATGGTCGAGTTGCGCGTATCGGTGGGCCGCCATTTCGTGGCCAACCAGCGCGCCGACGGCCTGATCATCGCCACGCCCACAGGCTCGACGGCCTACGCACTGTCGGCCGGTGGGCCGCTGCTGCATCCGGCCGTGCCGGGCTGGGTGCTGGTACCGATCGCACCGCACACGCTGTCGAACCGCCCCGTGCTGCTGCCCGACGCCGACGAGATCGTGATCGAGCTGGTGGGCGGGCGTGACGCCAGCGCCAATTTCGACATGCAGTCGCTGGCCTCGCTCGCAATCGGCGACCGCGTGGTGGTGCGCCGCTCCGATTTCCGCGTGCGCTTTTTGCACCCGCGCGGCTGGAGCTATTTCGACACCTTGCGCAAGAAACTTCACTGGAACGAAGGGGGCTCCTGAAATGGCGCTGCGACGCATCGCACTGCGCGACTTCGTGATCGTGCGATCACTCGAACTCGACCTGTCCGGCGGCTTCACGGTATTGACCGGCGAAACCGGCGCGGGCAAATCCATCCTGATCGACGCGCTGCAACTGGCGCTGGGCAACCGCGCCGACGCTGGCGCGGTGCGCGAAGGGGCCGAACGGCTCGACGTGAGTGCCGAATTCGACGCCGACCCCGCCCTGGACACCTGGCTCGACGAAGGCGGCTTCGAAGCCGGCGACGCGCTGCTGCTGCGCCGCACCGTCGACCTGCAGGGCCGCAGCCGCGGCTGGATCAACGGCAGCCCAGCCACGGCCACGCAGTTGCGCGAGCTCGGCGACCGCCTGCTCGACATCCACGGCCAGCACGCCTGGCAAAGCCTGACGCGGCCTGAGGCAGTGCGCGGCCTGCTCGACGCCTACGCAGGCGTGCGCACCGATGCGCTCGACGCCGCGTGGCAAAGCTGGCGGCAGGCACTTTCCGCACTCGAACACGCGCGCTCGGCGCAGGACTCGCTGCAGCGCGAACGCGAGCGGCTGCAATGGCAGATTTCCGAAGTCGCCAAGCTCGCACCGGGCGTCGACGAGTGGGAAGAGCTGTCGACCAACCACTCGCGCATCTCCAACGCGCAGGCCCTGATCGACGCGGCCCAGGGTGCCAGCCAGGCACTGGAAGACGACGACAACGGCGCCCTCCCCGCGCTTACGCGCGCGCTCACGCTGCTGCAGAACTGCGAGCACATCGAGCCCGAGTTCCGCGCGCTGGGCGAAGTGCTCGCCTCATGCGTGGCCCAGGCCTCCGACGCTGCCCACACGCTGCACGGCTACCTGCGCGATGCCGACACCGATCCGCAAACCCTGGCCGAGCTGGACGAGCGCATGGGCCTGTGGATGTCGCTCGCGCGCCGCTACAAGCGCCCGCCCGCCGAACTGCCGGCGCTGCTCGCCGGCTGGCAGGCCGAACTGCAGGCGCTGGATGCGCAAAGCGATCTCGAAGGGCTTGAGCGCGCAGAACAGAACGCACAGCAGGCCTACATGAAGGAAGCCAAGGCGCTCGGCAAGGTCCGCAAGCAAGCTGCGCCGCGCCTCGCTCAAGCCGTCACCGATGCGATGCAGGGTCTCGGCATGCAGGGCGGACGCTTCGACGTCGAACTGCAGCCGCTGGCGCAGCCCAGCCGTGCCGGCCTCGAAGACGTGGCCTTTCTCGTGGCCGGCCACACCGGCAGCACGCCGCGCGCCATCGGCAAGGTGGCCTCGGGCGGCGAACTGTCGCGCATTGCGCTGGCCATCGCCGTCACCACCAGCCAGCTCGGCGCGGCGCAGACGCTGATCTTCGACGAGGTCGATGCCGGCGTCGGCGGTGCGGTCGCCGAGACCGTCGGCCGCCTCATGAAGCAGCTCGGCCGCGACCGCCAGGTTCTCGCCGTGACCCACCTGCCCCAGGTGGCCGCCTGTGCCGACCATCACCTCGTTGTGGCCAAGCGCCAGACGGCAGCAGCCGGCAAGGACGGCCCGCGCACCGAGAGCGGCGTGTCGCGCCTCGACGATGACAACCGCGCCAAGGAAATCGCCCGCATGCTGGGCGGTGAGAAGGTCTCGCAAACCTCGCTCGCGCACGCACGCGAAATGCTCGGCCACAAGACCTCGGTGACCGCGCCATGAACCTCGACCTCGTGCTCATCACGGGCATGTCGGGCTCCGGCAAGTCGGTGGCCCTGCATGCGCTGGAAGACGCTGGCTACTACTGCGTCGACAACCTGCCGCCCGAACTGCTGACATCCTTCATCGCCTTGCAGCACGAACAGCAGACGCCGCGCGTGGCCATTGCCATGGACGTGCGCAGCGGCGTCTCGCTACCAATCGTTCCACAGCAGCTCGAAGCGCTGCGGCGCGACGGCGAGATCTCGCTGCGTTCGCTGTTCCTCGACGCGACCACCGACGCCCTGCTGCGCCGCTACTCGGAAACCCGCCGCCGCCATCCACTCTCGCGCCAGGAAGGCCGTACCGACGTGCCCGAGCAGCACCGCGTGCTGATGCAGGCCATCGAGCTCGAACGCGAATTGCTGGCCGACCTGCGCGACGGCGCGGACGTGATCGACACGAGCCTGATCCGGCCGGCGCAGCTGCAGAGCTACATCAAGTCGCTGATCTCCGCGCCGCAAAGCGCGCTGACGCTGGTGTTCGAATCGTTCGCCTTCAAGCGCGGCGTGCCGCTCGATGCGGACTACGTGTTCGACGTGCGCATGCTGCCCAACCCGCACTACGTGCCCGCGCTGCGCCCGCTCACGGGCCGCGACGAGCCGGTGATCGAATGGCTGCGCGAGCACGACGACGTAGCGCGCATGTACAACGACATCGAACAGTTCCTCACGCATTGGCTCGATGCACTGGCGCGCGACCATCGCAGCTATGTGACGGTGGCCATCGGGTGCACGGGCGGGCAGCACCGTTCGGTGTTCCTGGTCGAGCAGCTGGCGCGCTCGTTCGGTGCGCGCTGGGGTGCGCTCAAGCGGCACCGCGAACTCGACGCGGCCTGACTGGACTGATCCGCCGACTAAAGATCGGCTGATTAAGCCTCGCTACCTTCCAGCAGCTTGCGCATCGGCGCCGGCAGGCCCAAGCGGCCCCACTCCTCGGCCTCGACCCATCGCGCGCCATCGCCTTGCGGCTGGCCGCCCTGAAGCTGCACCGGATGCAGATGCAGGTCCTTGTGGGTCAGCACATGCACGAAGGCCGGCAGGTCCTGCACGCCGCGTCGCGCGGCCGTCGGCAGTGCAGCCAGAAGATCTTCGCGGCTGTCGAACACGGGCAGGCAATAGAGCCCGGCCCAGATGCCCTTGGACGGCCGCTTCTCCAGCCACACGCGGCCTTGCGCATCGCGCGCCAGCAGCACCCAGAGCGACTGTGCACTGCGCTTGAGCTTGCGGGTCTTGACGGGGTAGCGCTCCGGCGCGCCTTCCCGCAGGGCCGCGCAGGTCTTGTTGACCGGGCAGATCATGCAGCTCGGCTTGCGCGGCAGGCACACCGTGGCGCCCAGGTCCATCACGCCTTGCGTGTAGCTCGCGATGGCTTCTTTCTGCTCTGCTGGCGGCAGCAATTGCGTTGCCAGGTCCCACAGCGCACGCTCCTGCGCCGCCGAAGACATGTCGCCCGCAAAGCCAAGCACGCGCGTCAGCACGCGCTTCACGTTGCCGTCGAGGATCGCCACGCGCTCGCCGAAGCAGAAGGCGGCAATGGCGGCCGAGGTCGATCGGCCGATGCCGGGCAAGGTGACGAGTTCGGCGGCCGTGCGCGGAAACTCGCCGCCGAAGCGCGCGACGACTTCCTGCGCGCAGCGATGCATGTTGCGCGCGCGGCTGTAGTAGCCCAGCCCGCTCCAGAGCCCGAAGACCTCGTCCTCGGTGCCGGCGGCCAGCGCCTTCACGTCGGGAAAGCGTTCGAGAAAACGCGCGAAGTAGCCGAGCACCGTCGTCACCTGCGTCTGCTGGAGCATCACCTCCGACAGCCACACGCGGTACGGGTCGCGGGTGTTCTGCCAAGGCAGCTGGCTGCGCCCGTGGCTGCGCTGCCAGCTCACGATCTGCGCTGCGAAATCCGGGGGCAATTGCAAGCCAGCAACCGCCGTGGAGGCGGAAGCTTCAGGCCGCACGCAGCTCGCCGACAGTCGCCGCGGCCTGCAGCTTTCCGTGCTGCGCGATCAGCGAAGTGAACTCGCGCAGCTGCACATGAAGCTCGGCGAGATTGCTTTCCTGCGCGGCCAGTTCGATCAGCCGTTCGTCGAGATTGCCCGCCGCGCTCTGGATGCGCTCGATCGCCTCGATGCGCTTGCTGAAGTTGCGGCGGCGCTCCTTGAGCTGCGCGTCGATCTGCGCGCTCGCGCCCTTGCTCCAGCGCTCGACCTCGGTCATGGCTGCTTCGTTGACGAGCCGCAGCCGGCTGGCCAGCGCGCGAACCAGCTTGTCGCAGAAATCGGCCTGCGCGAGCTTCAGCAGGTTGCCCACGCCCAGGTAGTGGATGTGGCTGCGTTCGATCTGTCCCAGCTCCTGCTCGAAGCCCGTCAGGTCGGGCTCGGCCGGCGCCTGCAGGGTGAAGCCCTGCTCGGCATTCAGCTGGCGGAAGGTGGCATGCAGCATCGACTGGATCTCGGCCGTGGTCGCCTGCACCTCGCGCAGGTTGTTGCGCAGCGAATCGAAAGTCTCGCCGTACACCTTGCGGACGTTGAACTTGACGCCCGGGCGCTTGAGCGCGGCCGACAGCCGCACCATGTCGGCCTTGAGTGCAGTGCGGCCGAGCACGGCATACACCTCGCGCAGCAGCTTGCCCTGCACCGAGCGCAGCGCCAGGATGCGCGTGTTGCTGCCTTCGAACTCGGCATGTTCCTGGTCGATGCGCGCACGCATGTGGCGGATCACCGAGACGTTCTTGCCGCGCAGCCCCTGCAGTTCGAGCGCCTGCTCGGCCAGGTCGCGCTGGCGCACTTTCAGGATGCGCTCGGCCTCGGCGCGCAGCGCGGTCATGCCCGCGTCGACCGCGAGCCGCAGCATGGTTTCGCGCTTGCCGAGCACGCCTTCGGCCAGCAACGATTCAAGCGCCGGCAGGCGGCTGGCCTGCAGCAACTGGCCGTCGTGCTGGATCTTGGCCTGCAGCCCCTTTTGCGCGGACACCGGCAGCACCTGCGCCAGCGGCACTTCGAGCAAACGGGCCGCGCCTTCGCGCTGGCGTTCGATCTGCTGCTCGATGTGCGAGGGCGTGCTCAGCGTGTCCCACATCGTGTCGATCTTGTTGAGCACCACGAAGCGCGTGTCGTTGCCTTCGTCCTCGGTGATCAGGTGCTCGCGCCAGATCGAGAGATCGGAGCGCGTCACGCCGGTTTCGGCGCCCAGGATGAAGACCACGGCGTGCGCCTGCGGAATCAGGCTCACCGTGAGTTCGGGCTCGGCGCCGATCGCGTTCAGGCCCGGGGTGTCGAGAATCACCAGCCCCTGCTCCAGCAGCGGGTGCGGCATGTTCAGCACCGCGTGGCGCCAGCGCGGAATTTCGACGCGGCCTTCGGCGTCCTGCACCGGGTTGTCGTCGGGGGTGTCGTCGTTCCAGAAGCCCAGCGTGCGCGCTTCATCCTTGGCGACCCAGCGCACCTCGGCCACCTTGCTCATGGCCTGCGCCAGATGCTCGGCGTTGCCGACGTCGATAGCTATCTCGGTCCAGCGCGTTGGCTTTTCGCGCCAATGGGCCAGCGAATGCGGCTCCAGCCGGGTCTCGATGGGCAGCAGGCGCAGCTTGGGCGCGAGCGCGGCGTCGTAGCCCAGCTCGGTCGGGCACATCGTGGTGCGGCCGGCGCTCGCGGGCATGATGCGCCGCCCGTAGCCGGCAAAGAAGATCGCGTTGATCAGCTCCGACTTGCCGCGCGAGAACTCGGCCACGAAGGCGACCATGACCTTGCTGGTACGGATCTGCGTTTCGAGCCCGCGCAGGCGCTCCGCCACTGCCTGGTCGAGCAGCTCGTTCTCGGTCAGCCAGCGGGACAGCCACTGCAGCCGGTGGGCGAAATTGCTCCGCCACGCACCGTGCTGATCGAGTTGTTGGTTGAAGGAGCGGCTCAAGGGAAATATGTAAGAAACAATTTACAAATATAGCATCGGGAGGCGAACAACCAACGTCTCCAAATTGTTTCTCCTGAGATCCACGTCTGAATCCGACATCCGGACCAGGCGCCTACTTCTGGCAATTGGGGCAATAGTAGGTGGAGCGCTGCCCCTGGCGTAGCTGCCGGATCGGCGTTGCACAAACCCGACAGGGCTCGCCGGCACGGCCATAAACGGTCGCTTCGAGCTGGAAATAGCCATTCTGTCCGTCCACATTGGAGAAATCTCGTAGCGTGCTGCCGCCCTTCTCCACCGCCCGGGCCAGGATTTCGCGCACGGCCGCATGAAGCTTGGCCGCCCGCGGACGGCTGATACGTGCCGCCGACAGCGTTGGCCGGATGCCCGCCTGGAACAACGCCTCCGACGCATAGATGTTGCCCACGCCCACCACCACGTCGCCCGCCAGCAGCACCTGCTTGACGGCGCTCTTGCGCTTCTTCAGGCCGGCGTGGAAGGCGTCGAGGTCGAAGGCATCGCCCAGTGGCTCCATGCCAAGGCCGCCGAGCAGCTTGATCGCCCATGGGGCGGCCTCGTCTTCCACGTAGACCACGGCGCCGAAGCGGCGCGGATCGTTGAGCCGCAGCGTGCCTCGGTCCGTGACCAGGTCGAAATGGTCGTGCGGCCCGGGCGGCGGCAATGCAGCGTCGAAACGCAGGCTGCCCGACATGCCCAGGTGCAACAGCAGGATGCCGCGATCGAGATCGATCAGCAGGTACTTGCCGCGCCGCCGCACCTCGCGCACCTGCCGCCCGACCAGCGCCTCGGGCAGCACCATCAGGGCCCAACGCAGAGGCTTGCCGATGCGCACCGCGTCGATGCGTGCGCCCGCGATGCGGTCGGCAAAGCCGCGACGGGTGACTTCGACTTCGGGAAGCTCAGGCATGAAAAGTAAATCTCCGGCAAATGCGGCGTTGACTAAGCCCCACGCAAGGTTCGTTCAAAAGCCTGGATTATTATGGTCGGATGAATCTTTCGCCCCGCCGACACCGCCTTGCGGCGGCCGCGTCTCTCGCTTTGCTGGCTTGTGCGGTTCACGCACAATCTTCCGCCCCTGCAACCCCCAACGGCCCTGCGCTGACCATCGAACAATCGGCACAGCCGAAGCCCTCGACAAGGCCCAAGCCCATTACAGCCAAGGCCGCCAGCGAACCCGCGCCGCAGCCCTCCGCGCTGACGGCCGACCTGTTCTACGAGATCCTGATGGGCGAGATGACCGCCCGCTCCGGAGATCCCGGCTCCGGCTACGCGCTGGTGCTCGATGCCGCCCGCCGGCTGCGCGACGGCAAGCTGTTCCAGCGCGCGGTCGAGATCGCCCTGCAATCGCGCTCCGGCGATGCGGCCCTCGCCGCCGCACGCGCATGGCAGGAAGCCCTGCCGACTTCGCGCGACGCACGCCGCATCGAACTGCAGATCCTCATTGCGCTGAATCGCATCAGCGAAACCGTCGAACCGCTGCGTGCCGAAGTGGCGGCCACGTCGCAGATCGAACGCCCGCTGCTGATGGCCGTGATCGTGCGCAATTACTCGCGCGCCGCCGACAAGAAGCTGGCCGCCTCGGTGGTCGAGCAGGCCCTGGTCGACGAGCTGAAGAACCCGACCACCGGCGGACTGGCCTGGGCCACCGTCGGTCGGCTGCGCCTGAATGCAGGCGATGCTTCCGGCGCACTGGAAGCCGCGCGCAAGGGCCAGGAGATCGACCCGAGCTCCGATGCACCCGCTGCATTGGCGCTCGAAATGATCGACCCCGGCCAGCCGCTCGCCGAGCCGATCGTCACGCGCTACCTGAACAACAACCCGAAGGCCACGCCCGACCTGCGCATTGCCTACGCTCGCGCGCTCGTCGAGGACAGGCGCTTCAACGATGCCACCACGCAACTCCAGGCAGTGACCACCTCGCGGCCCGAGCTGGCTGAGCCATGGCTGCTGCTCGGCAGCCTCCAGATGCAGGCCAAACAGGACGCCGCAGCCGAGACTTCGATCAAGCGCTTCATCGAACTGTCGAGCAGCCGCAGCGCCAGCAAGGACGCCGATGGCGATGCCAATGACGCCGCCGACCGCAAGCGCGGTGTGTCGCAGGCGTACTTCGCGCTGTCGCAACTGGCGGAACGGCGCAAGGACTTCACGGCGGCCGAGCGCTGGCTCGCGCGCGTCGACGGCCCGGACGAACTGGTGGCCGCGCAAACCCGCCGCGCAGCGCTGCTGGCCCGCCAGGGCAAGCTGCCCCAGGCGCGCGAAATCATCCGCGGCCTGCCCGAGCGCACGCCAGACGACAAGAAGCAGAAATTCCTTGCCGAAGTGCAACTGCTGCGCGATGCGAAGCAATACCAGGCGGCCTACGACATGCTCGCCCAGGCCTCGGTGGCGGCACCTGACGACGGCGACCTCGTCTATGACCAGGCCATGGTCGCCGAGAAGCTCAACCGCCTCGACGACATGGAGCGCCTGCTGCGCCGGCTCATCCAGCTCAAGCCCGAGAGCCAGAACGCATACAACGCGCTGGGCTATTCGTTCGCCGATCGCAAGATCCGGCTCGACGAGGCGCGCACGCTGATCCAGAAGGCGGTGCAGCTGGCGCCGGAAGATCCGTTCATCGCCGACAGCCTGGGCTGGGTCGAGTTCCGGCTCGGCAACACGGCCGAGGCGATCCGCATCCTCGAAGCGGCCTACAAGACGCGGCCCGATCCCGAAATCGGCGCGCATTTCGGCGAAGTCCTGTGGAGCACCGGCCAGAAAGACCGCGCGGTCACGATCTGGAAGGAAGCCCTGCTGAGCGATGCCGAAAACGAGACGCTGCAGGAAACGCTGAAACGCCTGCGAGTGAAGCCGTAGCATGGCTCACGCAGGGGCATTCGTGCCAACGCAGGCCGGCCACGGCCGCCGTACCCTTTTGGCGTCAGGTGGAGCCGCCTTTCTCCTGATGGCAGGCTGCGCGCAGCTGTCTGGCGGCTCTTCCGCACCGAAGACTTCGGACGGCTGGAGCGGCCGGATGTCGCTGCGCATCGAGAGCGAGCCGGTGCAGACCTTCGCTGCGCTGTTCGAGCTGCGCGGCTCCGCCGACTCGGGCGACCTCACACTCACGACACCCATCGGCAGCACGCTGGCGCAACTGCACTGGGCACCGGGCGAGGCCCTGCTGAAAGACGGCAACAAGACACGTCGCTTCGACTCCGTCGACGAACTGATCGAGGCCGCTACCGGCGCTGCAATTCCGGTCGGCGCCTTGTTCGGCTGGCTCGCGGGCCGCAACGACCCCGTTCCCGGCTGGAAGCCCGATCTTGCACAGCTCGGCAACGGACGGCTGCAGGCCGTGCGCGAATCGCCGAGCCCCCGGGCCGACCTGCGCATCGTGTTCGAGCGGTCATGAAGGCGATCTACGACCTTCCCGCGCCGGCCAAGCTCAATCTCTTCCTCCACATCACCGGCCAGCGCGACGACGGCTACCACCTGCTGCAGTCGGTCTTCATGCTGATCGACTGGTGCGACACGCTGCACGTCGAGCTGCGGCGCGATGGGCAGCTGAGCCGCGAAGACCTGACGACCGAGCTGCCCGCGGACGACCTGATCGTGCGCGCGGCACGCGCCCTGCAGGCTTTCGCCTCGCCCGGCCAGGGCGCGCATATCAGCGTGGCCAAGCACGTGCCGGCACAGGCGGGCATGGGCGGCGGCTCTTCGGATGCCGCCACCTGCCTGCTCGCGCTGAACCGCCTGTGGGGACTGAATCTGCCTCTGTCGCGGCTGGCGCACATCGGCCTGAAGCTGGGCGCGGACGTGCCCTTCTTCCTCGGCGGCCGCAATGCGTGGGTCGAGGGCATCGGCGAGGAAATCACACCGGTTACACTGCCATCGGCGCGTTTCGCGGTGGTCAAACCACCCGAGGGACTCGATACCCGATTAATTTTTTCGGCTTCCGATCTTCAACGCGCCACACCTGTTGCTATAATCTCGGGCTTTGCTGCAGATAGCGAATCGCTGGAAGCGACGAACCTGGGAAACCCGGTTTTCGACTTCGGCCACAACGACCTGCAGCCGGTTGCCCAGCGACTTTGCCCCGCCGTCACCGACGCCATCGAATGGCTCGGTGCCCAGGGGTTGAAGGCCCGGATGACCGGCTCCGGAAGTTCGGTGTTCGCGAAGATGCCGCAAGCGCCGCAGGAAGCGGAACTGCTCGAAGCCCCCGAAGGCTGGCAGGTTCGTCAATGCAGCAACCTGGAAGTCCATCCGCTCTTGGGATGGGCAACCTGAAGATAATCGAACCGTTCATTCGGTTCGATGCGACATATATCGGTTGATGGTGAAAACCATCGACCCGTGTAGGGGAGTCGCCAAGCTGGTTAAGGCACTGGATTTTGATTCCAGCATGCAAAGGTTCGAATCCTTTCTCCCCTGCCAAATCTTCAACGACTGCGGCCCAACGGCCGCAGTCTTCTTTTGCAGCCCACCCGCTGCAATAATCGGCGGCTCACCGGCCGCCACGCATCACAAACCTTTTGGCGGCTTCCTAAGCCAATTTGCACTGCCGGGACGCGCTCATGCAGGCTAATCACCCTGATTTCATGGTTTTCACCGGCAACGCCAATCCGGGCCTTGCTGCAGAAATCGCGCACAACCTCGGCACCTCGCTGGGCGCCGCTCGCGTCGGTCGCTTCTCCGACGGTGAAGTCACCGTCGAGATCAACCAGAACGTCCGGGCGCGCGATGTGTTCGTGGTGCAGTCGACCTGCGCACCGACCAACGAAAACCTGATGGAACTGCTGATCATGGTCGACGCGCTCAAGCGCGCTTCGGCCGAACGCATCAGCGCCGTGATTCCCTATTTCGGCTATGCCCGCCAGGACCGCCGCCCGCGTTCGAGCCGCGTGCCGATCTCGGCCAAGGTCGTGGCCAACCTGCTGGAAACCGTCGGTGTCGAGCGCGTGCTCACGATGGACCTGCACGCCGACCAGATTCAGGGCTTCTTCGACATTCCCGTCGACAACATCTACGCCTCGCCGGTGCTGCTCGGCGACCTGCGCGCCAAGAACTACGAAGACCTGATCGTGGTCTCGCCCGACGTCGGCGGCGTGGTTCGCGCCCGTGCGCTGGCCAAGCAATTGAACTGCGACCTCGCCATCATCGACAAGCGCCGCCCGAAGGCCAACGTCAGCGAAGTCATGAACGTGATCGGCGAGATCGACGGCCGCAACTGCGTGATCATGGACGACATGATCGATACGGCCGGCACGCTGGTCAAAGCAGCCGAAGTGCTGAAAGAGCGCGGCGCCAAGAGCGTCTACGCCTACTGCACGCACCCGATCTTCTCGGGCCCGGCCATCGAGCGCATCACGCAGGGCTCGGCCCTGGACGAAGTGGTCGTGACCAACACCATTCCCCTTTCCGACGGCGCCAATGCCTGCGGAAAGATCCGCCAGCTCTCCGTGGCACCGCTGATCGCCGAAACGATCCAGCGCATTGCCAAGGGCGAGTCGGTGATGAGTTTGTTCTCGGACCAGGACAACCTGTTCTGACCCGAGCCAAAGAGCGGGCTTCTTTTCTGAAGCCTTTTTGAACCGGAGTCGCACTGGTCGCGGTGGACTCTCACAGGAGCTAGTTATGAAATTCGTCGCTTTTGAGCGCGCAAAGCAGGGCACGGGTGCGAGCCGCCGTCTCCGCATCTCGGGCAAGACCCCCGGCATCGTCTACGGTGGCGACACCCAGCCGCAACTGATCGAAATCGATCACAACGCGCTGTGGCACGCCCTGAAGAAGGAAGCCTTCCATTCGAGCGTGCTCGAAATGGAACTGGGCGGCAACGTCAGCAAGGTTCTGCTGCGCGACGTGCAATACCACCCGTTCCGCCAGCTGGTGCAACACATCGACTTCCAGCGCGTCGATGCCAAGACCCGCATGACCCTGAAGGTGCCGCTGCACTTCAAGGGTGAAGAAGAATCCGAAGCCGTCAAGATCGACCTGAACCTGGTCAATCACGTGACGACCGAACTCGAACTGAACTGCCTGCCGACCGACCTGCCGGAGTTCATCGAAGTCGACCTGTCGGGCCTGAAGAAGAACGGCACCGTCACGCTGAAGGACATCAAGCTGCCCAAGGGCGTGAAGTGGGTCAGCCACGGCAAGGTCAACCCGGTGCTGGCTTCGGCCGTGTCGCCGGCGGCTGAAGAAGTCGACGCCCCCGCTGAAGGCGCTGCCGATGCAGCCGCCGCAGCAGCGCCGGCCGGCAAGGGTGGCAAGGCTGCTCCTGCAGCCAAGACCCCCGCCGCCAAGACGCCTGCCAAGAAGTAATTCGCTTCTTCGCATTCGTTGCTGCAGAAGGCCCGCCCCGTGCGGGCCTTCTGCTTTTCCGGCGACGGGATAATCCACGACTATGATCAAGCTGTTTGTCGGCCTCGGAAACCCGGGCCCCGAGTACGAAGCCACGCGGCACAACGCGGGCTTCTGGTGGATCGACGCCCTCGCGCGCGAGTGGAAACTCAATCTCGTGCCCGAGCGCAGCTACCACGGCCTTGCCGCACGCGCCAACATCGGCGGCCAGAGCATCTGGCTGCTGGAGCCGCAGACCTTCATGAACCTGTCTGGCAAGTCGGTGGCCGCCCTCGCCCGTTTCTTCAAGATCGCGCCCGAGGAAATCCTCGTGGCGCACGACGAGCTCGACGTGGTCCCGGGCCAGGTCAAGCTCAAGTTTGGCGGCAGCCATGCCGGCCACAACGGGCTGCGCGACATCCACGCGCAACTGGGCACCGGCGACTACTGGCGCCTGCGCCTGGGCATCGGACACCCCGGCGTGAAGTCGGAGGTCGTCAACTGGGTGCTCAAGAAGCCGCTGAAGGAACAACGCGAAGCGATCGAGGACGCCATCACTCGCACCCTGCACGCGATCCCCGCGCTGGTGGCGGGCGAGATGGAGAAGGCGACCCTTGTCATTCACACGAGCAAACCGCCCCGGCCCAAACCGCCGCGGCGGGAGCCCGGCGACGGGGGCACGCCTGCCGCCACCTAGCCGGCCATCGCAGTGCAGGAGGGAGAGAAATAAAAAATGAGTGAAGAGAAGAAAAGAAGAAAAAGAAGCGGAACGATGGCAATTGCTATCTTTTCAATAGCAATTTGCACCGCATCCATGGGAGCCTCAGCCCAGAACGCCGCTCAAACCTGGCGTTGCGGCAGCACCTATTCCGACCAGCCCTGTGAAGGCGGCAAGACGGTGAAGGTGAACGACCACCGCAGTGACGAGGACCGCCGGGCCGCCGACGCCGGCACACGCAGCGCGCAAACCCACGCCGACCGCCTGGAACGCACCCGCCTGTCACAGGAAAAAGCAGCCCATGACCGAGACCAGCGGGCCGCACGCGAAGCAAGAAGCGCCGCCCTGGCGGAAAGACGGCTCGCCATGTCAGAGCAAAGAGAGCGGGACCGCTCACGCAAGGAGGCCGGCGCGGCTCGCAAATCGAGCATGAGCTTCAGCGGCGGCCAGAGCGCGAAGGCAGCCGGCGACGCGCCTGAGCGCAAGAAAAAGAAGCGGAAGTCGGCCGACTAAGCGCCGGTCGAAGCAGCCGTCACCTTGATCGCCGTGAGGCGCTGGTACTTCTGCATCAGCGTCTCGCGGCTTTCCACGTGCTCTGGATTCAGGGGAATGCAGGCCACCGGGCAGATCTGCACGCACTGCGGCTCATCGAAATGGCCGACGCACTCGGTGCACTTGTGCGGATCGATTTCGTAGAACTCCGCGCCCATGTAAATCGCATCGTTCGGGCACTCGGGCTCGCAGACATCGCAGTTGATGCATTCGTCGGTGATCATGAGGGCCATCCCCCGATTATCGCGGGCTCGGCCAAGCGGGCCGCCTGTGAATGACAAAGGCCACATTCAGGGCACACTTGTTGCAGGAGTCAGTTATGCTGCGCCCCGCCCCATGAGTCTGTTTCTATTCAAGCGCCTCGCCACGCTGATCGGCACGTTGATCGGCGCCTCGGTCATCGTTTTCCTCGTCCTCGAGATCCTGCCCGGCAACGCCGCGCAGATGTTGATGGGGCCGGACGCATCGCCCGAAGCAGTGGCCGCCCTTGCCACCAAGCTCGGCCTAGACCAGCCCGCATGGACCCGCTACTGGCACTGGATAGGCGGCCTGCTCACCGGCAACCTCGGCGACAGCTACGCCTACAGCTCGCCGGTGCTCGACCTGATCCTGGAGCGCCTCGCGCTCACCGTGCCGCTCGCCATGCTGGCGATGGCCCTCACCGTCGTGATTGCGCTGCTCGTCGGCGTTACGGCCGCTGCGCGCCACAACAAGCTCGGCGACGTCGGCCTGATGGGCATGGCCCAGGTCGGCATCGCGATCCCGAA
>NZ_FOII01000041.1:0-10245 GCF_900111625.1 Variovorax sp. OV084 | reverse complement strand
CGCGACCTGATCGTGGTGCGCAACTGCGTGATGCTGCTGGCGGCCATGGTGGTCATCGTGAACTTCGTGGTCGACGTGCTGTATGCCGTGATCGATCCGCGCATCAAGGCCAGCGACATATGAGCACCCTTGCTATTCCAAGTCCAGGCGCTGCGGCGCTCAAGGTCCCCGGCTTCTGGCAGCGCGCACTGAAGCACCGCAGCTTCGTCATCGGCGGCGTGCTTGCCGCCCTGCTGCTCCTGGCCGCCCTCGTGTCCTTCGTGTGGACGCCATGGTCGCCCTATGCGATGGACATGCCGAACAAGATGCAGGCCCCTTCGGCCTCGCACTGGCTCGGCACCGATGCGTTCGGCCGCGACGTGGCTTCATTGCTGCTGGTCGGTGCGCGCGCGTCCATCCTCGTCGGCGTGATCGCAGTCGGTATCGGCCTGGTGGTCGGCACCGCCTTGGGCCTGCTCGCGGCTGCAAAACGCGGCTGGGTCGAAGAAGCGGTGATGCGGCTGTCGGACTTCACGCTGGCCTTCCCTGCGATCCTGTCGGCCATCATGATGACCGCCGTGTTCGGCGCGGGCATCGTGAATGCCATCGTGGCCATCGGCATCTACAACATCCCGACCTTCGCGCGCATCACGCGCGCCTCGGCCAACGCAATCTGGTCACGCGAGTACGTGGCCGCCGCACGCGCCTGCGGCAAGGGCCCGTTCGCGATCACCATGCAGCACGTGCTGCCCAACATCTCGGCCGTGCTGATCGTGCAGATCACCATCCGCTTCGCCATTGCCATCCTCGCCGAAGCCGCCCTCTCCTACCTGGGCCTGGGCACGCAGCCACCGCAACCCTCGTGGGGTCGCATGCTCAGCGAGGCGCAGACCCTCATGTTCCAGCAGCCGCTGCTGGCCGTCTTCCCCGGCATGGCGATCGCCCTCGCAGTGCTCGGGCTGAACCTCCTTGGCGACGGGCTGCGCGACTTGCTCGACCCCCGCCTCGCCAGAGCCCGGTAAGCGCCATGCCCCTCCTCGAAGTCAACAACCTCCAGATTGGCCTGCAGACCCAGCGCGGTCCGGCGCAGGCCGTGCGCGGCATTTCGTTCTCGCTGGAGCGCGGCGAAACGCTGGGCATCGTCGGCGAATCGGGCTGCGGCAAGTCGATCACCGTGATGTCGCTCATGGGCCTGCTGCCGTCCAGTGCCAAGGTCGCGGGCAGCATCAAGCTCGACGGGCAGGAGCTCGTCGGCCTGCCCGAAAAGCAGATGTGCCAGATCCGCGGTAACCGCATCGGCATGATCTTCCAGGAGCCGATGACCGCGCTGAATCCGGTGCACACCATCGCGCGCCAGGTCGGCGAGCCACTGCAGCTGCATCGCGGGCTGACGAAGGTGCAGGCCCGCAAGGAAGCACTGAGCCTGCTCGACCGCGTGGGCATTCCCGATGCGGCGTCTCGCCTCGACGCCTACCCGCACCAGTTCTCCGGCGGGCAGCGCCAGCGCATCGGCATTGCCATGGCGCTTGCCTGCGGGCCAGATCTGCTGATTGCAGACGAACCCACCACGGCGCTCGACGTGACCATCCAGAAACAGGTGCTCGACCTGATCCAGGGCCTGGTCAAGGAAATGGGCATGGCGATGATCCTGATCTCGCACGATCTCGGCGTGATCGCCAACAGCGTGCAGCGCATGCTCGTGATGTACGGCGGCAGCGCAGTGGAGAGCGGCCCGACCGACACGGTCTTTGCCGGCCGTGCACATCCCTACACGCGCGGCTTGTTCGCTGCGCGGCCCGCCATCGGCGCAGTGCGCGCCGGCCGCTTGCCGACCATTCGCGGCAGCGTACCCGAGCTGGTCGACATGCCCCGGGGCTGCGCCTTTGCCGGCCGCTGCGCCCACACCATCGACCTGTGCCAGAGCACGCGCCCCCAAGCCACGATGCTGCCGAACGACCACACGGTGCGCTGCCTGCGGCTGGGCGAAATCGCCGCGTTGAATGCCAAGGCGGCCACCGCATGAGCAAGCCCATCACCGCCGGCCAGCCCCTGCTGGCCGTGAACAACCTCTACCGCCATTACGCGCTGCCGCGCGAAAAGCTCTTCGGCCCGCCGCCCACCGTGAAGGCGCTCAACGGCGTGAGCTTCGAGGTGCAGGCCGGCAAGAGCGTCGGCATCGTCGGCGAATCGGGCTCGGGCAAGTCGACCATCGCTCGCCTCGTGATGGCGCTCGACACGCCCACTTCGGGCACCGTCTCGCTCGAAGGCCGAAACCTGCATGCGCTGCCCAAGGCCGAACTGCGCACCGCGCGGCGCGATTTCCAGATGGTGTTCCAGGACCCCTACGGCTCGCTCGATCCGCGCCAGACCGTGGCGCGCATCGTCGCCGAGCCGCTCGAAGCGCTGGCCGAAACCAGCCGCTCGGTGCAGCGCGAGCGTGCTTCCGAAGCATTGGCAGCGGTCGGCCTGCGCACCACCGACATGGACAAGTACCCGCACGAGTTCTCGGGCGGACAGCGCCAGCGCATCGCGATTGCGCGCGCGCTCATCACGCGCCCCAAGCTCATAGTCGCCGACGAACCCGTCAGCGCGCTCGACGTGTCGGTGCAGGCGCAAGTGCTCAACCTCATGCAGGACCTGCAGCAGCAGTTCGGCATCAGCTACCTGCTCATCAGTCACGACCTCGCGGTGGTCAACCATCTGTGCGACGAGGTCTGCGTGGTCTTCAAGGGCCGCATCGTCGAACGAGGCCGCCCGGCCGACCTGTTCCAGCACGCCCAGCACGAATACACGCGCACCCTGCTTTCCGCCGTTCTGCACACGCCGTCCCGCTAGCCGGGCAAGGCTTTCTTTTCCTCCACCCTCACCTCCAGGAACTATCGAATGTTGAAGCGACGCACACTCATGACTTCCGCCATGGCCGCGGCAATCCCGGGTGTCTTCCTGCCCCAGGCGCGCGCGCAGGCCGGCAAGAACACGCTGACGATCGGCATGCCGCTCGAACCGCCAGGCCTGGACCCGACGAGCGGCGCCGCATCGGCCATCGCGGAGATCACGCAGTACAACATCTTCGAGACGCTCACCAAGGTGAACGCCGACGGCTCGGTCACGCCGATGCTGGCCGAGAGCTGGACGTCGTCGCCCGACATGAAGACCTTCGTCTTCAAGCTGCGCAAGGGCGTGCGCTTCGAGAACGGCCAGCCCTTCAACGCGTCGGTGGTGAAGTTCTCGTTCGACCGCGCAGGTGGCGCCAAGAGCACCAACAAGGACAAGCGCTTCTTCAGCGAGATCGGCACCGTGGTGCTCGACGAGTACATGGTGGGCGTGAACAGCACGCTGCCCAACCCCGACCTGCCGTTCATGCTAGGTCAGTCGACCGCTTGCATCGTGGAGCCCAAGAGCGCCGAGACCAACGTCACTGCGCCAGTCGGCACCGGCCCGTACAAGCTGAGTGCATGGCAGCGCGGTGCCTCGTGCACGCTGGTGAAGTCGCCGACGTATCGCGACCCGAATCTTGCGAAGACCGAGAAATTCGTCTTCCGCTTCATGTCGGACACAGCCGCGCAGACCGCCGCACTGCTGTCGAACGACATCGACATCTTTCCGCGCGCGGGCACGCGCTCGGTGAGCCAGTTCAAGGGCAACCCGCGCTTCCAGGTGATCGAGGTCGGCACGCGCGGCAAGGTGATCCTGACGATCAACAACCGCAAGAAGCCGCTGGACGACGTGCGCGTGCGCCGCGCCATCCTCGCGGCCATCGACCGCAACGCCATCGTCCAGGGCGCGGCGGACGGCTTCGGCAGGCCCATCGGCAGCCATTACGCCCTGGGCGCGCCGGGCTTCATCGACACCACGGCAATGAACCCCTTCGACATCGAGAAGGCGAAGAAGCTGTTGGCCGAGGCTGGCGTGAAGACGCCGCTCGAACTGCGCCTGCAACTGCCTCCGCCCTCGTATGCACGCCAGGGCGGCGAGATGATCGCGGCGCAGCTCGCGCAGATCGGCATCAACGTGAAGATCCAGAACGTCGAGTGGGCCCAGTGGCTTAGCGGCACCTTCGGCGGCGCGCACGACTTCGACCTGACCATGGTCGCGCACGTGGAGCCCTTCGACCTTGTGAAGTACACCGAGCCCGACTACTACTGGGGCTACGACTCGAAGAAGTTCCGCGACCTGTTCGTCAGCATCCAGAACGAAGAGAACAAGAAGCGCCGCGCAGACCTGCTGGCCGAGGCGCAGCGCCAGCTGGCAACCGACGCAGTCAACGGCTTCCTTTACCAGGCGGTGTTCCCGACCATCGCACGCAAGGAAGTGAAGGGCCTGTGGCCGAGCATGCCGATCGTGGTGAACGACCTGGCCGCTATCTCGTGGAGCTGATGCGATGACCAAGCCCCTGTACTCCCTGAGCGTGCAGGAGCTGCACGCGGCCTACGCCGCCAAGGAGCTCTCGCCGGTGGAAGTGGTGCGCTCGGTCAACGAACGCATCGCGGCCTACGAGCCTGAACTGCACGCGACCTGGCTCTTCCGCCCCGAGCTTGCGCTCGAGCAGGCGCGCGCCTCCGAGGCGCGCTGGCTGGCCGGCACGCCGCGCGGCACGCTCGACGGCGTGCCCGTGACCATCAAGGACAACCTCGCGACCAAAGGCGACCCGATGCCGCTGGGCACCGCCGCCTACGACCTCGTGCCGATGACGCAGGATTCCCCTCCCGCCGCGCGCCTGAAGCAAGACGGCACAGTGCTGGTCGCCAAGACCACCATGCCCGACCTGGGCATGCTGTCGTCGGGCCTGTCGAGCTTTCATGAACTCTCGCGCAACCCGTGGGACCTGTCGCGCACGCCGGGCGGCTCCAGCGCGGGTGCTGGTGCAGCGGCTGCCGCAGGCTACGGCCCGCTGCACGTGGGCACCGACATCGGCGGCTCGCTGCGCCTGCCGGCCAGCTGGTGCGGCATCTACACGCTCAAGCCCAGCTTCGGCCGCATTCCGCTGAGCACGCCCTACATGGGCCGCTGCGCCGGACCGATGACGCGCACGGTGGCCGACTCGGCGCTGATGATGGCCTCGGTCGCACAGCCCGACGACCGCGATTATTCGGAACTGCCGGCGCCGGGCATCGACTGGACGGGCTTCGAAGTCGACCCGTCGTTCATCAAGGGCAAGCGCGTGGCGCTGCACATGGACGCGGGCTGCGGCCTGCCGCTGGACCCGCAGATCGCCGAGGCGGTGCGCCGCGCTGCGAAGCGCATCGAGGCGGCCGGCGCGCTGGTGGAAGAAATCAAGCCCTTCATGACGCCGAAGATGCTGCAGGGCATGGACCACTTCTGGCGCATGCGCTCGTGCATCGACATGCAGGCGATGACGCCGGAGAAGCGCGCGAAGATCCTGCCGTACATCCGCGACTGGGCCGAGAGCGCGGCCGGTTTTTCGGGTGCGCACATCTTCGACGCCTACAGCCAGTTCATCGCCACGCGCGCGGCCACCGTTGCCGCCACCAAGGGCTACGACTTCGTGATCTCGCCGGTGTCGCCCAACATGCCCGCGCCGGCGGACCATGCCTCGCCGACCAACGACCCGATGCTGCCGCTGGAGCACATCGGCTTCACGGTGCCCTACAACATGTCAGAGCAGCCTGCCGCCTCGATCAACTGCGGCTACTCGGCCAAGGGCCTGCCCATCGGCCTGCAGATTGCCGGGCGCCGTTTCGACGACCTGGGCGTGCTGCAGTTCAGCCGCGCATTCGAGCAGATCCGCGAAGCACAACACCCCTGGCCGGAACCCAAGTGACCGGCCACAAGGAGACAAAGCAAATGAACGCAACCCACTACATCGACGGCCACCACGTGCCGTCCGAAGGCAACGCCACCATCGACGTGATCGACCCGAGCGACGGCCAGAAATTCGGCCAGATCGCGCGTGGCACCGCCGCCGACGTGGACACGGCCGTGCGCGCCGCGCGCAAGGCCATGGGCGAGAACTTCGACGGCCCCTGGGGCGCGATGACCGCGCTGGAGCGTGGACGCCTGCTCGCCAAGCTGGGCGCCGCCGTGATGCAGCACCACGAAGAGCTCGCGCAGCTCGAAGCTCGCGACACCGGCAAGGCGCTGCGCGTGGCGCGTAACGACGCGACCGCGCTGGCCCGCTACATGGAGTACTACGCCGGCACCTGCGACAAGCTGCACGGCGACACCCTGCCCTACGAGCGCGGCTACACCGTGCTGACGGTGCGCATTCCGCACGGCGTGACGGGCCACATCATTCCCTGGAACTACCCGATGCAGATCGCGGGCCGCAGCGTTGGCGCCTCGCTCGCCGCGGGCAACGCCTGCGTGGTGAAGCCGGCGGAAGACGCGAGCCTGTCGCTGCTGCGCCTGGCGGAGATTGCGACGGAGGTGGGCTTTCCGGCCGGCGCGCTCAACGTGGTGACGGGCTACGGCAAGGAAGCCGGCGCGGCGCTGTGTGCGCACCCGGGCATCGACCACATCTCGTTCACCGGCTCGACCATGACCGGCCGCAGCGTGGGCCTGGCCGCGGCCGAGCGCCATTGCCCGGTGACGCTGGAGCTGGGCGGCAAGTCGCCGCAGATCGTGTTCGCCGACGCCGACCTGGATGCGGCCGAGCCAGTGCTGCTCAATGCCATCATCCAGAACGCCGGCCAGACCTGCTCAGCGGGCAGTCGCGTGCTGGTGGAGCAATCGGTCTACGAAGAGGTGGTGCAGCGGCTCGCGAAGCGCTTCACGGCCGTGCGCGCGGGCACGCCCGCCGAAGACCTGGACATGGGTCCGCTCATCAACGAGAAGCAGTTTCGCCAGGTGCGCGACATGGTCTCGACGGCCGAGGCGAATGGCCTGAAGGTGGCGGCGCGCGGCACGGTGTCACCCAACGCGTCGGCCACCGGCTTCTACCAGGAGGCCGTGCTGTTCCGCGACGTGCCGCACGACAGCGACCTGGTGCAGCGCGAAATCTTCGGCCCGGTGCTGGTCGTGATGCCCTTCGCCGACGAGGCCGAGGCTGTGCGCCTGGCCAACGGCACGGACTTCGGACTGGTGGCCGGCGTGTGGACCCGCGACGGCGCGCGCCAGCTGCGCATGGCGCACAAGCTGCACTGCGGCCAGGTCTTCGTCAACAATTACGGTGCGGCGGGTGGTGTAGAACTGCCTTTCGGCGGCGTGAAATCCAGCGGCTTCGGCCGCGAGAAGGGCTTCGAGGCCCTGCTCGGATTCACGACCCTCAAGACCATCGCCATCAAGCACGGATGAAGACAGCACATGACAACCACTGAACAGCAAACGCCGCGCAAAGTAGGCCTCGTCGGCGTCGGCCTGATGGGCCACGGCATTGCCAGCAACATCGTCAAGCACGGCCACCAGCTCACCGTGCTGGAGCACGCGGGCAACCAGCCCATCGACGGCCTGCTGAAGGCCGGCGCCACTTCGGTGAAGGACGTGGCCGCGCTGGCAGCGCAGGTCGACGTGCTGATCCTCTGCGTAACCGGCACGCCGCAGGTCGAGGCGGTGATGCTCGGCGACAAGGGCGCATTGACTGCGCTGCGCCCCGGCACGGTGGTAATCGACTGCTCGACGGCCGTGCCCGCTTCCACAGCCAAGGTGGCGGAAGCAGTGAACGCGAAGGGCGGCAAGTTCATCGATGCGCCGATGACGCGCACCGCGAAGGAAGCCGCCGAAGGCCGGCTGAACCTGCTGGTGGGTGGCGACGCCGAGGTGCTGGCCTCGTGCCTGCCGTTGCTGCGCTGCTTTGCCGAGAACGTCACGCACGTGGGCGGCATCGGCGCAGGTCACGCGATGAAGCTGCTGCACAACTTCGTGTCGCTGGGCACCGTGGCGCTGCTGTGCGAGGCTGCTGCCTGTGCCGAGCGCGCGGGCGTGAAGCCCGATGTGTTTGTCGACGTGCTTGCCAAGGGCGGCGGCAACGGTGTGGCACTGGAACGCGTCAAGCCCAAGCTGCTGACGGGCAGCACCGATTCGCTGAAGTTCTCGATGGCCAATGCCAAGAAGGACCTGGGGTACTACAACGACATGGCTGAGCAGTCGTCTTCCAGTCATGGCATTGCGCAGGCTGTCGATGCGCTGTTGACTCAGGGTGTCGAGAAGTTCGGGCCTGACCGGATGGTGCTGGATCTGGTCGAAGCGCTGCGCTGATTTCTTGTTGCGTTCTGTGCGCCGTAGTTCAGGGCGTGTGCACAGGACACCGGGTACTCCCCTCCGCGAATGTCCCCCGGGGCTGCGCCCCTCCTCCTTTATTTCGCTGCGGGGAGCACCCGATGCCCTGCGCACGATTAGCGCGGCTGTGGCGTTCGCGGTTCGACCGCTGCGGCGAAGGGCTGGCGTCGGCCACGGTCGACATTGGTATGACTGCGTTCGATGCCCGCTTCAGACTGCAAAGCAGACATCCGTAACGGTCGGGTGGACGGCAGCACAGGGCCCACGGCCGTCATCGAGTGCGCTAGAAAGCGGTCATCCGACAGATTCGCTGTGACCCTTTGGTACCCACGCAACCGACCAGTCGCGTCGCCGAACTGCTGCCGCATCGGTGGGCGTCATCGGCAGCCTGATCTGCGACTGCAGTCAAGACGGGATCACCGCGCGCTTGTCGACCTCGCAATAGCTACATACTTGCGTATGCCAATCGACATTGACATTGAAGCACCCGCCGATCGCAAACGTGCGCTGCGCGCAATCGCTCCTGAGGATGCGTCAAGCCATCACTCTTTGCTGCGCCGCATGTTCACAGCTGAGGTCGAGTTCCGCCGTCGACTCGCGCACGATGATCTTGGAGACGACGACTGGGATCCCGCGTGGGGCGAGGACGACAACTACTTCGAGAACGTGTACTGGTGCGCTTGGCTACTGTTCTTGGTTGGCGACCCCGCCGATGTCCCGGCCATGTGGCATGCAAAGTACAAGGTTGATTTCGATTTGCAGTGCTGCTTCGACATTGAAAGCATGCTCGGCGGCGGTCCTATACGAACTGTTGCTTGGCTTCGCGAACAGGGAATGCTTGACATTGCTGACGGACTCGCCCAATGGTGCAGGGACGACTGCAGGGAGCAGCTCGCACGCTGGTCTGCCGATCGCCGTCATTACTTCCTCGGCAACTGAGTGTTGGAATGCTGCCACTTTGAGTGGCTAGCCATCTGCGCGCTTCGGTCCTAAGTCTGAGACCGCCGTCAACATGAGTTGCCAGGACGCTTACTCACTTACTTCAAGAACTAGTTTCCTGGGCTCCATCAACTTCCTCAAATGACCGGCTGGCTTTGGCCGAACGCAGGCAGTCGATAGATAGTGAGCGTCGCTACGGGTTCAGGCGGTCAAGCAGGGCCTGCACCTTGGCCATGTCCCCAGCGAAACCAGCGTTTGCAAGAACGTCCATAAGAGTCCGCAGATAGATGCTCTGTGGAACTAAGACGTCATCCTGTCCGTAGCTGTAGACCCGCAAAAAGCCCTCAGGAATCTGAGCTCCCTCGACGAGACGCTCATACTCATCAAGATCTTCAGGGTACTGAATGCCTCCGCTGTCGGAGCCATATCCGTGACCACGCTCGGCAAAATCCGCAAGGTCTGATAGCCGCGACCACTCTAGGATGATTTCCCGGCATAGGTCCGTCAGGTTAGAGCCAAGAGGGGGATTGTTCATGGACGTGATCCCTGTTTTGCTGTTAGCAGAATTTAGCAGGCTCGCTTGGATGGCAGCTTCTGGCCGACTGTAGCCGTTGCTCAGGACGGGCGAAGCGCAGCAAGTCGCTCTTTGATTTCGGGGTCAGCAAGCGGCTGCCAGGATGTTTCGTAGCTCACTCCCTTGAGCTTGATAGCGATGCTCCAGACGAGATTGTCACCCTCGCCGGGAGCGTCGGCGCCAAGGTTCGGAAGCATCTCTAGGCAGCGATACAACCGCGCGATGCAGTCAGCGGAAGACATGGGAAGCGGTCGTCTATCGCTAACGGCCCAGTACAACACCGCCGCAGCCGAGTACCAGAACTCCTTCCTGGCTGGCCTAGCCAAAAATAACATCAGCTCCGCAAGCGTCGCGTCCCAGCCTGCCTGTGAGGCAAAAGCCGTGACCTCTCGCTCCAGGTCGAACGCATCGTCCTCGGCGTCGCGGACAAATAGGTGCAGCAGAGCATCCATCTTGTTACTTATGGGTTGGTGAGGCGACCGACCGCTTCTCTGATCGGGCCGGTTTGTCAAGCGCAGAGTATCTCGGTATTTGGTTTCGTCGAACAGAACGTCTCGGTGCAGTTCACGCTTCTCTAC
>NZ_FOII01000024.1:0-66243 GCF_900111625.1 Variovorax sp. OV084 | reverse complement strand
CGATGATAGTGCGGGTTCCCGTGTGAAAGTAGGTCATCGTCAGGCTCTTACAGCCCAGAAACCCCCAGTCAGAAATGACTGGGGGTTTTTGCTTTTGGAATTTGCAAATATTCAAATGCGCAGAAACAAAAAAAGCCCAATGAATCCATCGGGCTTTTTTATTGGCGCAACCAGTGTGATTAGGCCGCCAGGCGCTGCTCAATAGCAGCCTTGGTTTCCGGCAATTCCGTCGGCAGATGGTGCTCCAACTGCTTGAACAGTTCCGCGTGCAGCTTCAACTCCGCTTGCCAGGCTGCCTTGTCAATACTGGTCACAGTGGCGAATTGTTCGGCGCTGAAGTTCAAGCCCGTCCAGTTCAGATCCTCATAGCGCGGGCTCACACCGGTGATGTGTTCCACACCTTCCGTCTTGTTGCCTTCGACGCGGTCGATCATCCACTTCAGCACGCGCATGTTCTCGCCGTAGCCTGGCCAGACAAACTTGCCGTCGGCACCCTTGCGGAACCAGTTGGTCGTGTAGATCTTCGGCAGCTTGGCGCCCGAGGCTTCCAGCTTCTTGCCGAGATTGAGCCAGTGCTGGAAATAGTCGCTCATGTTGTAGCCCATGAACGGCAGCATCGCGAACGGATCGCGGCGCACCACGCCTTGCTGGCCGGCGGCGGCGGCAGTGGTCTCTGAACCCATGGTCGCAGCCATATAGACGCCTTCAACCCAATTGCGGGCTTCGGTCACCAGCGGCACGGTGGTCGAGCGACGACCGCCGAAGATGAAGGCGTCGATCGCCACGCCCTTCGGGTCGTCCCAAGCATCGTCGAGCGCGGGATTGTTCGTGGCCGCCACGGTAAAACGGGAGTTCGGGTGAGCAGCCTTGGCGCCGGTTTCCCTGGCGATCTGCGGCGTCCAGTCATTGCCTTGCCAGTCGGTCAGATGCTCGGGTAGCGTCTTGGTGTCCTGCTCCATCCCTTCCCACCAGACGTCGCCGTCATCGGTCAGTGCCACATTCGTGAAGATCACGTCGTGGTGCAGGCTGTCCATGCAGTTTGGATTGGTCAGCATGTTGGTGCCGGGCGCCACGCCGAAGTAACCCGCTTCAGGATTGATGGCGTACAGGCGGCCGTCCTTGCCGGGCTTGATCCAGGCGATGTCGTCGCCGATGGTCGTGACCTTCCAGCCTTCGAAGCCGGCAGGCGGCACCAGCATCGAGAAGTTGGTCTTGCCGCAAGCGCTGGGGAACGCAGCCGCCACGTGGTACTTCTTGCCTTCGGGACTTGTCACGCCCAGGATGAGCATGTGCTCGGCCAGCCAGCCTTCATCGCGGCCCATGTTGGAAGCGATGCGAAGCGCGAAGCACTTCTTGCCCAGCAGTGCGTTGCCGCCGTAGCCCGAGCCGTAGCTCCAGATCTCGCGCGTCTCGGGGTAGTGAACGATGTACTTGGTCTTGTTGCAGGGCCAGACCACGTCTTTCTGGCCGGCTTCGAGCGGCGCACCCACGGTGTGCACGCAAGGCACGAAGTCGCCGTCGGCGCCCAGCACCTCGTACACGGCCTTGCCCATGCGGGTCATGATGCGCATGTTGACGGCCACATAAGGCGAGTCGGAGAGCTCGATGCCAATGTGGGCAATCGGCGAGCCCAGCGGGCCCATGCTGAACGGCACGACGTACATCGTGCGGCCCTTCATGCAGCCGTCGAACAGGGGCTGCAGCGTCGCCCGCATTTCAGCCGGTGCCATCCAGTTGTTGGTGGGGCCGGCGTTTTCCTTTTCCGCGGAGCAGATGAAGGTGCGGTCTTCGACGCGCGCCACGTCGCTCGGGTCGGACACCGCGAGGAACGAATTGGGGCGCTTGGCGGGGTTGAGCTTTTTGAAGGTGCCGGCGTCGACCAGTTGCTGGCAGAGGCGGTCGTATTCTTCCTTGCTCCCGTCGCACCAGTGGATGGCCTCGGGTTTGCACAGCGCGGCCATGTCGGCCACCCAGGCAATCAGTTTCGCGTTCTTGACGTATGAGGGCGCCTGAATATTGAGGCCCTGCATCGTGGGTGCGTTCATCGGAAAATCTCCTAAGTTGAAAAATCGTCTTTCCGAACGGGGCGCTGTGCCTGCTCAGGCACGGAGGTCCGTTTGAGAAAACGTTTCGCTTCGGGAGATTGCGTCAGTGCGGGCCGCACCGCCCGCAGACAAAGGCGACAGTGCCTGTCAGCGTCAGGCCAAGAAGACCGCGATCGATGCCAGAAGCAGCATCAGCACGCCGCCGGCCAGCGGAAGCACCAATGGCATCAGGTGAACGACCGATTCGACGGCGTCTTTTTCGACAGCGGCAGCGTGGCTCGGCTCTACGGGAGTAGGGTTGGACATCGGGAAATTCCTCGAAGGCTCAATTGACAAACTGATGGCATTTTACCGGCGGGTAGCCCAGGGCCGGTCTAGGGGGATGCGAGCCCCTGAATCAGGCTTGCCGGGGTTGATCTTGCGGCTCAATGCTGCTCTTCGGCTTCGAAGCCCGCGTCCTTCAATGCGGCCAGCACGCTGGCCAGATGGGCCCGCCCGCGCGTCTGCAGCACCAGCTCGACGTCGACGTTCTGCGCCGCCAGCATCGTGAAGGCCCGTTGATGGTGAACCTCGTCGACGTTAGCGCCCGCTTCGGCCACAGTGGCCGTAATCTGGGCCAGCGAGCCCGGCACATCGCGTGCGCTTACACGCACTCGGGCCAGCCGCCCAGCCCGCACCATGCCCCGCTCGATGATGGCCGCTAGCAGCAGTGGATCGATGTTGCCGCCCGACAGAACCAGCCCCACGCGCTTGCCCTTGAAGCGTTCGGGGTGCCGAATCAGCGCCGCCAGCCCCGCCGCGCCCGCGCCTTCGACCAGCGTCTTTTCGATTTCGAGCAGCATCAGCACGCCTTGCTCGATGTCGCCTTCGTCCACCAGCAGCAGGTCGTCGACCTTGCTCGCGATGATTTCCTGCGTCAGCACACCGGGCGTGCCGACCGCAATGCCTTCGGCGATCGTGCTCTTGCCCTGCACGTGATGCGTGCCCTTGATGGCGTTGACCATCGCCGGAAAGCGCGTGGTTTGCACTCCGACGATCTCGATGCCCGGCTTGCGCTCGCGCGCGGCGACCGCCATGCCCGCGATCAGCCCGCCGCCGCCCACCGCCACTACCAGCGTGTCAAGGTCGGGTACGGCGTCGAGCATCTCGAGCGCCACCGTGCCCTGGCCCGCGATGATCGCCTCGTCGTCGTAGGGATGCACGAAGGTCAGCCCTTCGCGCTGTGCAAGCTCGAAAGCGTGGGTTCGCGCCGCCTCCAGCGTGTCGCCGTGCAGCACCACCTCGGCGCCGAAGCCGCGCGTGCGTTCGATCTTCACACCAGGAGTGAAGCGCGGCATCACGATCAGTGCGCGCAATCCGAGGCGCTGCGCGTGATAGGCCACACCCTGCGCATGGTTGCCGGCAGACATGGCGATCACTCCGCGTGTACCGTTCTGGGAAAGATCGACCAGCTTGTTGCACGCCCCCCGCTCCTTGAACGAGGATGTGAACTGCAGGTTCTCGAATTTCAGGAACACCTGAGCGCCGACGATTTCCGACAGGGTGCGTGACTCGACACACGGCGTGTTGAGCACCTGGCCTTGCAGGCGCGCCGCGGCGCGCTCGATTTCCTGGATTCCGATCATGGCGCGCATTGTGGCTGGAATCGCACCATCAGGGTTTTTCCTGTTTACTGGTCTTCCCGAAGCTAAAAGTCTGCGTTATGGTCGCTCCGAGATTGAGATTGTCCTCGTTGGAGGTTGCCTGATGGCCAAGCGTGCGGGTGTCGATGTAGTGGCTGCTGCGGTACGCGGGCAGGCATTGCCGTCGCCCGGCCTCAAGGAGGCGCCGGTGCTCGAGCTCATGTGCTCGCACTTCGTGCTCACGCTCGCGGCCAAGCAGGGGCCGCGCTTCAATGTGCGGCGCGATATCAACGGCCTCCTGTCGCTCACGGGGCGGCACCTGGTGTGGCCCGCGGCGGTGCTGCAGCGGCTGCGCGAATTCCTTGGACGCCGCTGTGCGGGCAACGAAGCATGGAAGGGCGTCGAAGACTTCGACGGCCGCACGCTGCTGGAGCGCCACGGCGTGTGGCGCGGCCCGTATGAAGAGGGCACGCTCTTCTTCTACCTCGACGAATACGCCAAGGACCAGCCGAAGGACCTGCTCTCGGTGCTGGCCGTCACGCGCGACTGGCTCACGCACGCACTGCGCAAGCAGTCGACTCTGGTCGAGAAGAACATCGACGCGCTCGCGGGCCTGCTGCAGCTCAACAAGGCCGAGCGCGCGCTGCTGCTCTACGGCACGCTTGCGCGCTACCAGCGTGACCTGCGCTCGCTGCTGGTCGAGTTCAAGGTCAACAACGCACCCGAGGCCTATGCGGCCATCGCCGACATCGCGGGCGTTAACGCAAGCGAAGTGGGCGAGGCGCTGCGCGCGGGCTCGCGGCTCGAACGCATCGGCCTTGTCGAGAACCTCATCTCCGAGCACAACATCACCGACCTCGCAGATCTCATGAAGGTCAGCGAGAAGCTGCCGCCCGTGCTCATGCGCGAATACCGCGATCACAACGAGTTGATGGCCGTGTTCACGCGGCCTTCGGCCAAGAGCGCACTCACGCCGCACGACTTCTCCTTCGTGCAGGAAGACGCGCAGATGCTCGTCACTCTGCTGCGAGCGGCGGTCGCGCGCAAGGAGCCAGGCGTCAACGTGCTGCTCTACGGCCCCCCGGGCACCGGCAAGACCGAGCTGGCCAAGGTCGTCGCGCAGGCCGCCGGACTCGAGCTTTTCGAAGTCGAATACGCGGACCGCGACGGCAACTCGCTCAGCGGCCGCGACCGCTACCGCTCGCTGCAGATCGCGCAGGTGTTCCTCAAGGGCAGCGCGCAGGCCGCACTGCTGTTCGACGAAGTCGAAGACGTCTTCCCGCCCATCAGCACCGAGGCCGCACAGTTCATGGCGCGCGCCGAGCAGATTCCGGCACCCACCAGTGGCAGCGTCAGCGGCAAGGCCTGGGTCAACCAGATCCTCGAAGCCAACCCCGTGCCCACGCTGTGGGTCACCAACCGCATCGAGCAGATCGACCCGGCCTTCCGCCGCCGCTTCGCCTATCACCTCGAGCTCAAGTCGCCGCCGCCCGGCGCGCGCGAGCAGCTCGTGAAGAAAACGCTCGAGGGCGTGGTCGTGTCCGAGGCCTTCACTGCCAAGCTGGCCGAGCGCAAGGGACTCACGCCCGCGCAGATCCGCACGGCAGTGCGTTTCGCAGGGCTCGCGCGAACCGACGACGCATCGATGGAAGCGCTCATCGAGCGCCAGCTGCGCAACGCCGACCTGGCTCTGGGTACGCTCGACAGCGGCCGCGGCGAGCGCCGCAGCGTCACCACCTACGACCTCGACATGCTCAACGTCGAGACCCGCTTCGAGATCCCGCGCATCGTCGAAGCATTGAAGGCGCGCGGCCACGGCACGCTGTGCTTCTACGGCGCACCAGGCACCGGCAAGACCGCGCTGGCCGAACACATCGCCAAGGCCGTCGGCCGCCCGCTCATCGTCAAGCAGGCCAGCGACCTGATGAGCAAGTACGTCGGCGAAACCGAGCAGAACATGGCCGCCATGTTCCGCGAGGCCGAGAATGAAAAGGCCGTGCTGCTGCTCGACGAGGCCGACAGCTTCCTGCAGGACCGGCGCGGCGCGCAGCGCACCTACGAGGTCACCGAGGTCAACGAGATGCTGCAGGGCATGGAGCGCTTCAACGGCGTCTTCATCTGCACCACCAACCTGCTCGACCGGCTCGACCAGGCAGCGCTGCGGCGCTTCACCTTCAAGATCAAGTTCATGCCGCTCACCGCCACGCAGCGGGAGCGCATGTTCATCACCGAGGCGCTCGCCGGCGACGCCGCACTCATGACGAGCGCCATGCGCTCGCGGCTGGCACCGCTGACACAGCTGTGCCCGGGGGATTTCGCGGCGGTGAAACGACAGGTCGATATCCTCGCGGCGGAGTTTTCCGCGATCGAGTTTCTCGACCAGCTCGAAGCCGAGCACCGCATCAAGCCTGAAGTGCGCGAATCGCGCGGCATGGGCTTCCTGCAGTAGCCGGCTTCATTGGCAGCAGCCGGACGAAGAAGACGGTGCTGTGAGGAAGAACAAGGAGGAACACATGGGCTCTCGCAAGGTCGAAGACGCGCGGCAACTGCCGCCTCCTGGCACATGGGCTGCAGCAGCAAGCGCTGCGCTCGCCGTGGCCTGCCTGCTGGCGGGCTGTGGGGGCGGCGGTGGTGGAGGCGGGGGTGGTGGTTTGCCGATCGGCTTGGTGCCCGGCACCACGACACCGCCGCCCGCCAGTGGCGGTGACGGTGGCAACGGCATCGTCGCCTCGGCCACGGTCGCCGGCCTGTGCGCCGCGCCGCGCAGCGGCATCAACCCCGACACCGGCACGGCCTACCCCGACCACAGCGGCACACTCGACAACGAGAAAAGCTGGGTGCGCGGCTGGATCGACGAAACCTACCTCTGGTACGGCGAGGTGCCGACCACCCTCAAGGCCGCCGACTACGCCACGCCGATCACCTGGTTCAACGTGCTCAAGACCACGGCCACCACGAACTCGGGCCGCGCCAAGGACCGCTTTCACTTCACGTACGACACCGAGGTGTACCGCCAGCTGTCGCAGGGCGGCGTGTCGGCCGGCTACGGCATGGAAACGGCGTCGGTGCGCAGTTCTCCGCCGCGCGACATCCGCATCGCCTTCGTCGAGCCGAATTCGCCCGCCACCACGGCGGGCCTGCAGCGCGGCGCGAAAATCCTCACGATCGACGGCATCAATGTCGTCAGCAGCACAGGCACCGCCAACGTCAACGCGATCAACGCGGCCCTGTCGCCCAAGGCCATTGGCGAATCGCACACCTTCACCTTCGAGGTGGGCGGCACGGCGCAGCCTGCCGTGCAGCTGACGGCGGCCAAGATCACCAGCACGCCGGTGCAGAACGTCCGGGTCATCGACACCGGCAGCGGCCGCGTCGGCTACCTGCTGTTCAACGACCACATCACGACCTCCGAGGCGCAGCTCATCTCCGCGGTGAACACCTTCAAGCAGGGCGCCGGCATCCAGGACCTCGTGCTCGACATGCGCTACAACGGCGGCGGCCAGCTGCTCATTGCCAGCCGGCTGGCCTACATGATCTCGTCGCCGTCAGTGACCGCGGGCAAGACCTTCGAGCAACTTGCCTTCAACGACAAGAACCCCTTCCACCTGACAGTCGCGCAGACTCTCACGCCCTTCACCGCCACCAGCCGCAGCGGTCAGGCCCTGCCTACGCTCGGCCTCTCGCGCGTCACCGTGCTGACCGGCCCAGACACCTGCTCGGCGAGCGAGTCTGTCGTCAACAGCCTTCGGGGCGTGGGCGTCACCGTCAACCTTGTCGGCGGCACCACCTGCGGCAAGCCCTACGGCTTCTACCCGCAGGACAACTGCGGCACCACCTACTTCGCGATCCAGTTCAAGGGCGTGAACCAGCAGGGCTACGGCGACTACGGCGACGGCTTCACGCCCAACCCCGGCTGCACCGTGGCCGACGACTTCAGCCATCAGCTTGGCGATAAAGACGAGGCGCGGCTGTCCGCGGCGCTCACGCTGCGCAGCACCGGCGCCTGCCCGGCCGGGTCGGCCAAGTCCGCCGCCTCGGGCCTGGAGAAGACAGAGCAGGCCGACGTGGAGCAACCCTATATGCCGGGCCGCTCGCCGCTGCGCGAGAACCGCCTGATCGACCCCCAGCCCAACCCGGGCTGACCCCTCTCCCCGCTCCCGCGGAAAACCCCTAGGCCATGGTGCTTGCCACACCCGTGGCTCGCCATTTAGAGTTAGCAAACGTTTGCGCAAAGCTTTGCGCAAACGTTTGTATTTCAGTGGTATTCGGTGTCGAAGCCTGAAAACCAAATTCCTAGTTTCAGGAGAAGAAGATGCGCAAATGGATCGGGGCAATGCTCTTCGCCGTCATCACGGTGTTGGCGGGCTGCGGCGGAGGTGGCGATGGAGGCGGCGGCATCGGCCTCGGTCCGGGCTTCGGTGGCGGCGGATCGGGCGGCTCCACCAGCGCGCAGAAGATCATCATCGACAGCGACTACAACACCATGAGCGACGACGGCCAGCTCGGCGTCATGGCCGCGCAGCTGCAGGCCACGGGCCAGGTGCAGGTCATGGGCATCAGCGTGGTCTCGGGCAACCAGTGGCTCAAGCAGGGCGTGTCCGACGCGCTGATGTCGGTGGAGCGGCTCGGCGTGGGCGGCAACATCGGCATCTACGTGGGTGCGAACTACGCGCTCAACCACACCTTCGCCGACGTGGAAGCCGAAATGGCCGCCGGCGCAGGCGGCGACGGCTACCTCGGCGCCTGGGGCGGCCCCGAACCCAAGACCGACGCCGACCTCAAGCCCTCGCCCGACGGCTTCGCCCAGCACACCGTGGTGCAGCGCAAGAGCGCGGTCGACTTCATCGTCGACACCGTGAAGGCCAACCCGAACGAGATCACCATCCTCGCCATTGGCCCGCTCACCAACATCGCGCTCGCGGTGAAGCAGAACCCAGAGATCGTTCCGCTCATCAAGAAGATCATCTACATGGGCGGCGCCATCGACGTGCCGGGCAACACCACCAAGGCTGCCGAGTTCAACTGGTGGTTCGACCCCGACGCCGCGCAGTTCGTGGTGCGGCTGCCCATTCCGCAGGTGGTGGTGCCGCTGGACGTGACCGACACCGTCTTCCTCACCAAGCCCATCTACGACCGCATCGCGCATGCCGCCAAGCCCACGGCCGTGACCGACGTGTTCCAGAAGCTCAACGGCTACGGCTTCGACGGCAAGAACGGCTTCGAGACCAACCCGAACTACACGCAGAACATCTGGGACACCCTCACGCTGGCCTACCTCATCGACCCGAGCTACGCCACGCAGACCGTGGACCGCTACGTCGACGTGATCGCTAAGCCCGGTGCCGCCAACAACGGCCAGTCCATCGGCTACACCTCGCAGCCTGCGGGAGCGACGCTGCAGAAGATGACGGTGGTGAAGAAGTTCGACAACGCGCGCTTCTTCGAGCTGTACGTCGACCTGCTGACGCGGCCGGTGCCGATCACGCTGCCCCCGACAGCGAACTGAGCGCCATAAGCCGCGCTTATCCAAACGCAACCGGGAGACACGTTCCCAACAGGCATTGCTCTTCGGATACTCGCCCACGTCCGCAGCCCCGCGGACGCACAACGAATCCGACAGAGACAACGCAGTGCCCCTCTCCACCATCACCGCTATCGACAGCCACGCCCATGTGTTCGTGCGCGGCCTGCCCCTGGCGGAGATGCGCCGGCATGCGCCCGACTACGACGCCACGCTGGCTGAGTACCTCGCCTTGCTCGATGCGCACGGCGTCTCGCACGGCGTGCTGGTGCAGCCCAGCTTCCTCGGTACCGACAACCGCTTCCTGATTGATGCGCTGCGCGCCAGCCCCGCTCGCCTGCGCGGTGTCGCGGTGGTCGATCCGCGGGTGGACGACGCCACGCTGCAGGCGATGGCCGACGCCGGCGTCGTCGGCATCCGCCTCAACATCGTGGGCATGCCGCTGCCCGACTTCTTGCGGCCGGACTGGCAGCGGCTTTTCGCCCGCGTGCATGCGCTGGGCTGGCATGTGGAGCTGCATCGCGAATCGCGCGACCTGCCGCTGGCCGCACGGGCCGTGCTCGACGCCGGATGCGCGCTGGTCGTGGACCACTTCGGCCGCCCCGCGTCGGCGCCTGCCATCGCTGACGAAGGCTTCGCCTGGCTGCTTGCCGCCGCGGCCTGCGAACGCATCTGGGTCAAGCTGTCGGCCGCCTACCGGAACTGGCCCGTGGCCACCGCAGCCACGGCCGCGCACGACGCCGCACAGGCACTGCTGAAGTCCTTCGGCCCCGAACGCCTCGTGTGGGGCAGCGACTGGCCGCACACGCAGCACCGCGAGATCGCCGATTTCGCCACCGCACACGCGGCTCTGGCCGACTGGGTGCCCGACGCCGCTGTGCGCCGCCGCATCCTGGTCGACACGCCGGCCCGCTTGTTCAAGTTCAATACAGGAGACATCGACCAATGACCAACGAAATCTCTCGCGCGCGCCTGCTGCGCGCCATTCCCCTTGCCCTCGCGGGCGCGGCCCTGCTGATGGGCGGCGTCAGCGCGCAGGCCCAGGCGTGGCCGGCCAAGCCCGTGCGGCTGGTCGTGAGCTATCCGCCCGGCGGCACGGTCGACGCCGTGGCGCGCATCGTTGCGCCCAAGCTGTCGGCGAAGCTGGGTCAGCCGGTGGTGATCGACAACCGCGGCGGTGCCGGCGGCGCCATCGGAGGCGACTTGGTCGCCAAGAGTTCGCCCGACGGCTACACCGTGCTGCTCGACGCCTCCAATCACGCGCAGAACCCCGCGCTGCGCAAGATGCCCTTCGACACGCTGCGCGAACTGGCGCCGGTGTCCCTGCTGGTGAAGGTGCCCAACGTGCTGGTGGTGAATCCGTCGGCACCGATGAAGAACGTGGCCGACCTGATCGCGCAGGCCAAGGCGAAGCCGGGCGGCATCAACTACGCCTCGTCGGGCAACGGCTCGGCGCAGCATCTGGCGGGCGAACTGTTCGCCTCGATGGCTGGCGTCCAGATGACGCACGTGGCCTACAAGGGCGGCGGCCCCGCGCTAACCGACGTGATGTCGGGGCACGTGCCTGTGTTCTTTGCCAGCATGGCTTCGAGCCTGCCCTTCATCCAGAGCGGCAAGCTGCGCGCGCTGGCGGTGACCGGCAAGGCGCATGCGCCCGCCTTGCCTCAGTTGCCCACGGTGGCGCAGGCCGGCCTGCCCGGCTACGAGGTCTACGAATGGAATGCGGTGTTCGTGCCGGCCGGCACGCCCGCGCCGGTGGTGGAGCGGCTTTCGAAGGAACTGGCGGCCACGCTCAAGGACCCGGAGGTGCGCGGCCGGCTCGAAGCATTGGGCGCCGAGGTGATCGGCTCCAGCCCCGCCGAGCTCGACGGCTTCCGCCGTGCCGAGATCACCAAGTGGACCAAGCTCGCCAAGGACAACAAGATCCAGATGGATTGATCGGGCCGTGCCTCAGCCGCGCAGCATGGCGGCGAAGGTGTCCGCGAAGGTCGGCCGCGAGCGCGCCAGCCACAGAGCCGAAAGCTCGAAGGCCGGCAGCCCCGCGCCATCGCGCACTTCGGCATAGCGCACGCCCTCGTGCTGCAGTGCGCGCACCGAGCGCGGCAGCAGCGACCAGCCCAGCCCCGCAGCCACGCAGGCCAGCACCGTCAGCGTGCGGTTGGCGTCCTGCACCACGCGCGTCTCGTGGCCGGCGCGGCGCAGCGCGCCCAGCAGCTGCGCGCGCAGGGCGGGTATCTGCTGCTCCGGAAACCACACCAGCCCGTGCCGCGCGATGTCGGCGAGCGACACGCAGCCGTCGTCGTCCAGTGGCCAGGCGGCGGGCAGCGCGGCGATCATCGGCTCCTCGCCCAGCCGCAGCTCGTGCACCCGGGCCGTGACTGACACCGGCGGATGCAGCAGCGCGATGTCGATGCGGCCGCCTTCCAGCGCCGCCACCTGCTCGGCATTGCTCATCTCGCGCAGCACCACGTCGAGCTGCGGATGCTCGACGCGCAGCTGGCGCAGCGCGTTCGGCAGCACCTGGTAGACCGCATGCGTCACGAAGCCGATCGTGAGCCGGCCTGCGCGTCCGGCGCCTATCGCGCGGGCGCGCTCTGCGGCCGTGTCGCCATAGGCAAGGCTGGCGCGCAGGTCGTCGATGACGGCCAGGCCCGCGTCGGTGAGCGTGGCCCCGCGGCGCGAGCGCGTGAAGAGCGGTGTGCCGAGCTCCTTTTCGAGCCGGTTCAGCGTCTGCGTGAGCGCTGGCTGCGCCAGGCCCAGCCGCTCGGCCGCCTTCGTGAGGCTGCCCGCCTCGGCGATCGCGACCACGCAGCGCATCTGGCGGGTGTCCAATGCGGTTCCCCTCGAAGATGCTCCGGCGTCAGAACGCTTCGCAGACGCGAAGCACCTCGCTGCCGTAGGCCTCGAGCTTCTTGGTGCCAATGCCGCTGATGCCCTGCAGGTCTTCGAGCGTCGCGGGCGCGCGCTCGGCAATGGCTGCCAGCGTGGCGTCGTGGAAGATCACGTAGGCCGGCAGGTTGTGCTCCTTCGCCACCTCGGCGCGCCAGGCCTTGAGCGCATCGAAGCGCTTCTTGCCCATGTCGTCGAGCTTGGCAGCAGCCGGCGAGGGTGCGCCCTTGGCGACCTTCTCGCGCCGGGGCTTGCGCTCGGCCGGTGACGAAACCGACTCGCGCAGCGTCACGCTCGCCTCGCCCTTGAGCACCGCGCGCGAGCCTTCCGTGAGCTTCAGCGTGTTGAACGCCTCCGCGTCCACCGCCAGCGCACCGGTGGCAATCAGCTGGCGCAGCACGCCGCGCAGCGCCACCTCGCTGAACTCCGCGCCAATGCCGAAGGTGCTCACGCGCTCATGGCCGAACTGCTTGACCTTCTCGGTCGGCTTGCCGCGCAGGATGTCCATGATGTGCCCTGCGCCGAAGCTGATGCCGCTCAACTGCTGCACGCGGTAGATGGTGCTCAGCAGCTTGCGCGCGGCATCGGTGCCGTCCCACACCTGCGGCGGGTTCAGGCAGTTGTCGCAGTTGCCGCAGGGCGTGCTCTTCTCGCCGAAGTAGCCCAGGAGGCGCACGCGGCGGCAGTCGCTGGCTTCGGCCAGCGAGAGCAGCGCATCGAGCTTGCCGCGCATCACCTGCTTGAACTCTTCGCCGGCGGGGCTCTCGTCGATCATGCGGCGCTGGTTCACCACGTCCTGCAGGCCGTAGGCCATCCAGGCATCGGCGGGGCCGCCGTCGCGGCCCGCGCGGCCGGTTTCCTGGTAGTAGCCCTCGATGTTCTTCGGCATGTCGAGGTGGCCGACAAAACGCACGTCGGGTTTGTCGATGCCCATGCCGAAGGCGATGGTCGCGACCATCACGATGCCTTCCTCGCGCAGGAAGCGGTCCTGGTGCTTCTGTCGCACCGCCGCATCGAGGCCCGCGTGGTACGGCAGGGCATTGATGCCCGCGTCGCGCAGCGTCACGGCCACGTCTTCCAC
The DNA here is from genome assembly GCF_900111625.1 of Variovorax sp. OV084. NCBI lineage: Bacteria > Pseudomonadati > Pseudomonadota > Betaproteobacteria > Burkholderiales > Comamonadaceae > Variovorax > Variovorax sp. OV084. Next base: position 53,085 of record NZ_FOII01000024.1, on the reverse strand, counting down.
CCGCTTGCGCGACTGGCAATAGACCACGCCCGCATCGCCTTCGTGTTCGCGCTCGATGAAGCGCAGCAGCTGCGTGGTGGCGTCTTTCTTCTCGACGATGGTGTAGCGGATGTTCGGCCGGTCGAAGCTGGAGACGAACTGGCGCGCGTCCTCCAGCTGCAGCCGCTCGACGATGTCGGCGCGCGTCAGGTCGTCGGCCGTGGCTGTGAGCGCGATGCGCGGCACGCCCGCGTAGCGCTCGTGCAGCACAGTCAGCGCGCGATACTCGGGGCGGAAGTCGTGGCCCCACTGGCTCACGCAATGCGCCTCGTCGATGGCGAAGAGAGAAAGCTTGCCGCGCTCCTTCAGCGAATCGAGCTGCGACAGAAAGCGCGGCGTGTTCACGCGCTCGGGCGCCGCGTACAGCAGCGTGATCTCGCCGCGCAGCATGCGGCGCTCCACGTCCTGCGTCTGCTCCCAATCGAGCGTCGAGTTGAGAAAGGCCGCGCTCACCCCGGCCTCGTGCAGCGCGCCCACCTGGTCGTGCATCAGTGCGATCAGCGGCGACACCACGATTGCCACGCCGCGCCCCGCACGCTGCCGCGCGATGGCGGGAATCTGATAGCACAGCGACTTGCCGCCACCCGTGGGCATCAGCACCAGCGCATCGCCGCCGCCCACCACGTGATCGACGATGTCCTGCTGGGCCCCCCGGAACTTCGCATAGCCGAAGACCTCGTGGAGGATGTCGGAAGGGGCGCTGCTGCCGGAGACGTCGATGGGGTGGGGAGCGAGGGAGGACACAGGCAGCGGTGGGGAGGTCGGAAAGGGGGCAAAGAGGGCGGGCCGTCGATTGTCCCCCAGCCCCGTCGATATGACTGTGGCACGAGGTTTGCGATGGTCATCCCCGTCCCGCGGCCTCCCTTGTCTAGACAGCAAAGAGGTGCATTTCCCAAGGAAGTGCACCAAAAATGACCTTTCGGGTTATCCTGTATATACAAGTTGGGGCGCTTGGCAACAATGCGAGGCGTGCGTTACCCGGCCATCGGGCCCGCCGCCGAGCCTTTTCCAAAGAAACAGACCCAGGAGTACCCATGGTCAAGAAGACGGTAGTTGTGAAGTTCGCCTCGCTGGTTGCAGTGGGCGCATGTGCAGCGGGCATGGCCGGAACGGCCGCCGCCCAGGACATGACGAAGATTGCGCTCGGCATGTCGGGCTGGACCGGCTTCGCGCCGCTCTCGCTGGCCGACAAGGCCGGCATCTTCAAGAAGAACGGGCTCGACGTCGAACTCAAGATGATCCCGCAGAAGGACCGCCACCTGGCCCTCGCTTCCGGTGCCATTCAGTGCGCGGCCACCACGGTCGAGACGCACGTGGCCTGGAACGCCAACGGCGTGCCCATCGTGCAGATCTTCCAGATGGACAAGTCCTACGGCGCCGACGGCCTCGCGGTGCGCGGCGACATCACCAAGTTCTCCGACCTCAAGGGCAAGACCATCGGCGTCGACGCCCCCGGCACCGCGCCTTACTTCGGCCTGGCCTGGATGCTCAACAAGAACGGCATGACGCTGAAGGACGTGAAGACGACCACGCTGTCGCCGCAGGCCTCGGCCCAGGCCTTCGTGGCCGGCCAGAACGACGCCGCCATGACTTACGAGCCGTACCTCTCGACCGTGCGCGCCAACCCCGCCGCCGGCAAGATCCTGGCCACCACGCTCGACTACCCGATGGTGATGGACACCGTCGGCTGCGCGCCCACCTGGCTCAAGGCCAACGCCAAGGCCGCCGCCGCGCTCACCAAGTCGTACTTCGAGGCGCTCGACATGATCAAGGCCGAGCCGGAGAAGTCGAATGAGCTCATGGGCTCCGCCGTGAAGCAGAGCGGCGAGCAGTTCGCCAAGTCGTCGGCCTTCCTGCGCTGGCAGGACAAGGCCGCCAACCAGAAGTTCTTCGCGGGCGAACTCACCAGCTTCATGAAAGAGGCCGCGCCCATCCTTCTGGAAGCCGGCGTGATCCGCAAGGCGCCTGAAGATTTCACCGCGACCTTCGATGCAAGCTTCGTCAAGTAAGACCATGTCGCAAATGCCGTCCGCCGCGGTGGCCGCGGCGCCTGCCCCCAGGCCCGCAGCGGCGCCGGTCGTCGCGCCTGCGCGCCGCCGCGCGTTCGCACCGCTCGAACCCATCGGCACGCGTGCGCGTGTGCTGCTGGGGCTCGCGTTCTTCGTCGTCTTCGTGCTGGTGTGGGCCATTGCCACGCTCGGCGGCTTCGTGCCGCCGACCTTCCTCGCGAGCCCGCCGACCATGGTCAAGGAGGGCTGGCTGCTCTTCACCGAGTACGGCTTCATCGGCGACATCGGCATGACTGTGTGGCGCGTGTTCGGCGGCTTCCTGCTGGCGGCGGTGTTCGCTGTGCCGCTGGGCATTGCCATGGGCACCTGGAAGACCGTCGAGGCCTTCTTCGAGCCCTTTGTCTCGTTCTGCCGCTACCTGCCGGCCTCGGCCTTCATTCCGCTGCTGATCCTGTGGGCGGGCCTGGGCGAAATGCAGAAGCTGCTGGTGATCTTCATCGGCTCGTTCTTTCAGATCGTGCTGATGGTGGCCGTTACCGTCGGCGGCGCGCGGCGCGACCTCGTCGAGGCCGCCTACACGCTGGGCGCCAACAGCCGCGGCATCGTGGCGCGCGTGCTCATTCCGGGCGCCGCGCCGGGCATTGCTGAAACGCTGCGCCTCGTGCTGGGCTGGGCGTGGACGTACGTGATCGTGGCGGAGCTGATCGGCTCTTCGTCGGGCATCGGCCACATGATCACCGACAGCCAGGCGCTCTTGAACACCGGCCAGATCATCTTCGGGATCATCGTGATCGGCGTCATCGGGCTCCTTTCCGACTTCGCCTTCAAGGCGTTGAACCGCCGTCTGTTTGCATGGGCCGCACTGTGACGAAGAACCAACTTTCCATCCAGGGCGTGTCGCGCGTCTTCACCGGCACCAAGGGGCAACGCACGCAAGCGCTGCAGCCCATCGACTTCGAGGTGAAGGAAAACGACTTCGTCACCATCCTCGGCCCCTCGGGCTGCGGCAAGTCGACGCTGCTGCGCATCGTGGCGGGGCTCGACTTTCCGACCACCGGCCAGGTGCTGCTCGACGGCGAGCGCATCGATGGCCCGGGCGCCGACCGCGGCGTGGTGTTCCAGAGCTACACGCTGTTCCCGTGGCTCACGGTGGCGCAGAACATCCGCTTCGGCCTGCGCGAGCGCGGCATGAGCGAGGCTGACCAGAAGGAGCGCAGCGAGTTCTTCATCGCCAAGGTAGGCCTGCGCGGTTTCGAGAACCACTTTCCGAAGCAGCTCTCGGGCGGCATGCAGCAGCGCACGGCCATTGCGCGCGCGTTGGCCAACGACCCCAAGATGCTGCTGCTCGACGAGCCCTTCGGCGCGCTCGACAACCAGACCCGCGTGCTGATGCAGGAGCTGCTGCTCGGCATCTGGGAGTCGGCGCAGAAGACGGTGCTGTTCGTCACGCACGACATCGACGAGGCGATCTTCATGGCCAACCGCGTGGCGGTGTTCAGCGCGCGGCCGGGGCGCATCAAGACCGAGATCGCGGTCGACTTTCCGCATCCGCGCAGCTACACCATCAAGACCTCGCCGGAGTTCATGGACATCAAGGCGCGCCTGACGGAAGAAATTCGCGCCGAGTCGATGGCGGCGGCGGAGCATTGACCGAAACGATGAAACGCGACCTGCCGACCCTCGCGCTCTACGCGCAAGTCAAGGACCACATCTCCCGCAAGATCCAGGACGGCACGTGGCCGCCCGGCCACCGCCTGCCTTCGGAGCACGAGCTGGTGGCGCAGTTCGGCATGGCGCGCATGACGGTGAACCGCGCGCTGCGCGAGCTGGTGGAGCAGGGCCGCATCGTGCGCGTGGCCGGCGTCGGCAGCTTCGTGGCCGAGAACAAGCCGCAGTCCACGCTGCTGCAGATCGCCAACATCGCCAGCGAAATCCGCCAGCGCGGGCACGACTACCGCTGCGAAATGATCGAGGTCGAGCGCATCGCCGCCTCGCCAGACGTGGCTGCGTGGCTCGACCTGCGCGCGGGCGACTCGGTGTTCCACAGCGCCTGCCTGCACCTGGAGAACGAAACACCGGTGCAGCTCGAAGAGCGCTACGTCAACCCGCAGGTCGTGCCCGACTACCTCGAGCAGGACTTCACCGCCATGCCGCCCAGCGAATACCTGGTGCGCAACGTGCCCTTCGACCAGATCGAACACGTCGTCGATGCCGTGCTGCCCAACCTGGAACAGGCGCAGAGGCTCGCGATGGCGCCCACCGACCCCTGCCTGCTGCTGACGCGCCGCACGTGGATACGCAACACGCCCGTGACCTGGGTGCGCTGCCTGCATCCCGCTTCACGCTACAGCCTGGGCAGCCGTTTCAAAGCCGACGGCAACCCGAGCTTCGGCTAGTTTTTTTCGTCCTCAGAGACCTACGTTTTCTCTCGCAACTACTTGTATAGACAGGTTCACATGCCAAGCAATCACACCGCCACTCCAGATGCCACTTTGACCCTCATGCCCGGCAAGGTCGATCTAGCGATGCTGCGACGCATCCAGGCCGGCGGCGTGCAACTTGCGCTCGATCCGTCGGTGCGCGACGGCATGCTTCGCGCCGAAGCCGCCGTGCGCCACATCGTCGAGAACGACCAGGTCGTCTACGGCATCAACACCGGCTTCGGCAAGCTCGCCAGCACGCGTATCGGCAACGACCACCTGGCCGAGCTGCAGCGCAACCTGGTGCTGTCGCACAGCGTGGGCACGGGCGAGCCGCTGGCCGCGCCCGTCGTGCGCATGATCCTCGCGACCAAGGCCGTGAGCCTGGCGCGCGGCCATTCGGGCGTGCGGCCCGCGCTGGTCGATGCGCTGCTGGCCCTGTTCAACGCGGGCGTCACGCCGAGCATTCCGTGCAAGGGCTCGGTCGGCGCTTCCGGCGACCTCGCGCCGCTCGCGCACATGGCCTGCGTGCTGATCGGCGAAGGCCAGGCGACCCTGGCCGATGGCAAGGTTGTCGGCGGCGCCGAGGCGATGCGCAGCATCGGCCTCGAACCCTTCGTGCTCGGCCCCAAGGAAGGCCTCGCGCTGCTCAACGGCACGCAGGTCTCGACCGCGCTCGCGCTCTTCGGCCTGTTCGGCGCGGAAGACGTGTTCGCCTCTTCGCTGATGTCGGGCGCGCTGTCGCTCGAAGCCATCCAGGGTTCGATCAAGCCTTTCGACGCACGCATCCACGCCGCGCGCGGCCAGCTCGGCCAGATTGCCGTGGCGGGCGCGGTGCGCACGCTGCTCGAAGGCAGCGAGATCGTTCCCTCGCACGCCGACTGCGGCCGCGTGCAAGACCCGTACTCGGTGCGCTGCATCCCGCAGGTGATGGGCGCCTGCCTCGACAACCTCGCGCACGCCGCGCGCGTGCTGGTCATCGAGGCCAATGCCGCGTCGGACAACCCGCTGGTGTTCTGCGACACCGGCGAGGTGATCTCGGGCGGCAACTTCCACGCCGAGCCCGTCGCCTTTGCAGCGGACATCATTGCGCTGGCCATCAGCGAAGTCGGCGCGATTGCCGAACGCCGCATCGCGTTGCTGCTCGACACGGGCCTGTCGGGCCTGCCGCCGTTCCTGGTGCGCGACGGTGGCCTCAACTCCGGTTTCATGATCGCGCAGGTAACGGCGGCGGCATTGGCTTCGGAAAACAAGTCGCTCGCGCACCCCGCCAGCGTCGACAGCCTGCCCACCTCGGCCAACCAGGAAGACCATGTGTCGATGGCCACCTTCGCGGGCCGACGCCTGGCCGACATGGTCAACAACACCGCGGTGGTGGTCGGCATCGAAGCCATGGCCGCGGCCCAAGGCATCGAGCTCAAGCGCAATCTCAAGAGCTCGCCGCTGGTGGAGGCCGAATTCGCCGTCATCCGCCAGAAGGTCGCTTTCCTCGAACGCGACCGCTACCTTGCCCCCGACATCGAAGCCATGCGCCAGTGGGCGCTGAAGGCCGAGCTGCCGGCCACGCTGCTCGACATCCTGCCCAGTCACTCGTAAAACACACCCCGATTAGGAGAACCACGCCATGAACGCTCCCGAGAAATTCGCCCTGAACAACCCCGATGCCGCCGACCCGCGCCATGACCCGACCCGCGTGATCCGCGCCCCGCGCGGCAGCGAGCTCAACTGCAAGAGCTGGCTCACCGAAGCCCCGTTCCGCATGCTGCAGAACAACCTAGACGCCGAGGTGGCCGAGCGCCCGCAAGACCTCGTGGTGTACGGCGGCATCGGCCGCGCCGCGCGCAACTGGGCCTGCTACGACCAGATCCTCGCGTCGCTGAAAGAGCTGAACGACGACGAGACGCTGCTCATCCAGTCGGGCAAGCCCGTCGGCGTGTTCAAGACGCACGAGAACGCACCGCGCGTGCTGCTGGCCAACTCCAACCTCGTGCCCAAGTGGGCCAACTGGGAGCACTTCAACGAGCTCGACCGCCAGGGCCTTTTCATGTACGGCCAGATGACGGCCGGCAGCTGGATCTACATCGGCAGCCAGGGCATCGTGCAGGGCACCTTCGAGACCTTCGTCGAAGCCGGCCGCCAGCACTACAACAACAGCCTCGCGGGCAAGTGGATCCTCACGGCCGGCCTGGGCGGCATGGGCGGCGCGCAGCCTCTCGCGGCCACGCTGGCCGGTGCCGTGTCGCTCAACATCGAATGCCAGCAGTCGAGCATCGACTTCCGCCTGCGCACGCGCTACGTCGACAAGCAGGCGCGCGACATCGACCATGCCTTCGAGCTCATCAAGCAGCATTGCGACGCAAAGGAAGCCGTGTCGATCGCGCTGCTCGGCAACGCGGCCGACATCCTGCCCGAGCTGGTGAAGCGCGCGAAGGCGGGCGGCCTGAAGCCTGACCTCGTGACCGACCAGACCTCCGCGCACGACCTCATCAACGGCTACCTGCCTTCGGGCTGGAGCGTGCCGCAATGGCAGGCCGCCATGAAAGACGTGTCGCAGCACGACGCGCTCAAGAAGGCCGCCGCCAAGTCGTGCGCCGTGCACGTGCAGGCCATGCTCGACTTCCAGGCCATGGGGATCCCCACGGTCGACTACGGCAACAACATCCGCCAGGTCGCGTTCGACGAAGGCGTGAAGAACGCATTCGACTTCCCGGGCTTCGTGCCGGCCTACATCCGCCCGCTGTTCTGCGAAGGCAAGGGCCCGTTCCGCTGGGTGGCGCTTTCGGGCGACCCGGAAGACATCTACAAGACCGATGCCAAGATCAAGGAGCTGTTCCCCGAGAACAAGCACACGCATCGCTGGCTCGACATGGCGCGCGAGCGCATCGCCTTCCAGGGCCTGCCGGCGCGCATCTGCTGGCTGGGCTTGGGCGAACGCCACATCGCGGGCCTGGCCTTCAACGAGATGGTGAAGAACGGCGAACTGAAGGCGCCCATCGTCATCGGCCGCGACCACCTCGACACCGGCTCGGTCGCCAGCCCCAATCGTGAGACCGAGGCCATGAAGGACGGCACCGATGCCGTGTCCGATTGGCCGCTGCTGAACGCGCTGCTCAACACGGCGGGCGGCGCCACCTGGGTCAGCCTGCATCACGGCGGCGGCGTGGGCATGGGTTACTCGCAGCATTCGGGCGTGGTGATCGTGTGCGACGGCACCGATGCCGCGGCCAAGCGCATCGAGCGCGTGCTCTTCAACGACCCGGCCACCGGCGTGATGCGCCATGCCGACGCGGGCTACGACATCGCCGTCGCCACCGCGAAGAAGCAGGGCCTGAAGCTGCCGATGGTGAAGTGATGGCGGGCGCGGTCCTTCCCGACGCCCGGGAGTTGCAGCGCCGCGTGCAGGCGCGCGTGGACGACGCGCTGGTCGCGCAGTTCCAGCGCGACGGCGCGGTCTGCATCCGCCAACTGCTCACGGCCGATGAACTGGCATTGCTGCGTGACGGCATCGAAGCCAACCTCGCCGCACCCAGCCCGCGCGCCAAGGTGGCGAGCCGGCCCGACGACCCGGGCCGCTTCTTCGAGGACTTCTGCAACTGGCAGGACATCGACGCCTTCCGCCGCTTCATCTTCGAAGCACCGCTCGCGCAACTGGCGCAACGGCTGATGGGCTCGCAGACCGTGCGGCTGTACCACGACCACTTGTTGGTCAAGGAGCCCGGCACGCGCCAGCGCACACCGTGGCACCAGGACCAGCCCTACTACAACATCGAGGGCGAGCAGAACGTCAGCATGTGGATTCCGGTCGATCCGGTGTCGCGCGCCGCCACGCTCGAGTTCGTGGCCGGCTCCCACAAGGGGCCGTGGCTGATGCCGCGCACCTTCATGGACAACCACGCCAAGTGGTTCCCCGAAGGCAGCCTGCAGGACCTGCCCGACATCGAGGGCGCGCGCGAGCGCTTCCCCATCGTCGGCTGGAACATCGAGCCCGGCGATTTCGTCTGCTTCCACATGCTCACGCTGCATGCGGCCGCCGGGGTCGAGGGGCCGAACCGGCGCCGCGTGTTCTCGGTGCGCTTCCTGGGCGACGACATCCGCCATGCGCCGCGCAGCTGGAAGACCTCGCCCGACTTCCCCGGGCTGGCCGACACGCTGCCAGCGGGCGCGCCCATGGACGACGCGCGCTTTCCGCTGCTGGTGGGTTAAGACGAAGGTAGAAAGAAAAAACGCGCTCATTCCCATCGAGTGGGAATCAAGGCTTGGAAGTGAGAACGGCGAGCAAGATACTGCACGCCGCATCCACTTTCGACCTCCAGCGATTGCCTCCGATGACGCCCCCGATTGAAGCTCCCGCCCACAACGACCGCGCGCTGTTCGTGCTGTCGGTGCTGGCGCAAAGCAAGGCGGCGATGACGGCGGCCGAGTTGGTGCAGGCCACCGGCCTGTCGCAGAGCACGCTGTACCGGCAGATCGCCACGCTGCGCCGCTGGGGCTTCGTGATGGAGTCCGAGGGCCGCTACTCACCGGGCCCGGTGAGCGTGCAGCTGGCCACCGGCTTCGACGGCAACTCCGACCTCGTGATGGCGGCGCGCGCCGACATGCGCGTGCTGGCCCAACAGACGCACGAGAGCGTGGCACTGGTCACGGCCGTGAACGAGCGCGTCGTGTGCCTGGAGATGATCGACAGCGAGCAGTCGCTGCGTTGTTCCTTCGATCGTGGCCGCAGCGTGCCGGCGCGCGACGGCGCCAGCGCCAAGTGCCTGCTGGCCCATATGCCGCTCGACCAGCGCGATGCCCTGCTCGACGGGCTCGGCGAAAGCCTCGAACGCCGCGCCGAGCGCGCCGCCGAACTCGATGCCATCCGCGAAGCCGGCCATGCCGTGACCCACGGCGAGGTCGATGCCGGCGTGTGGGGCGCGAGCGCGCCGGTGCTCGCCTCGGGGCGGCGCCTGCGCGGTGCGATCACGCTCATGGCGCCGCTCACGCGCGTCGAGGGCATGGAAGCTGCATTGCTCCACATGACCGTCGTCACGGCGGCCCGCATCTCTCGCGCCCTGCAGTAGTCGCGCGCTGCTTTTTTTCTTCTTTACTCCCACGGAAGCCTTTCACCATGAACACCCGTCGCTCCCTCGTCGCCGCCGCACTCTCCGGCCTCGCTCTCTTCGGTTTCGCCGGCGCTGCCCAGGCGCAGGGTGAGCCGCTGCGCGTGGCCACCGACGCCACCTTCCCGCCGATGGAGTTCGTGGAGAACGGCAAGCGCACCGGCTTCGACGTGGAGCTGGTCGAGGCCATCGGCAAGACGCTGGGCCGCAAGATCGAGTGGATCGACATCGACTTCAAGGGCCTCGTGCCGGGCCTGATCTCCAAGCGCTTCGACATGGCCGTCTCGGGCATCTACATCACCGACGAGCGCAAGAAGGTCGTCGACTTCACCGTGCCGTACTACGCGGGCGGCCTCGTGGTGATGGTGAAGGACGGCAACACCGCCATCAAGACGCCGGCCGACATCAACGGCAAGAAGGTCAGCGTGCAGGTGGGCACCAAGTCGGTGTCGTACACCAAGGAGAAATTCCCGCAGGTGCAGCTGATGGAAGTCGAGAAGAACCAGGAAATGTTCAACCTCGTCGACATCGGCCGTGCCGACGCCGCCGTGACCGGCAAGCCCGCCGCCTACCAGTACGTGCGCACGCGCGGCGGCCTGAAGGTGCTGCCCGAGCAGATCACCACCGAGGAATACGGCATGGCCATCCGCAAGGACACGCCGGAACTCACCAAAGCGGTGAACGGCGCCATCGAGAAGCTCAAGGCCGACGGCACCTACGACCAGATCGTGAAGAAGTGGTTCAGCGCCAACGCTAAGTAAGCGAGCCATGGATTTCGATTTCTCGCCCGTCTGGGAGGGCTGGCCCGACCTGCTGCGCGGCGCGCTGGTCACGGTGGAGATCACCTCCTGCGCGCTGGCGCTGGGCTGCGTGCTGGGCCTCTTGGTCGGCATCGGCCGGCTGAACCCGAAGCGGCGCTGGCTCTACGGCGTGTGCACCGCGTACGTGGCGGCCATTCGCGGCACGCCGCTGCTGGTGCAGCTGTTCATCCTGTTCTTCGGGCTGCCGCACTTCGGCATCCTGCTGCCGGCCTTCCTGTGTGGCGTGCTGGGGCTCGGCGTGTACTCGGGCGCATACGTGTCGGAGATCGTGCGCGGCGCGATCCAGTCGATCGACAAGGGCCAGACGATGGCGGCGCAGTCGCTGGGCATGACGCCCGGCGTGGCAATGCGCCAGATCGTGCTGCCGCAGGCGGTGGTGCGCATGATTCCGCCGCTGGGCAACGAGTTCATCGCGCTCATCAAGAACTCGGCACTGGTGTCGTTGCTGACCATCCACGACGTGATGCATGAAGGGCAGAAGATCATCAGCGTGTCTTACCGCTCGCTGGAGGTGTACCTGGCCATCGCGGTCGTGTACTTCGTGCTGACCGGCACTATGACGCTGGTGCTGCGGCACTTCGAGCAGCGGCTGCGCCAGGGCGGGTTGATGCGATGAGCGTTGTGCTTCGTTTCTCGTGCGCCGCGCTGCCCGTCACGCCGTGGAAGAACGGCGGCGGCACCACGCAGGAAATCGCCAGCTGGCCACAGGGCGCGGGGCTCGACAGCTTCGGCTGGCGCGTGAGCATCGCCACCATCGCAGCGGCGGGGCCGTTCTCGGTGTTCGCCGGTGTCGACCGCAGCATCACGCTGCTGGAGGGCGACGGCGTGCGCCTCTTCACGCACGACGGGCGCATCGACCATCGGCTCGACGTGCCGCACCGGCCCTTCGCCTTCAGCGGCGACGAGGCCATCGACTGCACGCTGCTCGGCGGTGCGTCGAACGACTTCAACGTGATGACACGGCGCGGCCAGTGGCGCGCCGAGGTGCTGGTGCTCGATGGCGTTTCAGCCATCGACGCCGCGCCGCATGGCGTGTTGCTGGCGTTGCGCGGCGCGTGGCGGTTTAACGACGAAGCGTTCCGCGATGGCGAGGGCCTGCAGTGGGCTGACGCAGCGCAGGCCTGGCAGGCAGTGCCCGAGGGCACCGATGCACGGTTGCTCGCAGTGCGCGTCGTGCCGGCGTAACCTGCAACAGCAAAGACAGGAAAGACGATGAAACCCGCCAACGAATTCCCTTCGGCCGACGGCCTCTGGACCGGTCTCCGCCTCGCCATCGATGCCGAGGTGGAGAGCGCCATCGTGGTGGAGCAGGGCGCGATCCGCTGGGTCGGCGCGCGCAGCGCACTGCCGGCAGGGTTCGCGGGCCTTGCGCTGCACGACGGCGGCGGCGCGCTCGTCACGCCGGGCCTGGTCGATTGCCACACCCACCTCGTCTACGGCGGCCAGCGCGCCAACGAATTCGCAATGCGGCTTGCGGGCGCTACGTACGAAGAAGTGGCGAAGGCTGGTGGCGGCATCGTCTCGTCGGTGCGCGCCACGCGCGAGGCCGATGAAGACACGCTCTTCGCGCAGGCCGCGTCGCGGCTCGAACAGTTGCTGGCCGACGGCGTGTGCGCCATCGAGATCAAGTCGGGCTACGGCCTTTCGCTGGAACACGAGCGCAAGCAACTGCGCGTGGCGCGGCGCCTGGGCGACGCCTATGGCGTGACGGTGCGCACCACCTTCCTCGGCGCGCACGCGCTGCCGCCCGAATACGCAGACCGCAGCGGCGACTACATCGACCTCGTCTGCCACGAGATGCTGCCCGCGCTGGCCGCCGAAGGGCTGGTCGATGCGGTCGACGTGTTCTGCGAACGCATTGCCTTCTCGCTCGAGGAAACCGAGCAGGTCTTCAAGGCCGCACAGGCGCTGGGCCTGCCGGTGAAGCTGCATGCCGAGCAGTTGTCGGACATGGGCGGCGCGGCACTGGCCGCGCGCTATGGGGCGCTCTCGTGCGACCACATCGAACACCTGTCGGCCGAGGGCATCGAGGCGATGCGCAAGTCGGGCACCGTGGCCGTGCTGCTGCCCGGCGCGTACTACACGCTGCGCGACACGCACCTGCCGCCCATCGCCGCGCTGCGCGCTGCGGGCGTGCCGATGGCGGTGTCCACCGACCACAACCCCGGCACCTCGCCGGCACTGAGTCTGCTGCTGATGGTGAACATGGCCTGCACGCTGTTCCGCCTCACCGTGCCCGAGGCGCTCGACGGCGTCACGGTGCATGCCGCGCGCGCGCTGGGCCTGCAGGACACACACGGCGCCATCGCGCCAGGCATGCCCGCCAACTTCGTGCTGTGGAACGTGCGCGAAGCGGCCGAACTCGCCTACTGGTTTGGCCAGCAGCCCGTGCGCGCGGTGGTGCGGCAGGGCCGCATCGCCATCGGAGCCAAGGAATGACACAAACGCTTTTCGCAGCCGATGCGCTGCTGCCCGAAGGCTGGGCCAGAAACGTCCTGCTGACGTGGAACGATGCGGGCCAGCTCACGCAGGTGCAAGCCGGTGCGCAACGGCCTGCCGACACGCAAGCCGCCAGCGGCCCCGTGATCCCCGGCATGCCCAACCTGCATTCGCACGCCTTCCAGCGCGCCTTTGCCGGCCTTACCGAACACCGCGCCGAGCAGCAGGACAGCTTCTGGAGCTGGCGCACGCTGATGTACCGCTTTGCCGCGCGCCTCGGCCCGCAGCACATGGAAGCCATCGCCACCTGGCTCTATGCCGAGATGCTCGAAGCGGGCTACACCAGCGTGTGCGAGTTCCAGTATGTGCATCACGACGTGGACGGCCGCCCGTATGTCGACGACGCGACGCTGAGCCTCGCCCTGCTGCGCGCGGCGAAGAAGACCGGCATCGGCTTCACGCTGCTGCCGGTGCTCTACCAGACCGGGGGCTTCGGCGACCTGCCGCCCACCGAGGGGCAGCGCCGCTTCATCCGCTCGACCGATTCGATGCTGCGCCTGCTCGAAGCGCTGAAGCCTGTGTGCGACGCGCAGGGCGCCCGGCTCGGCCTCGCACCGCATTCGCTGCGCGCAGTGCCGCCCGAAGGCTTGCGCGATGCGATCGCGGGGCTCGAAGCCATCGACCGCACCGCGCCCATCCACATCCACATCGCCGAGCAGAAGAAGGAAGTGGACGACTGCGTGGCCTGGAGTGGACTGCGTCCGGTCGAGTGGCTGCTCGATCACGCGCCGGTCGATGCACGCTGGTGCCTCGTGCACGCCACGCACATGAACGACGCCGAGTACGAATACGCGGCCCAGAGCGGCGCGGTCGCGGGCCTGTGCCCGACGACCGAAGCCAACCTCGGCGACGGCATCTTCGACTTCGCCAAATGGCGCAGCCACGGCGGCGCATGGGGCGTGGGCTCGGACAGCCACGCCAGCGTCAACGCGGCCGAAGAGCTGCTGATGCTCGAATACAGCCAGCGTCTGGCCAAGCGCCAGCGCAACGTCGGCGCCAGCGCGGCGCAGCCGCATGTGGCGACCGCGCTCACGCTCGAAGCGGTGCAGGGCGGTGCGCAGGCATCGGCCCGCGCCGTCGGTGGGCTTGCAGCGGGGCAGCAGGCCGACTTCGCCGTGCTCGACGCCTCGCACCTCGCGCTGCAGGGCCTGCTTGCGCCCGATATGCTCTCGGCCCACGTCTTCGCAAGCCATCGCACCTCGGCCGTCGACACCGTCTGGGTGGCGGGCCGCGCGCGCGTTTCGGCCGGCCGCCATGCGCTGCACGACGAAGCCGCGGCCGCCTTCGTGGCCGCGCGCACCCAACTACTCAAGGATTGACCCCACCATGGCCTTCACCACCGCCGAACCGCCATTCCGCTTCCGCCAGGGCACGCGCCCGCTGCTGATCTCGATGCCGCACGTCGGCACGCACGTGCCGCCCGCGCTGGCTGCCCGCCTCACGGAGGAAGCGCGCCATGTGCCCGACACCGACTGGCACCTCGAGCGGCTCTACGACTTCGCCGACGAACTCGGTGCCTCGGTGCTCGTGGCCACGCACTCGCGCTACGTGATCGACCTGAACCGTCCGCCGGATGGCGCGAGCCTTTACCCGGGTCAGAGCGTCACCGGCCTGTGCCCGGTCGACACCTTCGACGACACACCGGTGTATGCCAACCCCGGCGACCTGCCGGGCGATGCGGAAACCGCCGAGCGCCGCGATGCCATCTGGCAGCCCTATCACGCGAAGCTGGCCGAAGAACTCGCGCGCATCCGAGCGCAGCATGGCGTGGCCGCGCTGTGGGACGCGCACTCCATCCGCTCGGTGCTGCCGCGTTTCTTCGAAGGCAAGCTGCCCGACCTGAACCTGGGCACCGGCAAGGGCATCAGCTGCGACCCGGCGCTGGCGCAAACGCTGCTGGGCATCGCCGAAAGCGCCACCGGCTACACGGGAGTGCTCAACGGCCGCTTCACCGGTGGCTACATCACGCGCAACTACGGCAACCCTGCGCAGAACGTGCACGCGGTGCAGCTGGAGATGACGCAGAGCAGCTACATGCAGGAGGCCTTGCCCTTCGACTATCTGCCCGAGGTGGCGGCGGGCGTGCAGCCGCATGTGCGGCGCATGATCGAGGCGGTGCTGGCGTTCGCCGAATCGCGCGCGGCGCGCTGAGCGACCGCAGGCTCAACTGCTTTCCAGGCTCGCGAAAGTCCTGGAGAAATCGCCGAGTGCCAGGTCCTTCATGTGGATGCTGAAGCTCAGCGTGCCCGCATCCCAGAAGCAGAAGCCGGGCCGGTTGTCCGACTCGAGCATCAGCAGGTTGATCCATTCGCCAGGCAGGCCGCCGCGCTCGGCCGATGCCTGCTCCTCGGGCGATTCGTGCTGCGTGAACACGTGTGCGTTGACGAGGTGGCAGTCCTCGCTCTTGCCCGAAAGCTCTTCCTGCAGTGCCCAGTAGGCCTTCTGCAGCTTGTCGTCGTCCTCGATGTTCTGCAGCACCGCGTCGCGGCCGGTCAGGCGGTCGCCCGCGTTGTAGAGGCTCGGCACCGACACGGTGGCAGTGGCGACGGCCTTGAAGCCGGGAAACGCGTCGCCGTTCTCGAACGTGGCGTCGTCCGGGTAGACGTAGGTCTGCAGCGACGAGGCGGCGGCGGTCGAGTGGATCACCCGGTGCTTCTGCAGCTCCTCCTGGTCCTCGCCGAAAAAGTAGAGCATGCCGTCGCGCGGTAGCCAGGGCTGCAACCCGGCCACGTCGGCCAGGCGCAGTTGCGCATAGAAGCGCCAGTGCGTGCCGTCTTCCGCACGGGGAAATTCGATGTCCGGCGGAAGGTCGGGTGCGCCGCCGAAGCGCGTGTTGCCCTTCTGCGCATAGTCTTCCGGCTCGGTGGTGCGGTAGCGCACGGTGTTGCGGGCCAGGCGCAGCAGCGCGGGCAGGTAGCGCTTGAGCTTGTGCCGGGCGCAGGCGGCTTCCAGGATCGCGGCGTGTTCCGCGCTGCCGCGCGCCAGGAAGCTTTCGGGCGCCACCGCCACGTCGACGTCCGGGCGATAGCGGATGTCGAGATACAGCGCCTTGAGCTTGTTCTCGAGCGTGACCTTCTTGATTTTCTTCAGCGACGCCGGCAGCGACACAAAGGGATTCTTCTCGACGTTCAGCAAGGTCAGCGCCGGCAGGTAGCCGACGCATTCGGGCAGCGTGGTGAGTGCGTTGCCGGGCAGCACCAGCCGTTGCAGCCGCGAGAGGCGGCCGATGCTGTCGGGCAGGTCGCGCAGCTTGCCGTACTGCAGGAACAGCGCTTCCAGCTGCTCGAGCGCGCCGAAGTTGTCGGGCAGGTGCTCGATGGCCGAGCCGCGCACGAACAGCTCCTTCAACGACGAGAGCGAACAGAATTCGTCCGGCAAGGCTGTGAAGGGCGCGTGTGCCGGCGACATGAACTGCAGCGACAGGAACTCGAGGTTCCTGAAGCGCAGGATCTCGGGCGGGAAGGCCTCGATCTTCGGTGTGTCGCCTTGCCACGGTCGCCGGACAAGCAGCCGCCGCACCCGTTCGGGCGGCACCTCGGCAGCCTCCGCGAGGCTGGTGTACGTGTGGGGCTGCAATGTCACTTCACCCGGCTCGAAAGCCTTGCGGACGTGGATGGGAACGCTCTTGCTGTCGTCGTAGCGCGAACGCATCGTGCCGCGCAGCTCGACCGACGAAGGCGTCAGCGTCACCGTGCCGTGGAAGCTGTCGAGCGCGAAGCCGCGCTCGTACAGGTGAAAGTCGAAGGTGGCCGGCTGGTTTTGCGGCATCTGCACGATGCGTAGCGGCTCGCCGGTCTTGTCGTGGAAGAAGAACGCGCCGTAAGTGCCGAACTGCGGCGCGATCGTGCCCTGCGAGGGGTTGTCCACGTCGTCGGGCTGGAAGGCGGGTGCATGCAGCGCCGCATCGAACGCGACCGGGGCCGTGTGCAACTGGAACTGCATGCCCCCGTCGACGAAGCTGGCCGAGGATTGCGCGGTGAACGCGAAGTGCGCGTCGCCGACCTGGAAGATGTCTTCTTGCATGGAGATGAAAGCGTCGGGTGCCTGCGTCCAACCTTGCCAGACCGGCAAGGCATGGACAAGGCCAAGTCCCGGGGCAGAGCGGGGCGATGGGCTGGTTTCTACAATCGGAGCTTATGAAGCCCCTTGTCTACACCCGCGGCCAGGCCCTGCCCGGCATCCTCGCCAAGCGCATCGCCATCCTCGACGGCGCCATGGGCACGATGATCCAGCGCTTCAAGCTCACCGAGGAGCAGTACCGCGGCGAGCGCTTCAAGGACTTCGAGCGCGACATCAAGGGCAACAACGAGCTGCTGTCGCTCACGCGGCCCGACGTGATCCGCGACATCCACGAGAGCTACCTCGCGGCCGGCGCCGACCTGATCGAGACCAACACCTTCGGCGCGACCACCATCGCGCAGGAGGACTACAAGATGGCCCACCTGGCGCGCGAGATGAATCTCGAATCCGCCAAGCTGGCGCGCGCGGCCTGCGACAAGTTCAGCACACCCGACAAGCCGCGCTTCGTGGCCGGCGCGCTTGGCCCGACGCCCAAGACGGCGAGCATCAGCCCCGACGTGAACGACCCGGGCGCGCGCAACGTCAACTTCGAGGAACTGCGCGCGGCCTACTACGAGCAGACCGAAGCGCTGGTCGAAGGCGGCGCCGACGTGATCCTGGTCGAGACCATCTTCGACACGCTCAACGCCAAGGCCGCGCTGTTCGCAGTCGACGAGTATTTCGACAACAGCGGCCAGCGCCTGCCGCTCATCATCAGCGGCACGGTGACCGACGCCTCGGGCCGCATTCTCAGCGGCCAGACCGTCACCGCCTTCTGGCATAGCGTGCGCCATGCGCAGCCGCTGGCCATAGGCCTGAACTGCGCGCTGGGCGCGGCGCTGATGCGCCCGTACATCCAGGAGCTGGCGCGTGTGGCCGGCGACACCTTCATCAGCTGCTACCCGAACGCGGGCCTGCCCAATCCGATGAGCGACACGGGCTTCGACGAGACGCCCGACGTGACCTCGCGGCTGCTGCACGAGTTCGCGGCCGAGGGGCTGGTGAACATCGTGGGTGGCTGCTGCGGCACCACGCCGGACCACATCGCGGCCATCGGCAAGGCTGTGGCGCCAGTGGCAGGCCGCGTGCTGGGCAGCAACAACGCGGGCTTCTACAAGGAAGCCGCGTAAGCACCACTCCGGTCGCGCCCGCGGCCGATTGACAGGCTCTTGGCCCCCGGCCTACGCTGGGGCGCAAGGAGCCTACCCATGAACACACTCGTTCCGCGCTGGATCGGCATCGGCGCCCTGGCACTGCTGCTTCCGCTCGCGGCCGCGGCGCAACAGGCCTTCACGCGTGGCGCGGTCAACATGCGCGCCGGCCCTTCGGGCGACTATCCGTTGGTGGCGCGGCTCGGGCCGGGCCAGCCGCTCGACGTGGTCGGCTGCACCAGCGGCTATGGCTGGTGCGACGTGGTGCTGCCCGACGGCGGGCGCGGCTGGGTCTGGTCGCGCAACCTCGACTACGCATATCAGGAGCAGCGCGTGCCGCTGGCCACCTACGGCGCGGTGATCGGCGTGCCGATCATCGGCTTCGCGATCGGCAGCTACTGGGCCGACTACTACCGCGACCGGCCATGGTACGGCGACCGGCGCTGGTGGGGCGGCCGGCCGCCTCCGCCACCCATGGCGGGCTGGCGTCCACCGCCGCCGGTGAGGCCGGGATGGCAGCCGCACCCGTGGCGGCCGGGGCCGGGTTTCCGGCCGCCGGGGCCTGGCTTTCGCCCACCACCCGGGCCCGGATTCCGCCCGCCGCACGATCCCGGCATCAGGCCGCCGCGGCCGCAGCCGGGCTTTCGTCCCGGGACTCCGCCCGGCGTGGCACATCCACACCCCGGCGGCCGGCCGAGGCCCGGTGGGGGCGGCGGCGAACGCCCGCATGGCGGTGGCGGACACGGTGGCGGACACGGCGGCGGACATGGTGGTGGCCATGGAGGTGGCCACCGGCCCTGAAGGCGCGTGCGTCAGCCCTCGGCGACGTGCACCACGCGCTTGCCGAAGTTGCGCCCCTCCAGCAGGCCGATGAGCGCAGCCGGCGCGTTATCCAGCCCGTCGACCCGGTCCTCGCGCAGCGTCACGCGGCCCGCATCGACCCATTCGCTCATCTCGCGCCGGAAGGTGTCGAAGCGGTCGCCGTAGTGGTCGAGGATGACGAAGCCCTGCATGCGGATGCGCTTCTGCAGCAGCGCCGCCATCAGCAGCGGCAGCCGGTTCGGGCCGGACGGCAGCGTCTCGTTGTTGTAGTCCGCGATGTGCCCGCACACCGGCACGCGCGCGCCGATGTTGAGCAGCGGCAGCACCGCATCGAACACTGCGCCGCCGACGTTCTCGAAGTACACGTCGATGCCCTTGGGGCACGCGGCCGCGAGGCGCGATGCGAACTCCGGGTCGTGGCGATCAAGGCAGGCGTCGAAGCCCAGTGTTTCGACCGCGTAGCGGCACTTGTTCGCGCCGCCCGCGATGCCGACCACGCGCGCGCCCTTGAGCTTGGCGATCTGCCCGACCACCGAGCCGACCGCGCCGGTCGCCGCGGCCACGACAACGGTGTCGCCCGGTTTCGGCTGGCCGATGTCGAGCAGGCCGACGTAGGCGGTGAAGGCAGGCATGCCGAGCCCGCCCAGCGCCAGCGAAGGCTGCGCCATCTCGCCGAGCGGGAGCAGGTCCTGGCCGTCGGACAGCGCGTAGTCCTGCCAGCCTGCGTTGCCGAGCACGAGATCGCCGGGGCGGAACTGCGGGTGCTTTGAGGCGACGACGCGGTTCACCGTGCCGCCCGGCATCGGCTCGCCCAGCGGCACCGAGGCCGCGTAGACCGGCGCGATCTCATCCATCAACTGGCGCATGTACGGATCGAGCGACAGGTGCAGGGTGCGCAGCAGCACCTGTCCTTCGCCGGGCGTGGGGACGGCGGTTTCTTCGAGGCGGAAGTCGCCCGGTGTCGGCAGGCCGCGCGGGCGTGCAGCGAGGACGATGCGGCGGTTGAGGGTGTCGCTTTGAGGCATGGGCTGGTGGCTCCTGTAATGGTTGGGGATGCGGATCTGCGGAGGCGAATAGACCAGTCGTCTAGTGCACGGCCGAAAAAAAAGCGGGAGCGCGTATGCCTCCCGCTCCAGGCTTTTTCAGGTGTCCGGAGACAGGCCCAGCAGCTGCCGGGTGTCGCGCATGGCCATGTCCAGCGAGGCGCGGTCTCGGGTGATCTTGGCCAGCAGGCTGGCGCCGAGCCATCGCTGGTAGAGCGCGACGGCGATTCCCTGCGCGTCCTGTTCCTTTGCTTGCGGCGCGGCCTGCAACGAGCCGTCGGCCCGGCCGGCTTCGATGCAGCGCGCCAGCCGGTCGGTGATGCCGCGGGTGCCTCGCGCCAGCGCCGCGCGCATGCTTTCGGACAGGTCGCAGACCTCCGCGCCGAGCTTGACCACGAGGCAGCGGCTCTGCGCATCGTCGCCGGTCTGCGAATCGAGCCAGTCGTCGAAGTAGCCGATCAGCCGTTGCGCGGCCGTGCCCGGTGCCTCGGTCAGCAGGGCGTCGGTGCGCCCCAGGTATTCGGTGAAATAGGCTTCCAGCACGGCCTCGCCGAAGGCCTCCTTGGAGCCGAAGTAGTGATAGAACGAGCCCTTCGGCACCTTCGCCGCCGCCAGCACCTCGGCCAGTCCGACCCCGGTGAAGCCCCTTTGCAGCAACAGCGGATGGGCCACGTCGAGGATGTGCTGGCGGACGTCGGGAGTGGGGGCGATCGCGTTCATGGCCCGCACTCTAGCGGCTATTAGACCAGTCGTCTAGTCGCCTTGATCGCCGCCGGTCTTGGGGCTGCACTCACCGGCGGCTGCCCGGTCCTTCGCTATCAACTTCACGAAGCGCTGGGCTCCCAGGCCGAGTGGGCGCTCACGTGACCACACCACGTCCACCCACAGGTCCAGCCCGTTGCTGAGGTTCTCGAACGGAATCTCGATCAGGGCGCCCGCCGCCACATGCGGCTTTGCGAAGTTGCGCTGCAGCCAGCCCCAGCCCAGCCCGGCGGTGATCAGGCTCAGCGCGGCCAGTGCGTTGTCGGTGCGCCAGACATGGCGCGCGAACACGAAGCGCGGGTCGCTGGTGGTCAGGTCGCGCCCGGCCACGACGATCTGCCGGGTGTTCGTCAGGTGGTCCTCGCGCAGCCGGCCGCCGTTGGCCGCGAGCACGGGGTGGTCCGGCGCGATGACCGCCACCATCAGGTCGCTGCCGACTTCCTGGAAGCCCTCGCGCCCGTCGAGGCTCGGGCGCTCGAACACTAACGCCAGCTGCGCGCGCCCGCTGTGGAGCAGCGCCAGTGCGTCGGCCTGCGGGGCCGCCAGCACCTCGACCTGCAGCAGCGGGTGCTCCCGTGCCAGTTCGGCCAGCGGACCGCTCCAGCGCGCGGCCAGCAGCTCGGGCGCAATGGCCAGCGTGAGCCGGTCTTCCAGCCCCTGGGTCAGCGCCAGTGCCTGCACCTGCAGTTGCCTGAGCTGGGCCGCCAGCAGCCGCGCCTGCGGCTCAAGCGAGCGCGCGGCGGCGGTGGGCTGGGGCTCGCGGCCGCTGCGGTCGAACAACGGCAGATCGAGCTCGGCCTCGAGGTTGGCGATGGCCATGCTCACGGCCGACGGCACCCTGTGCAGCGCCCGGGCGGCGGCCGAGAAGGAGCCGTGGTCGATCACGGCCAGGAAGACTTCGACGTTGTCGCTGGAAAAAGCCATGGCACCCGACCTATCAATAAAACTGAAACAAGTTAACTTTTTATATCAGCGGATGACACATAAAGTCCAGTCGTCGCAGTAACGAAACCAAGAGAAGAGTCATGCAAGGCATTCAACGTCGCATCGTCTACATCAGCCTTTATGAGGGCATCGCCATCGTCGCCGCCAGCGCCGGGCTGGCATTGATGACGGACGCCGGCCTCGGCCATTCGGGCGTGCTGGCGGTGGCCGCCTCGGTCGTCGCGGTGATCTGGAACCTGGTCTTCAATTCGCTGTTCGAGCGCTGGGAGTCGCGCCAGGTCGTGCGCGGTCGCAGCCTGCGCCGCCGCATCGCCCACGCCATCGGCTTCGAGGGCGGGCTGGTTGCCTTCCTGGTGCCGATGTTCGCCTGGGGCCTGGGCGTGTCGCTCTGGCAGGCACTGGTGATGGACCTGGGGCTGGTGATCTTCTTCCTGGTCTACACCTTCGTCTTCAACTGGGCCTTCGACCGGGTGTTCGGCCTGCCGGCTTCTGCGGCGGCGAACAGCACGGTGGTCACGGCGTAGAGGGCGCCTTCTTCTTGTCGTTGGCGGCGCGGACTTCCAGCGCGGCCTGAAGCCGCAGCGCCTCCTGCGGCGTGAAGAGCTGGGCCTGCAGCTGCGCCCGCGTGGCCTCGTCGGCCGCGGCGTAGCGCGAGAGGCGGCTTTGCCAGTCTTGCTCCTGCTGGTCGAGCGTGGCCAGCCGCTGCGCTGCCTCGTAGCCGTACTGCTGGGAGCGCTCGGCAAAGCGCTCCTGGGGGCTCGCACCGCGTGCTTCCAGCGCCGCGGTCTGCTCGGCGACGCCGAGTTGCGCCGTGGTGGCAGCCCGGTCGGCGAGTTGCTCGGGCGTAAGCCAGTTCTTCTCGGTCTGCGCCAGCGCCTCGCGCTTCTGCTCGGGCGTCAGATCCTTGTTGCGCTCGATTTCCAGCTTCTCGACGCTGAAGCGGTCGAACTTCTCCTCGGTGCCGAACAGGCCCTCGACCTCTTCGGGTGCGAAGTAGCGTGCCCGGATGCCCGCGCGCGCATCGAGGATCCTGCGCAGCCCGGCAGGGTCGCCGATGCTGGCCGCCGGCAGCGCCTCTAGCGCGTTGCGATAGTCGATGTAGCGCTCCAGCAGGCCCAGCCCGCGCACTCGCCATTCCGGCGGCAGGTGCTTGTCGATCTTGGCGCGCATCTCGGCCATCAGGCCTTCCTTGTCCCTGGCCTGGCTGTCGTTCAGCATCTGCTCGAAGATGCGCAGCAGGTCGGGTGTCAGCAGTGGGTCGGGGGCATGGCCGTTGTTGCGCAGCGCGATGGCGGATGCTTCCGCCGCCGCGGGGTTGGTGGCCGGCGGCGCCGAAGAAGCAACGACCGCAGGCGCTTCAGGCGCGCTGAGCTGCCACCACGCCACGCCTGCGGCCACCACCACCGCGACCGCCGCCAGCGGGCGCAGGAGCTTCGGGGACATCGACTCCTCAGAGGCCGAGCTGCTTCAGCTTCGCCGCCTGGTTGACGTACAGCGTCACCGGGCTCACCGAGAACAGGTCGCGCAACCCGAGCAGCTGATTCACCTCGTCCAGATGGTTCTGCCGGTAGCTGCCAAGGTAGGTGCCCAGATGCGAACTGCAGGCCGATGCCAGCCCGTCGTTGGCTTCGCCGTGGACCGCGCTCAGCAGCGACAGCGGGTAGTCGGAGGCGTCGAACACGTTGGTCAGCGGCTGGGTGCCCGACCAGGAGAAGTACCGCACGCCGTTGACCAGCTCGGCCCCGTTGCCGCAGGCCGTGGTGGGCACGCCGTCGGGGAACTTGGCGTTGAACTTCGCCGAGCCCACGGTGTTCAGCGAATCGAGCGCGCCCAGCCCGTTCTGGGGCGTGTTGTTGCCCGAGAGAATGCCGAGCAGGCTGGAGAACGCGTTGACGGCGCTGACCACCACGGTCCGGCTGAGGCTGCCGGCCGGCAGCGTGTCGCCGAGCACGTCGGCCACCTTGCTGCCCTTGTGAGGGCTGCCCACCGTCGTGACGGAGGCCACAAGCTCCGGCGCCACGCCCGAGACATAGCGCGCCGTGGGCCCGCCGTGCGAATGACCGATCAGGTTGACCTTGCTCGCGCCGGTGAGCGCCAGCACGTCCTTGACCTGCTTGAGCAGCTGTTCGCCGCGCACTTCGCTGCTGTTGGTGGCCGCCACTTCGGCGACGAAGACCTTGGCGCCCTGGGCGCGAAGCTCGCCGGGAATGCCGTACCAGTAGTCGATGCCCGCGATGGTGTCGAAGCCCAGCATGCCGTGCACCAGCACGATCGGGTAGGCCGTCTGCGCGGCCTTGCTCGTGGCTGCCTGGGCCGTCTGCACCAGGGGCGCGAAGGCCAGCACGCCGCACATCAGCAGCGCGCCGGCAGAGCGCCGCGCCGTACCGCTTTTCCTGCCCGTCGAAGCCAGAATCGTCTTCAGTCGAATCATCGGAACTCCCTGCAATTGGGTTGGATCGGTTTTGGGGATGCACGCAAAAAAGAACGAGCGTGCTCTTTTCATTCTGCGAAATCAGGGATTCGCTATCGATTCGGACTTACCCTTTCATGATTCAGACTTACTCCTTGCACGCTATCTGCTTGGGGGAGGGCGATAGACTCCCCCAACCCGCGCACGAATAACCGCTTTTGCCCTCGAGTCAAACCATGTCTTCCCCAATGCCCCCTCCCATGAAGCTGTCCGGCCTCGAACCGGTTGCCATCGGCGAGGGCACGCTGTTCGTCAACATCGGCGAGCGCACCAACGTCACGGGCTCCAAGGCCTTCGCGCGGATGATCCTGAACGGCCAGTTCGAAGAAGCCCTGGCCGTGGCGCGCCAGCAGGTCGAGAACGGCGCGCAGGTGATCGACATCAACATGGACGAGGCCATGCTCGACAGCAAGGCCGCGATGGTCCGCTTTCTGAACCTCATCGCCAGCGAACCCGACATCGCGCGCGTGCCGGTGATGGTCGACAGCTCGAAGTGGGAAGTCATCGAAGCCGGCCTGCGCTGCATCCAGGGCAAGGGCATCGTCAACTCCATCTCCATGAAGGAGGGGGTCGACAAGTTCAAGCACGAGGCCAAGCTGGTGAAGCGCTACGGCGCCGCCGCAGTGGTGATGGCCTTCGATGAAAAAGGCCAGGCCGACACCTACGCACGCAAGATCGAGATCTGCGAGCGCGCCTACCGCATCCTGGTCGACGAGGTGGGCTTCTCGCCCGAAGACATCATCTTCGACCCGAACATCTTCGCCATTGCCACCGGCATCGAGGAGCACGACAACTACGCGGTCGACTTCATCAACGCCGTGCGCTGGATCAAGGAGAACCTGCCGGGCGCCAAGGTGTCGGGCGGCGTTTCGAACGTGAGCTTCAGCTTCCGCGGCAACGACCCGGTGCGCGAAGCGATTCACACCGTGTTCCTGTACCACGCGATCAAGGCGGGCATGGACATGGGCATCGTCAACGCCGGCATGGTCGGCGTGTACGACGACCTCGAACCCGAACTGCGCGAGCGCGTCGAAGACGTGGTGCTCAACCGCCGCGCCGACGCCGGCGAGCGCCTCGTCGAAGTGGCCGAAACCGCCAAGAGCGGCGCCAAGGACGACAGCAAGAAGCTCGAATGGCGCGGCACGCCCGAGAACCCGGTGCACGTCAACCAGCGCCTGTCGCACGCGATGGTGCACGGCATCACCGACTTCATCGTGGAAGACACCGAAGAGGCCTACCAGCAGATCCTCGCCAAGGGCGGCCGCCCGCTGCACGTGATCGAAGGCCCGCTGATGGACGGCATGAACATCGTGGGCGACCTGTTCGGCCAGGGCAAGATGTTCCTGCCGCAGGTGGTGAAGTCGGCGCGCGTGATGAAGTCGGCCGTGGCCCACCTCATTCCCTACATCGAGGAAGAAAAGCGCCAGGACGAGGCCGCGGGCCGCGACGTGCGCACCAAGGGCAAGATCATCATCGCCACCGTGAAGGGCGACGTGCACGACATCGGCAAGAACATCGTCACCGTCGTGCTCCAGTGCAACAACTTCGAAGTGGTGAACATGGGCGTGATGGTCCCGTGCCACGAGATCCTGGCCAAGGCGAAGGTCGAGGGCGCGGACATCGTGGGCCTGTCGGGCCTCATCACGCCGAGCCTCGAAGAAATGCAGTACGTGGCCGGCGAGATGCAGAAGGACGATCACTTCCGCATCAAGAAGATTCCGCTGCTCATCGGCGGCGCCACCACCAGCCGCGTGCACACGGCCGTGAAGATCGCGCCGCACTACGAAGGCCCCGTGGTCTACGTGCCCGACGCTTCGCGCAGCGTGAGCGTGGCGCAGAGCCTGCTTTCCGACCAGGCCACCGCGTACATCGACGAGATCAACGCCGACTACGTCAAGGTGCGCCAGCAGCACGCCAACAAGAAGCAGGTGCCGATGTGGCCGCTGGCCAAGGCGCGCGCCAACAAGACGCCGATCGACTTCGCGAACTACCTGCCGCCGGTGCCCAAGTTCATTGGCCGGCGCGTGTTCAAGAACTTCGACCTGACCGATCTGGCCAAGTACATCGACTGGGGCCCGTTCTTCCAGACCTGGGACCTGGCCGGCCCGTTCCCGGCCATCCTGAAGGACGAGATCGTCGGCACCGAGGCCGTGCGCGTGTACGCCGACGGCCAGCGCATGCTCAAGCGCCTCATTGAAGGCCGCTGGCTCAGCGCGAGCGGCATCGTCGGCTTCTGGCCCGCCAACACGGTGAACGACGACGACATCGAGCTGTACACCGACGAGTCGCGCAGCGAGGTCGCGCTCACCTGGTACGGCATGCGCCAGCAGACCGAGAAGCAGATGATCGACGGCGTGATGCGCCCCAGCCGCTGCCTGTCCGACTTCGTCGCGCCCAAGGACAGTGGCGTGAAAGATTACGTCGGCATGTTCGCCGTCACCGCCGGCCTGGGCGTCGAGAAAAAAGAGAAGTACTTCATCGACGACCTCGACGACTACTCCGCCATCATGCTCAAGGCCCTGGCCGACCGGCTGGCCGAGGCCTTCGCCGAGTCGCTGCACCACCGCGTGCGCACCGATCTCTGGGGCTACGCGAGCGACGAAAGCCTGAGCAACGACGACATGATCGCGGAGAAGTACCGTGGCATCCGCCCCGCGCCCGGCTACCCGGCCTGCCCCGACCACAGCGTGAAGCGCCCCATGTTCGACCTTCTGGCCTGCGCGGACATTGGCATGACCCTGACGGAAAGCCTCGCTATGATGCCCGCCGCCAGCGTGAGCGGTTTCTACCTGAGCCACCCCGATTCGACGTACTTCAACGTCGGCAAGATCGGACACGATCAGTTGCAGGACCAGGCCGCGCGGCGCAAGGAGAGCGAGTCCGATCTCGAGCGTCTGCTGGCGCCCAATCTTTGAACCTGCCGGCCGGCGCGGCCGCCCGGCGCCGGGAGTTGTTATTCAGAAGCTGATGTTTGCAGCCGCGCACTACGCGGCACTGGCGGTTTTCGTGTTCAGCTGCTGGGGTTACGGCCGCGCATTGCTGGGCCGCATGGCCCCGCCGCCGCGCCGCGACGCTGGGCTCGAAGCCGCCATGGCCGTGGCGCTGGGCGTTGGCCTCTTCATCTGCGCGTTCCAGGCGCTGGCCATCTTCGGGGCCTTCAAGATGGGCGCGACCGTGGCGCTTGTCGTGGCGGGCTTCGTTGCGGCGGCGATCCAGCTGCCGTCGTGGCTGCGCGTGCGGCGTGCCCTGCGTGCGAACGAACCCGCCGCGCCGTGGACCTACTTCGAACGCGTCGCGATGATCGCGCTGGCCCTGGTCGCATTGCCCGCGCTGGTAGCGCCGCTCGCGCCGCCGATCGCCTTCGACGAGCTGATGTACCACTTGCCGTATGCGCGCCAGGTCGCGCAGCAGGGCTCGCTGGGCATCCACGACTGGCTGCGCTACCCCTGGTTCCCGTACAACTACAACCTGCTCTACGCCGCCGCACTGCAGGTCGGCGACGACGTGCTGCCGCACTTCCTCAATGCACTGGCGGGTGCGCTGTCGGTGGTGATGATCTTCCGCCTCGGCATCCTGCACGCCAACCGGCTCACCGCCTGCATCGGCGCGGCCATCTGGCTGGGGCTTGGCGATTATTCGAACGCACTGATCGACATGGGCGTGGCGCTGTTCGTGCTGTCGGCCTGCGTGGCGCTGTGGTGGTGGCGCGAATCGGAACCCGGAAAGCCCGTGCACGGCGGCATGCGCTGGCTCGGCGTGGCTGCGTTCTGCCTTGGCGTGGCCGCGGGCTCGAAGTACCAGGCGCTGATCTTTCTGCCGCTGGTGGCGCTGTTCGTCATTCGCCACGAGCGCCGGCCCCAGGCATGGGCGCTGGTGTTCGTCTGCTTCCTGATCCCGTGCGTGTACTGGTACGCGCGCAACGCCGTCATGACGGGCGACCCGTTCAACCCTATCGGTGCGCGCGTGTTCGGCTTCACCGAATGGACGCCGGCCGACTACGTGCAGCAGGTGGCGGATGTGCGCGTGCATGCCGAACTGCCCAATGCGCTGATCTGGTCCGTGTTCTTCGCACCGTTCAGCGTGCTGTGGAAGCGCTCCGCGGCAGTGCGCGCCGCTGGCTGGTTCTGCCTGTACTCGGTGGTGGTCTGGGTCGTGACCTCGCGCTATCCACGCTACCTGACGGCCTCGTTCCCGCTGCTGGCCGCCATCGCGGCGATCGGCTGGCAGGTGCTGTTCGGTTGGGCCGCATCGGGCTTGCGCCGCGTGTTCGGTTCGAAGGAGAAGCAGCAGGATGCCGGCGCCGTCGCGACGGGCTCGATGAGCCGCGACACCGCGCGTTCCGGCGCCCGCGCGGGCGACTGGGTGCTCGTGCTGCTGCTGGCCGTGCTGGCTGCCGTGTCGGTGCGCCAGACCGCGGTGAAGGTGTCGATGGTCTCGATCACCCCGGAAGCCCGCGATGCCGTGCTGCGCAAGCACGTGCCGGGCTATGCAGTCATGGACTACCTGCGCCGCACTGCCACCGGCCGCGTCTACCAGATCGCGCTGAACGAGGCGATCTACTACGGCCCCAACCCCATCTGGGGCGACACGCTCGGGCCGTGGCGCTACACCGACTTCGGGCGCCTGTCGGGCGGCGATCTCGCGCGCAAGCTCGGTGGCCTGGGCTTTGTTGCGGTCGTCCTGCCAGACAGCGTGGTGCCGGTGTTCAGCGCGCGTGTCGACTTCGACAAGTACTTCGCCGTGGAGTACGAGAAGGACGGCAGCCGGGTCTACCGTATCCTTCCCGCCGCACAATGACCGACGCCAATTTCCCCACCACCCACGGCAGCAGCGGCCTGCGCATTGCCGCGGTGATCCCCTGCTACAACGAGGCGCTAGCCATCGCCCAGGTGGTGGCGGGCTTTCGCGCTGCGCTGCCAGAGGCCGAGATCCACGTCTTCGACAACAACTCCAGCGACGACACGGCCGCCGTGGCGCGCGCGGCCGGCGCCATCGTCACGCACGTGACCCTGCGCGGCAAGGGCAACGTGGTGCGGCGCATGTTCGCCGACGTCGATGCCGACGTGTACGTGATGGTCGACGGCGACGCCACCTATGACACCGGCGCCGCGCGCCGGCTCATCGACCGGCTGGTGAGCGACAACCTCGACATGGTGGTCGGCAGCCGCGTGGACGACGGCCAGGACGCGCATACCTATCGCACCGGCCACCGCCTGGGCAATCGCATGCTCACGGGTGCCGTGGCGCAGCTGTTCGGTGGTGGCCTGAGCGACATGCTCTCGGGCTACCGCGTGTTCTCGCGGCGCTATGCCAAGTCGTTCCCGGCGCTGTCGCGCGGCTTCGAGACCGAAACCGAACTTACCGTGCACGCGCTCGAACTGCGCATGCCCTATGCCGAGGAAAGCACCGCCTACAGCACGCGCCCCGAGGGCTCGGTGAGCAAGCTCTCGACCTACCGCGACGGCTGGCGCATCCTGAAGACAATCTGCAAGCTGTTCGTGAGCGAGCGGCCGCTGCAGTTCTTCTCGATCATCGGGGGGCTGCTGGTGCTGATGTCGGTCGCGCTGGTCTTGCCGCTCGTCATGACCTACATGCACACCGGCCTGGTGCCCCGGCTCCCCACGGCGGTGCTGGCCACGGGTGCGATGCTGGCTGCCATGCTGTCCTTCGTGTGCGGCGTTGTCATGCAGGCCATCACGCTGGGGCGACGGGAGGCCAAGCGGCTTAGCTACCTCGCGATTCCTAGCGTGCGCGAGCAGGCGGCCCGCGGCACACGCACTTCACGATGAAGATCGGACGCGAGTTCCTCTCCTTCGCCCTCGTCGGCGTGATCGGGCTCGTGGTCGACGTGGTCGTGCTGTACCTCGTAGCGCCGTTGCTGGGCTGGTACGGCGCGCGGGTGGTGTCGTTTCTCGCAGCGGCGACCACCACCTGGGCCTTCAACCGCCGCTACACCTTCGCGGCCAGCGCATCGGCCGGCCGCTCCCTCTGGCGCGAGTACCTGGGCTACCTGGCGACCATGGCCGCCGGCGCGGTGCTGAACTACGGCGCCTATGTGCTGACGCTGCACTGGGTCGAAGGGCGCTGGGCCGCGGCCCTGGGCGTGGCGCTGGGCAGCCTTGCCGGCATGAGCGCCAACTTCCTGTCGGCGCGCTACCTGGTCTTTCGCTCGCACCGCGGCGGCTGAGGCCGCCGGGTGTCGTGGCGCGTGTCAGTGCGCGCCGGAAACCACCACCGGGATTTCAGTCGCGGGCGGCGTATTGCGGCTGCGGCCGCAGCGCACGATGCCGTCGATCATCACCATGCCCACGCCCGGAATGTCGCCGAGCTGCACGCTTTCGAGCAGGCCCGGCGCGGGCGAATGCTGTGCGCGGTCCATGAACACGAAGTCGGCATCGCGGCCCACTTCGATCAGCCCGCAGTTGAGCTTTCGGATCTTCGCCGTGTTGCCGGTCGCGAAGCAGAACACCAGCTCGGCCGGAATGTTCGCGATGGACGACAGCATTGCCACCATGCGCAGGATGCCCAGCGGCTGCACGCCCGAGCCCGCGGGCCCGTCGGTGCCGAGAATCACGCGGTGCGGGCACTTGAGCTCCAGCGCCGCCTTGGCCGCCGCGATGGCCACCTTCTCGTTGCCGTTGTGCACGATCTCGATGGCGCGCGAGCTCTTCTCGCAGAGCTCACACACGTGAGCCTCGGGCAGTGAGGTGTGGCCGCCGTTGATGTGGCCAATGATGTCGGCGTCGGCCTCGAGCACAACATCTTTGTCGATCAGGCCCGAGCCCGGGATCGACGGGCCGCCCGTGTGGATGGTGCTCTGGATGCCGTACTTGCGCGCCCAGGCCACCATCTCTTTCGCCTCGTAGCCGGCCTTGACAGAGCCCAGGCCCACTTCGCCGAGCAGGCCCACGCCGGCTTCGGCGAGTTCCTTGAAGTCGCTCTCGACCATGCCCTTCTCGATGACGGGCGCGCCCGCCAGAACCTTCACGCCGCCGGGGCGGAAGTTGTCGAAGGCGCGCTGCGCGGTGATGGCCAGGGCCTTCAGGCCCACGATGTCCTTGGGGCGGCCGGGCAGGTGCACCTCGCCGGCGGAAATCATGGTGGTCACGCCGCCGTGCATGGTGGAGTCGATCCAGCCGATCTGGCCCTGGCGCGGCGTCCAGTCGCCGAACACCGGATGCACGTGGCTGTCGATCAGGCCTGGCGCCACGCAGGTCTTCTTCGCGTCGATGACGGTCTGCGCGCCTTCGAGATCGCAGTCTTTCTCTTTGCCGACCGCGACGATCAGGCCGTCGTTCACCACGATGGTGTCGGCGTCGAGGATGGGCTTGTCGATGTCGCCCGAGAGCAGCAGCCCGATGTTCTTTATGACGACCTTGCCCGACTTGCCGCCGGCTGCGATTTCTGCCATTTCGATGTGTCCTCGTGGGGTGGTGTGTTGTCTTGCGGCTCGTCCGCTTCTGTATCCGCGTCCGCGCGCACCGTGCGCAGCAGCGTCTCGATCACGAAGTCTTCCCAGTGCGTGATCGCCTCCGGTGACTCCAGCGGTTCACCGAGGAAGGCGGTGAGCGTGTGGCGGTTGGAGGTGTAGAAATAACCCGTGGACGCGATCAGCAGGTAGATGTCGCGCGCCACCAGTTCCTTGCGGAACAGGCCCTGCGCAGCGCCGCTGGCGAGGATTTCCGCAATGATCGCCACCGCGCGCGACGAATACTCGCGCGCCCGCAGCGACTTCGAAATGTGCCGGCCCTTGTGCAGGTTCTCGGTGTTCAGCAGCGTCACGAACTCGGGGTTCTTGCGGTAGTAGCCCAGCACGAAGCGGATGACTTCGGTGAGCGCTTCCACCGGCCGCGAGGCGTCGAGCGCGATGGCGGCCTCGGCGTCGTCCATGCGCTGGTAGATGCCTTCGAGCACCGCAATGAAGAGGCCTTCCTTGCTGCCGAAGTAGTAATAGATCATCCGGTCGTACGACTTCGCGGCCTTGGAGATCTTCTCCACGCTGCCGCCGTCGTAGCCGTATTTGGCGAACACCTTGGTCGCCGCCTTCAGGATGCTGTCGCGCGTGGCCTGTGCGGCCGCCTCGCGCACGCCCGTGCGGCGCTGCGGCTTGGTGACTACCTTGCGTTCCATCGGAGGGCGGAATGAAGAGGGAGGCGGTCGCCGCCGGGCCGCCCCAAGGCGGACCGCGCCTCCCCCATGGGGGGTGGAGTTACACGAGCACAGCGAGTGAAAAGCCGGGGGGCCTTCATTACTTCTCTGCGAACGCGCGCTCGACCACGAAGTCGCCCGGCGTGCTCGTGTTGCCTTCCTTGAAGCCGCGCTTTTCCAGGATGTGCTTCAGGTCGACCAAGAGGCCGGGGCTGCCGCACAGCATGACGCGGTCTTCCTCGACGTTGAGCGGCGGCAGGCCGAGGTCGTCGGTGAGCTTGTTGCTCTCGATCAGGTCGGTGATGCGGCCCTGGTTGCGGAACTCCTCGCGCGTGACGGTCGGGTAGTACAGCAACTGCTTGGCGATCATCTCGCCGAGGATCTCGTGCTTGGGCAGGTGGTCGGTCACGAGGTCGTGATAGGCCAGCTCGTCGACCTGGCGCACGCCGTGCACCAGGATGACCTGCTCGAACTTCTCGTACGTGTCCGGGTCGCGGATGATGCTCATGAACGGTGCGAGGCCGGTGCCGGTGCCGAACAGGTACAGGCGCTTGGCCGGCAGCGTGTAGTCGATCAGCAGCGTGCCCGTGGGCTTGCGGCCCACGATGATGGTGTCGCCCACCTGGATGTGCTGCAGCTTCGAAGTCAGCGGGCCTTCTTCCACCTTGATGCTCAGGAACTCGAGATGCTCCTCGTAGTTCGGGCTCACGATGCTGTAGGCGCGCAGCAGGGGCTTGTTGTTGACCTTCAGGCCGATCATTGTGAAATGACCGTTCGAGAAGCGCAGCGCCGGGTCGCGCGTGGTGGTGAAGGTGAACAGGCGGTCGGTCCAGTGGTGGACGCTCAGGACGCGTTCTTCGCTGAATGCACTCATACGGAACTCAAGAGTTGGTTGGTAACAGGGGAGGTTGGCTGAGCCGACGTGCACGCCTTTGGGGCGAAAACCGCCGGCCGGCTCCGAACCCTCCATTGTCGTTGGTCGTAAAAACCCCGATGAACATCGCGAGAAAACACCATTGCAAGCATCGGGCCTGTTTGCTACATTGACTGCGAATGTAGTGAACGCAACATGAAAGTGTAGGGAATGCTACACAAACGGAAGTCGGTGCACAAGCGGGCGGACGGCACGTTTGTTGCAAACCCCGACAGCCAGGATTTGCCCACATACGCCCACGAGATTGCCCGATGACAGAACACACCAAGACAGATGGCCTCCCCGGCATGGACATGCCCGTGGTGGCTGAAGCCGGCAGCGGCGCCTTCGGCAAGGCGCCGCCGCGCAACGAGCGCATGAGCACTGCCAAGGTCGAGTGCAACGCCTGCCCGGTGCTGTGCCAGATCTCCGACGGCCGCACCGGCGCCTGCGACCGCTATGCCAACCGCGAAGGCGTGCTGGTGCGCGTCGATCCCGTGGTGCTGTTGCGCCGGACGATCGAAAGCGAAGCGCCTGCGCTGGTGCCCTTCAATCGCACCGGCGCCGAAACGGCCCCGGCTCCTGCCGAGCGCGACTGGAACGGCGACCTGCTGCACGCCGACGAAGTCTTCGTCACCGGCGTGGGCTCGTCCACCACCTACCCCGACTACAAGCCCGCGCCCTTCATCGTTGCATCGAAGGCCCAGGGCGTCGACATGGTCACCGTCGTCACCGAAGGCATCTTCAGCTACTGCAGCTTCAAGGTGAAGATCGACACCGACCGCTTCCTCGGCTCCGAGCAGGCCAACGTGCGCTATCGCGGCGAAGTCGTGGGCCACGTCACCACGGCCGAATACGGCTCGCAGATGCTCTCGCTCGGCGGCGTGCACCACCTTACTGGCGGCAGCAAGAAGGAAGGCCGCATGACGGCCGAGCTGATGCAGCTGCTGGGCAACAAGAAGGCCGTGGAGTGCACCATCGACGGCGGCTCCACCCTCGTCATCCAGGCCGGCAAGGCGCCCATCGTCAACGGCGTCGAAGAGCAGCGCATGCGCGTGGGCTGCGGCTCCGCGGCGGTCGGCATCTTCGCGCGCCAGTTCGCGGGCGTGGCCGACGAAGTGGTGGTGGTCGACGACCACATCACCGGCGTGCTCACCGAGCACCAGGCTGGTCGCTGCCTCGACATGGCGCCCTCGGGCATCCAGATGCTGGGGCGCAAGTCCACGCCGGGGCGCTACTTCCAGGTGGCGAACCCGGGCAACGGCTGGGGCGGCACCGACATCGCCGATCCGCTCGCGATCATCGAGGGCTGGGAAGAGGGCGTCGCGCGCCCCGGCCTGCGCCTGCTCATGACCTCGACCACCGGCGAGCACGCGCAGTGGTACGTGCTCGACGATGCACTGAAGCCCGTCGAGCAGCCCATGCCAACGGAGGTGAAGCGCATCGTCGATCGCATCGGCGAGAACTGCGAACCCTCGCTGTGCACTGTGCTGTTCCTCGGCGGCGCGGGCGGAAGCCTGCGCGCGGGCGTCACCGAAAACCCGGTGCTGCTCACGCGTGCCATCAAGCGCGCGCTGGTCAACGTCACATGCGGCGGCGCGCCGGCATACGTGTGGCCCGGCGGCGGCATCACCGTGATGGCGGACGTCATGCGCATGCCCGACAACAGCTTCGGCACCGTGCCCACGCCAGCCATCGTCGCGCCCATCGAGTTCAGCATGCGGCGCGACGACTACGAAGCGCTCGGCGGCCACATGGAACACATCTTCCCGCTCGAACAGGCGCTCGCGCGCGGTGCATGGCAGGAAGACGGCGCACCGCTCGCACGCCAATGGCTCGCGATGGACGACGCCAATCCGTGGCCGCTCGGCCACGCTCCCATGCTGGGCTGATCATGTCCGCCCAACGCGCAGCGCTCGACAAGAACCGCTGGCATTTCAACCACGGCCCGATCGACATCGTGGCCGAGGCGCATGGCGACCCGTACGCCGTCGCGGCCGCGCACGACGCCGCGTGGGCGCGCTTCGCCCACGTGCTCGACGAACTGGTGCACGAGCTGCCGCTGCTGCGCCTGCCCGTCACCGACAAGATGCGTCCGCGCAACGTGGTGGCGCGCCGCATGTGGGACGCCTGCGCCGCGTTCTCGCCGATGTTCATCACGCCGATGGCGGCGGTGGCCGGCTCGGTCGCGCAGGAGCTGATCGCGTTCTACGAGCGTCCCGGCATCGAGCGCGCATGGATCAACAACGGCGGCGACATCGCGCTGCATTTCGCGCCCGGCCAGTCCGCGCGCGTGGGCGTGTTCGCCGACCTTGCGCGCTTCGACTGGCGCGATCATGTCGATGGTGGCAGCGGCATCCTCACCACCGACGGCCAGTTCGAGCTGCACGCCGACCAGCCCGTGCGCGGCGTTGCCACCAGCGGCTGGCGCGGGCGCAGCTTCTCGCTGGGCATCGCCGACAGCGTGACGGTCCTGGCCGCCACTGCAGCGCAGGCCGATGCGGCGGCGACAGTGATTGCCAACGCCGTCGATGTCGACGACGACACCATCGCGCGCCGCCCCGCGAACGAATGCAAGGACGACAGCGACCTCGGCGACACCCTCGTCACCGTCGACGTGCCCACGCTGGCCCCCGGGCAGGTGCGCAGCGCACTCGATACGGGCGTGGTGTGCGCCAAGGTCCTGCAAAAAGGCGGGCTTGTGTGGGCCGCTCTACTCGTTTGTCAGGGGCAGTGGCGACTTGTCGAGCCCTTATGCTCGAAGGCGCTCAAGACCGAGCTGCCGAAAGCAGTTGGTTCAGTATTTGCTTAACGAAAAGCAAGGTTCTTTTTCATGATCGAAATCCGACGCGTCTTCACCCATGTCGAGCACATCCACCACGAGTTCGGACCGCGCGCCGAAACGCCGCTGGTGCGCGGTGCCATCGGCGCGGTGCTGACCAATCCGTTCGCCGGCCGCTACGAGCCCGACATCCTGCCGATGATGGCGCTGCTCGACCCCGTAGGCGTCGACATGGCGCACAAGCTGCACGCCGCCATGGACGTGCCGCTGGAGCAGATCGCCACCTACGGCAAGGGCGCCATCGTCGGCGCCGACGGCGAGCTGGAGCACGGCGCGCTGTGGCACGTGCCCGGCGGATACGCAATGCGCGAGCTGCTCGGCTGGAAGGGCAGCCGCGTTGCCTACACCGCAGGCACGGCCGAGGAGAAAACCGCCCAGCCCGGCAATGCGCTGTCCATCGTGCCCTCGACCAAGAAGGTCGGCCCGCCCGGCGCCGCGCTCGATGTGCCGCTGACCAACATCAACGCCAGCTACGTGCGCGGCCAGTTCGACGCCATCGAGGTGCGAGTGCCCGGTGCGCCGGCTGCGGACGAGATCGTCTTCATCCTCGCGATGAGCACGGGCTACCGCGTGCATGCCCGTGTCGGCGGCCTGCTCGCAGAGAACATCAGCAAGTGGGACGGCCTGCGCTGACCCGCACAGAGACAAGACAAGGAACACAGAACATGACCGCCAACATCCGCAAGCTCGTCATCCAGGTCGATGAAACCCGCAAGGAAATGGGCAAGGACGTCACGCCGCCCACGCGCCGCGCCGTCGCCATCGCCGTGATCGAGAACCCCTACGCCGGTCGCTACAGCGAGAACCTAGACGAGCTGATCGCCATCGGCGAAGAACTCGGCGCGCTGCTCGGCCAGAAGGCCGTGAAGGCTCTGGGCATCGAGCCCGGCCAGGCGCAGAGCTACGGCAAGGCCGCCATCGTCGGCGAGCGCGGCGAGCTCGAACACGCCGCCGCCATCCTGCATCCCAAGCTGGGCGCGCCGCTGCGCGTTGCGGTCGAGAAGGGCGCCGCACTCGTGCCCTCGGCCAAGAAGCAAGGCACGCTGGGCACCGCCATCGACGTGCCGCTCGGCCACAAGGACGCAGCCTTCGTGCGCAGTCACTTCGACGCGATCGAAGCCCGCGTGAGCGATGCACCGCGCGCCAACGAGATCGTGGTGGCGGTTGCCGTCACCGACAGCGGCCGTCCGCTGCCGCGCATCGGCGGCCTGCAGGCCCATGAAATCAAGGGCGAAGACGGTCTTCGCTGACGCTGTCTTTCGCTCTCGCCCAATCACGGTGTTTTCTTTCCTCATTCGATCTCAAGGAGCTTTCCCCATGAACCCATTGCGTCACGTCTTCAGCGCCGCGGCCCTCGCTGCGCTGACCACTGCTCTCGTTCCCGCGCATGCGCAGGGCGTGATCAAGATCGGCGAGGTCAACAGCTACAAGGCACAGCCCGCCTTCCTGGAGCCCTACAAGAAGGGCATGGAGCTGGCCGTCGAAGAAATCAACGCCAAGGGCGGCGTGAACGGAAAGAAGATCGAGCTCATCACGCGCGACGACAACGCCAACCCCGGCGACGCCGTGCGCGTGGCCGAAGAACTGGTGGCGCGCGAGAAGATCGACGTGCTCACCGGCACCTTCCTGTCGAACACCGGCCTGGCCGTGGCCGACTTCGCCAAGCAAAAGAAGATCTTCTTCCTGGCCGGCGAGCCGCTGACCGACAAGATGACCTGGCAGGGCGGCAACGAATACACCTACCGCCTGCGTCCCGGCACCTACATGCAGGCAGCGATGCTCGTGCCCGAGGCCGTCAAGCTCAAGAAGAAGCGCTGGGCCGTCGTGTACCCCAACTACGAATACGGCCAGTCGGCCGTGGCTGCCTTCAAGGCGCTGCTGAAGGCCGCGCAGCCCGACGTCGAGTTCGTCGCCGAGCAGGCGCCGCCGCTGGGCAAGGTCGACGCAGGCGCCGTGGTCCAGGCGCTGGCCGATGCCAAGCCCGACGCAATCTTCAACGTGCTGTTCGCCGCCGACCTGTCGAAGTTCGTGCGCGAAGGCAACACCCGCGGCCTGTTCAAGGACCGCACCGTCGTCAGCGTGCTGACCGGCGAGCCCGAGTACCTCGACCCGCTGAAGGACGAAACGCCCAACGGCTGGATCGTGACCGGCTACCCCTGGTATGGCATCCAGACGCCAGAGCACAAGGCCTTCTTCCTCGCGTACCACGCCAAGTACAACGACTATCCGCGCCTCGGCTCGGTGGTCGGCTACAGCATGATCAAGTCGGTCGCGGCCGGCGCTGCCAAGGCCAAGAGCACCGAAACGCCGAAGCTCCTCGAAGCCTTCAAGGGCCTGCAGGTCGATACGCCCTTCGGCAAGATCAGCTACCGCGCCGAAGACCACCAGTCCACCATGGGCGCCTTCGTCGGCAAGACGAAGAACGAAAACGGCAAGGGCGTGATGGTCGACTACACCTACTTCGACGGCGCGAAGTTCCAGCCCTCCGCCGCCGACGTCAAGAAGTCGCGCGCCGCCGACTGACCCTGATCCTTTTTCGGAACGCTTGCACCCATGAGCCTCTCGTCCCTGCTGCTTCAGTTCCTCACCGGGCTGTCGTCGGCTTCGTCGCTGTTCCTCGTGGGGGCCGGCCTTTCGTTGATCTTCGGCGTCACGCGCATCGTCAACTTTGCGCATGGCTCCTTCTTCATGGTCGGCATCTACCTGGCCTACACGCTGGTCGAGAAGCTCGGCGGCGGCATGGGCTTCTGGCCCGCGCTGGTGATTTCCGCGCTCGCGGTCGGCATACTCGGCGCGCTGATCGAGATGGTGCTGCTGCGCCGCATCTACAAGTCGCCCGAGCTGTTCCAGCTGCTGGCGACCTTCGCACTGGTCCTTGTCATCAAGGACGCGGTGCTCTACATCTGGGGGCCTGACGAACTGCTCGGGCCGCGCGCGCCGGGCCTGTCGGGCTCCGTCGAAATCCTGGGCCGGCAGTTTCCGACCTACGACCTGTTCCTGATCGTCGTCGGCCCGGTCGTGCTCGGCCTGATGTGGCTGCTGCTCACGCGCACCCGCTGGGGCACGCTGGTGCGTGCCGCCACGCAAGACCGCGAGATGGTCAGCGCGCTGGGCGTGAACCAGGCCTGGCTCTTCACCGCGGTGTTCGCGCTCGGCGCCATGCTCGCAGGCCTGGGCGGTGCGCTGCAGCTGCCGCGCGAGCCGGCCACGCTTGCGATGGACCTCAACACCATCGGCGCGGCCTTCGTGGTCGTGGTGGTGGGCGGCATGGGCTCCATTCCGGGCGCCTACGCGGCCGCGTTGCTGATCTCCGAGATCAAGGCCGTGTGCATCTGGCTCGGTGTGGTGGAAATCTTCGGCTACAGCGTGTCCTTCTCGAAGCTCACGCTGGTGGTCGACTTCATCGTCATGGCCATCGTGCTGGTGTGGCGCCCGTGGGGCCTGTTCGGCCGGCCGCAGGCGCCGAGCCGCTACGTGGGCATGGCCGAGGAGCCGCTGCGCCGCGCGAGCAAGGGCTACCTGTGGCTGGTCGCCGCGCTCGGCGTGGTGCTCATGGCGATGCCGCTGCTCACCGCCGATTCGCCCTACACCACGGTGCTGATGATCGACCTGCTGATTGCCGCGCTGTTCGCCGCCAGCCTGCACTTCATCATGGGGCCGGCCGGCATGCACTCGTTCGGGCATGCCGCCTACTTCGGCCTCGGGGCTTACGGCGCCGCGCTGCTGGTGCGCTCCAGCGGCCTGCCGATGGAAGTGGCGCTCATCGTGGCTCCGCTCGTCGCGGCCATCGGCGCCTTCATCTATGGCTGGTTCGCCGTGCGGCTGTCGGGCGTGTACCTGGCCATGCTCACGCTGGCCTTCGCGCAGATCACCTGGGCCATCGTCTACCAGTGGGATTCGTTCACCGGCGGCAGCAACGGCCTCACGGGCGTGTGGCCTTCGGAGTGGCTGTCGGACAAGCGCACCTACTACTGGCTCACGCTGGTGCTCGTGGCCGCCGGCGTCATGATGCTGCGCCGCGTGCTGTTCTCGCCCTTCGGCTATGCGCTGCGCGCGGGCCGCGATTCGGTGCTGCGCGCCGACGCCATCGGCATCGACGTCAAGCGCATGCAGTGGACGGCCTTCGTCGTCGCGGGCGCCGCGGCCGGGCTGGCCGGCTCGCTCTACGCCTTCTCCAAGGGCAGCATCTCGCCAGAGAGCCTCAGCGTCGACAAGTCGGTCGACGGACTGGTGATGGTGCTGCTGGGCGGCATCCAGACGCTGGCGGGGCCGGTGGTCGGCGCCGTCACCTTCAGCTGGCTGCACGACACCGTGGCGCGCAACACCGACTACTGGCGCGCGACGCTCGGCGCCATCATCCTGATTCTCGTGCTGCTGTTCCCGCAGGGCATCGCAGGCTTCGCGAAGCAGCTGACCGACAAGCTGCTGCGCCGCACCAAGCCCGATGCGGCGCCTGTGGCCGCCGAGGCGAAGGAGGCCAAGGCATGACGACCACTTCCAACGCACCCCTGCTCAAGGTCGAGAACCTCGGCAAGTCCTTCGGCGGCGTGAAGGCCGTCGATGGCATCAGCTTCGAACTGCATGCCGGCGAACTGCTAGCGCTCATCGGCCCCAATGGCGCCGGCAAGTCGACCACCTTCAACATGGTCAACGGCCAGCTCAAGGCCGACCAGGGTTCGATCCTGTTCGACGGGCACGAGCTTGTGGGCCAGAAGCCGCGCGCCATCTGGCGCCAGGGCGTGGGCCGCACCTTCCAGATTGCCGAAACCTTCGCCTCGCTCACCGTGGTCGAGAACGTGCAGATGGCGCTGCTGTCGCACGACGGCAAGCTGTTCTCGATGTGGCGCCGCGCGGCCGACCACAAGCGCGACGAAGCACTGGCGCTGCTCGACCAGGTCGGCATGAAGTCGCAGGCCGACCGGCCCTGCAGCGTGCTGGCGTACGGCGACGTGAAGCGCGTCGAACTCGCCATCGCGATGGCCAACAGCCCCAAGCTGCTGCTGATGGACGAGCCCACCGCCGGCATGGCCCCCAAGGAGCGCAACTCGCTCATGGCGCTGACCAAAGATCTCGTCATCCAGCGCGGCATGGCCGTGCTCTTCACCGAGCACAGCATGGACGTGGTGTTCGCGTACGCCGACCGCATGATCGTGCTGGCGCGCGGGCGCCTCATCGCGCAGGGCAAGCCGCTCGAAATCCGCGACCACCCCAAGGTGCAAGAGGTCTACTTCGGCAGCGGCAAGACATTCGAGAAGATCGCAGAGAAAGCCGCAGCCCTTGGAGTCGCCGCATGAGCACACACGAACCCCTCCTGCAGGCCAAGGCCCTGTGCGCCTGGTATGGCGCCGCGCAAATCCTTTATGACGTCGACCTCGAAGTGCGTCGCGGCGAAGTGGTTGCGCTCATGGGCCGCAACGGCGCGGGCAAGTCGACCACGCTGAAGACGCTCATCGGCATGCTGACCAAGCGTCGCGGCGCGGTGCGCTTCCTGGGCCACGACATCTCCAGGAGCGAGCCGCACCACGCAGCGCGCCTGGGCCTGGGCTTCGTGCCCGAAGACCGCCGCGTGTTCACCGACCTCACGGTGATGGAGAACCTCGAAGTCGGCAAGCAGCCCGCGCGCCGCTGGGCCGACGGCACCGATGCGCCGCTGTGGACGCCCGAGCGCCTGTTCAAGCTGTTCCCCAACCTCGGCGAAATGCCGAACCGTCCGGGCGGGCGCATGAGCGGCGGCGAGCAGCAGATGCTGACCGTGGCGCGCACGCTCATGGGCAACCCGTACCTCGTGCTGCTCGACGAGCCTTCCGAAGGCGTGGCACCGGTGATCGTCGAGCAGATGGCCAACATGATCCTGGAGCTCAAGGCGCAGGGCGTGAGCATCCTGCTGTCGGAGCAGAACATGCACTTCGCCGAACTGGTGTCCGACCGCGCCTATGTGCTCGAGAAGGGGCAGATCCGCTATCACGCCACCATGGCCGAGCTTGCGGCCAACGACGAAGTTCGCCGCGCCTACCTGAGCGTCTGAGTTTTTCCTTCAACCCATCGGAGTCCATGCCATGCATCGCAGAACCCTCGTGAAATCCGCCGCCGCCCTCGGGCTGGCCGGCGGCTTCGGCAGTGTCGGTTTCAACGCCTTCGCGGCGGGCAAGATCAAGCCCGGCGACAAGGCCGCGCTGATCGTGGTCGACGTGCAGAACTGCTTTCTCGACGGCGGCACGCTGGCTGTGAAGGGCGGCAACGAAGTCATTCCGGTCATCAATGCACTGGCGCCCGCGTTCCAGAACATCGTCGTCACGCAAGACTGGCACACGGCGGGCCATGCGTCCTTCGCGAGCACCTACAGCGGCAAGAAGCCCTTCGAGACCACCAAGCTCAGCTACGGCACGCAGGTGCTTTGGCCCGACCACTGCGTGCAGGGCACTGAAGACGCCGCGCTCGGCAAGGAGCTGAAGGTGCCCACCGCGCAGCTGATCATCCGCAAGGGCTTCCACAAGGAGATGGACAGCTACTCGGCCTTCGAGGAAGCCGATCACAAGACGGCCACGGGCCTGGCCGGCTACCTGAAGGCGCGCGGCATCAAGACCGTGTACGTCACCGGCCTGGCCACCGATTTCTGCGTGGCATGGACCGCGATGGACGCGCGCAAGGCAGGCTTCGAGGCCTACGTGATCGAGGACGCCACGCGCGGCATCGATCTCAACGGCTCGCTGGCCGCGGCGTGGAAGCAGATGACGGCCAAGGGCGTCAAGCGCATACAGTCCGCCGACATCCAGACCGCCTGAGATCGCACCGCGAAGAACAACGACGAACAACAAGAAAACACGAGACACACGACGCATGAAGCTTTCGATCTCAAGGCGCGCCATGGTGGCGGGCAGTGCGGCCCTGGTCCTCGGCCCCGGCCTGCTGCGTTCGGCACGCGCGGAAAACGGCGTGACCGACACCACCATCCGCATCGGCCAGTCGGCCGTGTTCAGTGGGCCGGCGAAAGACTTCGGCGTCGACTACCGCGCGGGCATCAAGCTGTACTTCGACCGGGTCAACAAGTCGGGCGGCGTCAACGGTCGCAAGATCGAACTCGTCACCTACGACGACGCATACGACCCCGCAAAGACCGCCGTCAACACTGCGAAGCTGATCGACGAGGACAAGGTCTTCGCGCTCACCGGCTACGTGGCCACCGGCAACCTCGCGGCCGCGATGCCGCTGGCCGAGAAGGCGGGCGTGCCGATGTTCGCACCGCTGGTGGGCACCAGCTCGTTCCGCACCAAGGTCAACCGCTACCTGTTCCATGTGCGCGCGGGCTACGACCTGGAGCTGCGCAAGATCATCAGCCACCTCTCGACCATCGGCATCCAGTCGATCGCGGTGGTCTACCAGGACAGCGCCTTCGGCAAGTCGAACCTCGCCACCTGCGAGGAGCTGGCGGCCGACCACAAGGTGAAGGTGCTGAAGACCTTCCCGCTGGCCATCACGGCCGAGGACGCGAAGCAGGTCGTCACCGGTCTGTCTGAAGCCAAGCCTGGCGCGGTCGTGATGATCATGGCCGGGCGCATGGTCGAAGTGTTCATGCGCGATTACCGCGCGAACGGCGTGGGCGCGCCGCTGTACACGCTGTCGGTCGGCATCACCGACGCGGCCGGTTCGGCCAAGCGGCTCGACGGCAAGCTCGCGGGGCTGGTCACGGCCAGCATCGTGCCGCCGCCGCAGGCGCAGCGGATGCCCATCGTGGCCGACTACCAGCGCGACCGCGCGGAGTTCGGCGAGAAGATCGACAGCTACACCGCGCTGGAAGGCTACATCGTCGCGCGCGTGATGGTCGAGGGCCTGCGCCGCGCGGGCAAGACACTCACGCGCGACAGCTTCATCGCCGGGCTCGAAAGCATCGGCAGCACGCGCATCGGCGACTTCCCCGTCGAGTACAGCGCGAAGAACCACAACGGCTCGACCTTCGTGGACCTGGAGATGTACACCCGTGACGGCCAGTTGCGGCGCTGAGCCGCTGCACCTGCTGGTCAACGGCCAGGCGCAATCGATCGAGGGCGTGCCGCGCGAAGCAACGCTGCTGCACCTGCTGCGCAACGACCTGGGGCTGAACGGCCCCAAGTACGGCTGCGGGCTGGGGCAGTGCGGCGCATGCACGGTGCACGTCGACGGCGTGGCGGCGCGCTCGTGCGTGATTCCCGCGCGTGGCGTGGCGGGGCGATCCATCACAACGCTCGAAGGGCTGGGCGCGCGCGGCGACTGGCATCCGGTGCAGGCCGCCTTTGAAGACGCGCAGGCTGCGCAATGCGGCTACTGCCTCAACGGCATGGTGATGCAGGCGGCGGCCTTGCTTGCACGCGATCCGGATGCGAGCGATGCGCGCATCCGCAGCGAGCTTTCGGGCAACCTGTGCCGCTGCGGCACCCACATCGAAATTCTCGACGCCGTGCAACGCGCGGCGGCGCGCATGCGCGCGCATCCGGCCCCATGACGCGACGCGCCGATCTTCCGCGGACCCGCGCCGAGTTCCTGTCGGCCAATGGCGTGCTGCTGGTGGTGCGCGAGACCCCGCTCGCACCGCCGCCCGCCAAGGGCCAGCCCGCGTTCATTGCCGGCAACCCGATCGAAGGCGACGAGATCCTGCTCGCCGTGTGGGACGACGGCAGCGCCTCGGCACTCAACGGCCACGTCGACCTGGGCACCGGCATCCAGACCGCGCTCGGGCAGATCGTGGCCGAGGAACTCGACCTCGGCATGCCCTGCGTGCGCGTGATGCTCGGCGACACCGCGCGCGCGCCCAACCAGGGCGCGACGATTGCGAGCGCGTCGATC
The DNA here is from genome assembly GCF_900111625.1 of Variovorax sp. OV084. Classification (NCBI taxonomy): domain Bacteria; kingdom Pseudomonadati; phylum Pseudomonadota; class Betaproteobacteria; order Burkholderiales; family Comamonadaceae; genus Variovorax; species Variovorax sp. OV084. The sequence goes on along the minus strand of NZ_FOII01000024.1, from coordinate 8,226 downwards.
CAGATCCATGCGCAGCCGATGCGGCTTGCCGCCGCGCAGGCGCGTGCATGGCTGATGGCGCGCGCGGCTGAGCGCCTGGGCGTGGCCGTCGATGGACTGCGGGCGCACAACGGCGTGGTGCGAGTCACCGAAGCGCCGGACCGACACGTCAGCTATGCCGAGCTGGTTGCCGGCCAGCGCACCGTGCTTCGGCTCGATCCGCTGGCGCAGCCAAAGAACCCCGCCGATTACCGCGTCGTCGGCACACGGCAGGCGCGCGTCGACATTCCGGCCAAGCTGGCAGGCGAGCTCGTGTTCGTGCACGACATGCGCGTGCCCGGCATGCTGCACGGGCGCGTGGTGCGACCACCGTATGCGGGCGCGGACCATGGCGAGTTCATCGGCAACACGCTCGAGGCGGTCGATGAATCGTCGATTGCGCACATCCCCGGCATCCGCGCCGTGGTCGTGATCCGCGACTTCGTCGGCATCGTGGCCGAGCGCGAGGAGCACGCCGAGCAGGCCTTGCGTGAACTGCGCGTCACGTGGAAGCCATGGCCCGGCATGCCTGACCTGGGCGACCTGGCGCAGGCGCTGCGCGACAACCCGTCGACGCAGCGCCTGCTGGTCGATGAAGGCGATGTCGATGGCGCCATTGCCGCCGCCGCGCAGCCGATGCATCGCACCTACGTGTGGCCATACCAGATGCATGCCTCCATCGGCCCTTCGTGTGCGCTCGCCGACTGGCAGCCGGCCGACGGCAGCGGCATGCAGTTGCGTTGCTGGGCCGGCTCGCAGAATCCGCACGTGCTGCGCGCCGATCTCGCGAAGCTCATGGGCGTGGAGGACGTGCAGGTCGACGTGGTCCGCATGGAAGCTGCTGGCTGCTATGGCCGCAACGGCGCCGACGACGTGGCCGCCGATGCGGCGCTGCTCGCCCGTGCGGTCGGCGCGCCGGTGCGCGTGCAGCTCACGCGCGAGCAGGAGCATGCGTGGGAGCCCAAGGGCGCCGCGCAGCTCATGGAGATCGACGGCGGCCTCATGGCAGACGGCCGCGTCGCTGCATACGACTTCGAAACCTCTTATCCGTCGAACGGTGCGCCCACGCTTGCGCTGCTGCTCACGCGCACCATCGAACCGGTGGCGCAGGCTTTCGAGATGGGCGACCGCACCGCGCGACCGCCCTATACGTACGACAACCTGCGCGTGAAGGTCAACGACATGGCGCCGATCGTGCGCGCCTCGTGGTTGCGCGGCGTGTCGGCGCTGCCCAGTTCGTTCGCACACGAGTCGTACATCGACGAGCTGGCGACTGCTGCGGGTGTGGACCCGGTGCAGTTCCGCTTGCGGCACCTGGAAGATCCGCGTGCGGTCGAGCTGGTGCAGGCCACGGCGCAGAAGGCCGGCTGGCGCATGCGAACCGGGCCGCAGGAGAACGCGGACGGTGGGCTCGGCGAAGGCGGCGACATCCTCTTCGGGCAAGGCTTTGCGTACGCTCGCTACATCCACAGCAAGTGGCCGGGCTTCGGCGCCGCGTGGGCCGCGTGGGTGGCTGACGTCGAGGTCAATCGCAAGACCGGCGAGGTGCATGTGCGCCGCGTGGTGGTGGGGCATGACGCGGGGCTGATGATCAACCCGGCAGGGGTCGAGCATCAGATACACGGCAATGTGATCCAGACCACGAGCCGGGCGCTGAAGGAGCAGGTGCGGTTCGCGCCGCAACAGCAGCAGCAAGGCACGGCGACAGGTGCGCAGCTGCCGGGCGTGCTGCCTTCGGGCGTGGTCGCGAGCCGCGAGTGGGGCAGCTACCCGATCATCAATTTCCGCGAAGTGCCGGTGATCGAGGTGATGCACATGCCCCGGCCCGGCGAACCTTCGCTGGGGGCGGGCGAGTCGTCTTCGGTGCCGGGGACTGCGGCGATCGCGAATGCCATCTTCGATGCGACGGGGGTGCGATTTCGCTCGCCGCCGTTTACGCCGGAGACGGTGCTGGCGGAATTGAACCGGGGGTTGCCTGGTGACGCCGTCGTGCCCCCATCCCAACCTTCCCCCAGAGAGGGAAGGAGCAATGCAGCCTGGCCGCGCCGCAAAGGCTTGTGGGCTACCGGCGCCGCGCTCGTCGTCGGCGGCATCGGCGTTGTCGCCGGCCTGCTCGGCTGGCGCTCCGCTATTGCGCCCGTATCGCTCACCGCTCCGGTCTACAGCCAGGCCACCATCGACCGCGGGCGTGTGCTCGCAGCCGCCGGTGACTGCGCCGTGTGCCACACCGCACCCAATGGCACTCCCAATGCGGGCGGCCGCGCGATGGAAACGCCCTTCGGCACACTCTACACGACCAACCTCACGCCCGACCCCGAGACGGGCCTCGGCCGCTGGTCCTTCAGCGCCTTCCAGCGTGCGATGCGCGAAGGCGTCTCGCGCGACGGCCACTACCTGTACCCCGCGTTCCCCTACACCGCATTCGCGAAGACCAGTGACGACGACCTGCAGGCGCTCTATGCGTACTTCATGTCGATGCCTGCGGTGCGTGCGGAAACGCCGAAGTCCGAGCTCAAGTTTCCGTTCAGCATGCGGCCGCTGATGGCCGGATGGAATGCGCTCTTCCATGACCCGACGCCGATGCAGCCCGCGGCCACGCAGAGCGCGGAATGGAACCGTGGTGCGTATCTCGTCAACGGCCTCGGCCATTGCGGCGCCTGCCACACGCCGCGCAATGCGCTCGGCGCGGAGCAGGGCGGCAGCGCCTTCCTGTCGGGCGCCATGATCGATGGCTGGGAAGCACCGGCGCTCACGCACCTGTCGAAGTCAGCGGTGCCGTGGGACGCCGACGAGCTCTATCGCTACTTGCGCCACGGCCACACGCAGCGCCATGGCATCGCCGGCGGGCCGATGGCCGAGGTGGTGCGCGAGCTTGCGCAGGTGCCGGATGAAGACGTACGCGCGATGGCAACCTACCTCGGTTCGTTCAATCCAACACCGTCCGTGCAACCGACTGTCGTGGCACAGCAAGCGGTCGATAACGCTGCACGCACGCAGGGCCAGTTGCTCGGTCCCGCGCAGCGCATGTTCGACAGCGCCTGCGCCTCCTGCCACCACGACGGCAACGGCCCCACGCTGCTTGGCGTGAACACGCCGCTCGCGCTCAACAGCAACCTCACGAGCGCGAGGCCAGACAACCTGCTGCGCACCATCCTCGACGGCGTGCGCGAGCCCGCGAGCCGCGACATCGGTTTCATGCCCGCGTTCCGCGAAGTGCTCGACGACCGGCAGATCGCCGAGCTTGCCGGCTACATGCGCACGCGCTTCGCACCGCAGGAGCCTGCGTGGGCCAACCTGCCTGCCGACGTGGCGCGCGTGCGCGCCGCGCCGGGACACTGACACCAGAAAGAGAAGAGCCGGCCGCGTCGCAATCCGCTGTGCGCCGCTACGATGCAACGTAGCGCACACATCCAAGGAGACACCACGCCATGCCGCTCGATCTTTCAATCTCTTCCAGCCTGCCCCGCGACGCCGAACGCGCCACCCTCGTTGGCCGCATCTGGCAACCCGGCGTGGGCCCCGTGCTGGTGGCCGTGCACGACGGCGACCTGTACGACCTGTCGAAGCTCGCGCCGACCATGAGCGACCTGCTCGAAGGCAAGGAGGCGCCTGCAGAAGCCGTTCGCCATGCATTGCAGGGCGCGCCGCGCATCGCCGCGCTCGACGAAGTCCTTGCCAACAGCGACGAGACCGTGCGCGACACGAGCAAGCCCTGGCTGCTCGCACCCTGCGACCTGCAGGCCATCAAGGCCAGCGGCGTCACCTTCGTCGCGAGCCTGCTCGAACGCGTGATCGAAGAGCAGGCGCGCGGCGACGCATCGAAGGCCGAGGCCACGCGCGCGGCCATCGGCGGCGTGCTCGGCGACAACCTTGCCGACATCGTGCCGGGCTCGCCCAAGGCCATGAAGGTCAAGGAAGTGCTGATCGCGCAGGGCGCGTGGTCGCAGTACCTCGAAGTCGGCATCGGCCCCGACGCCGAGATCTTCACCAAGGCCCCGGTGCTCTCCGCCGTGGGCACGGGGGCCGACGTCGGCATTCACTCGGGCTCGGTGTGGAACAACCCGGAGCCCGAGGTCGTCCTCGCCGTCAACAGTCGCGGCGAGACGCTTGGCGCCGCGCTGGGCAACGACGTTAACCTGCGCGACTTCGAAGGCCGCAGCGCGCTGCTGCTCGGCAAGGCCAAGGACAACAACGCCTCGTGCGCCATCGGCCCCTTCATCCGCCTGTTCGATGCGCACTTCGGCATTGCGGACGTGCGCCGCATCACCGTCGCGCTGGAAGTGACCGGCCCCGAGGGCTTCACGCTCGAGGGTTCGAGCTCGCTGTCGAAGATCAGCCGCGATCCGCTCGACCTCGTGGCGCAGACCGTGGGTAGGCATCACGCCTACCCTGATGGTTTCATGTTGTTTCTTGGAACGATGTTCGCGCCGACACAAGACCGTCATGGGCCTGGGCAAGGATTCACCCACGTCGTGGGCGACCGCGTGTGCATTGCCGCACCGGAACTCGGCGCCCTGGTCAATCGCGTTGTGCACGCGGACCAGGCGCCGATGTGGACTTTTGGTATCAGTGCGTTGATGCGCAATTTGAGTGAACGCGGTCTGCTGTGATTCGCATGTAGACGTTCCGTTTGAATTTCAAAAGGAGTTGTACTCCTTAGTAATTCATATGCGTCGTGTTGCAATCTGTTGCTGTTGACCGCGCCTCTTGTTCCCCTCAAGATTGCCGCTGTTACGAAACGGTTGAACAGGGAGAAGAGGTTTGTCGCCGAGCGAAATCGATCTATTGCAGTTGCCTGTGGAAGGCTCGCATCCGTGCGGTGAAGACCTGGAATACGACCCCGATTTCATGGCGTTGCACCAAGCAACAACCGGTAAGCGCGAGCAGCAATTCGGCTCGACGATCATCCCCGCCGAGCCACCCGACTGGGCCCGCGTGGAGCGCATCGCGAAGCAGCTGTGCACACGTACGCGCGACCTGCGGGTGCTGGTGCCCCTCACGCTGGCCTGGACCGAAAACCGTGGCTTGCCCGGCTATGTCGATGGGTTGCAACTCGTCGACGCCGTGCTGCAGAAATTCTGGGACGGTGTGCATCCGCGCGTTGTCGACGATGGCTTCGAAGACCCGCTGCCGCGCATGAATGCACTGGCCGCGCTGGCCGAGGCCGAGGGATTGGGGCGCAGTGTTCGCGATGCAAGGCTGCTCGAAGACGGCGGCGCATCAATGAGCCTGCGACAGGTCGAAGCCTTGCTCGACTCGAGCAAGACCGACCATCAGAACGATTACCCGGGCGGCATCGGCCGACTGCGGGACGCGGCGCGGCGCGCGCAGGAAAAGGCGGCGCCCCCGGTGGTGGCATTGCGTGCTGCGCTCGACCTGCTGCAGCGCATACGCGAGACCTGCGAGCGCGCGCTAGGTCAGAGCTGGGCGCCTGATTTCTCGCGGCTCGAACGCTCGCTGCGCACCGTGGCCCAGCTGTTGCCCGAGCAGGCGCAGAGCGAAGGGGTCGAGGCCGGCGAAGCCCACTCTGGAGCCGATCCGCAAGGGGCGGGAGTTGCCGGGCCGGCTGCGAAGGGTGCTGCTGCCGGCAGTGCAAATGGTGGTGCTGGCCTACGCACGGTGCCTATTAAAGATATTGAAATATCGACTCGTGATGATGTGCAAGTGTTGTTGGAAAAAGCTTGCCAGTTCATGGAGCGCACGGAACCCAGTCATCCGGCGCCCATGCTGATTCGCAGAGCGCAGCGGCTGCTGGATCTCAACTTCTTCCAGATCATCGAAGAGCTTGTGCCCGAGGGATTGCAAAAGATAGAAAGCCTTGCTGGACGCCCGCTGAACAGTGGGGGCAGCACGTAATAAGAAGAAGGCGGAGGCCGTCGCGGACTCCGCTGGCCGGCAGGACTGCCGGGGTCGTACCCACACGCATTACAGATTCAAGAGGAAGCTTATGGCAGACAACCGTGTCAGAAACAGTGGTCAGAAGTTCATTGCGCGTAACCGCGCGCCGCGTGTGCAGATCGAATACGACGTCGAGATCTACGGCAGCGAACGCAAGATCCAGCTGCCCTTCGTGATGGGCGTCATCGCCGATCTCGCGGGCAAGCAGGTCGACCCGATGCCCGACCTCGGCGAGCGCGAGTTCATGGCGGTGGACATCGACAACTTCGATGAACGCATGAAGTCCATCAAGCCGCGCGTTGCCTTCCAGGTGCCCAACACGCTCACCGGCGACGGCCAGATGAACGTCGACATCACCTTCGACAGCATGGACGACTTCTCGCCCGCGCGCATCGCCCGCCAGGTCGGCGCGCTGCAGCACCTGCTCGAAGCGCGCACCGAGCTGTCGAACCTGCTGTCCTACATGGACGGCAAGAACGGCGCGGAGCAACTGATCGCACAGGCGCTGCAGAACCCGGGGCTTCTCAAGTCGCTGGCCTCGGCGCCGAACCCGGCCGTCGCCAAGGCAGTGGAAGCCGCCAACGAAAAGGCCGGTACGCCCGGCAACCCAGGGACCTCTTCCGAGTAAGCGCGAGCACGAGCAGCAAGGACCGTCATCATCATGAGCACCGCCCCCAAACAGACCGCCGCGCGCGCACCCGCCTCCGTCGAAACGCTCGAGCCGAACGAGTTCTCCGACCTGCTGCAGCGCGAGTTCAAGCCCAAGACCGACCAGGCCCGCGAGGCGGTCGAGAACGCCGTCAAGACGCTGGCCGTGCAGGCGCTGGAAAGCACCGTCACCGTCTCCAACGATGCCTACCGCACGGTGCAGGCCATCATCACCGAGATCGACCGCAAGCTCTCCGAGCAGATCAACCAGATCCTGCACCACGAGGACTTCCAGCAGCTCGAAGGCGCGTGGCGCGGCCTGCACTATCTCGTGAACAACACCGAGACCGACGAGCAGCTCAAGATCCGCGTGATGTGCGCGTCCAAGCGTGAAGTGGCGCGCTCGCTCAAGCGCCACAAGGGTATCGGCTGGGACCAGAGCCCGCTGTTCAAGAAGATCTACGAAGCCGAGTACGGCCAGTTCGGCGGCGAGCCCTTCGGCGCGCTGATCGGCGACTTCCATTTCGACCACAGCCCACCCGACGTCGAGATGCTCAGCGAAATGGCCAAGATCGCCGCGGCCGCGCACTGCCCCTTCATCGCCGGCGCATCGCCCACCGTGATGCAGATGGACTCGTGGCAGGAGCTGTCGAACCCGCGCGACCTGACCAAGATCTTCCAGAACACCGAGCACACCGCATGGCGCAGCCTGCGCGACTCGGAAGACGCGCGCTACATCGGCCTGGCCATGCCGCGCTTCCTGGCGCGCCTGCCGTACGGCGCGCGCACCAATCCGGTCGACGAATTCGAGTTCGAGGAAGAGACCGACTCGGCCGCGCACAGCCGCTACACCTGGGCCAACTCGGCCTATGCAATGGGCGTGAACATCAACCGCTCGTTCAAGCAATACGGCTGGTGCACTTCCATCCGCGGTGTGGAGTCCGGCGGTGCGGTGGAGAACCTGCCCACGCACACCTTCCCGACCGACGACGGCGGCGTGGACATGAAGTGCCCGACCGAGATCGCCATCAGCGACCGGCGCGAGGCCGAGCTCGCCAAGAACGGCTTCATGCCGCTGGTGCACCGCAAGAACTCCGACTTCGCGGCCTTCATCGGTGCGCAATCGCTGCAGCTGCCGGCTGAGTACTACGACGCCGACGCCACGGCCAACGCGAACCTCGCGGCGCGCCTGCCGTATCTGTTCGCCTGCTGCCGCTTCGCGCACTACCTGAAGTGCATCGTGCGAGACAAGATCGGTTCGTTCCGCGAGCGCGAGGACATGGAGCGTTGGCTCAACGACTGGATCATGAACTACGTCGACGGCAGCCCCGGCACCTCGTCGCAGGACACGAAGGCAATGAAGCCGCTGGCGGCGGCGGAAGTCCAGGTGGAAGCCATCGAGGACAACCCGGGCTACTACGCCGCCAAGTTTTTTCTCCGGCCGCACTATCAGCTCGAAGGGCTGACGGTGTCGTTGCGGCTGGTTTCGAAGCTGCCATCCAACAAGAAGGACAGCAGCTAATTCAACGGTGTCCCGGAATCGGGCACATATAACTTTGGGGGTTAATCATGGCAGTAGACATGTTCATGCGCGTTGAAGGCGCGAACGGCGAATCGAAGGACTCGAACCACAAGGAGTGGACGGACATCAAGTCGTTTGCG
>NZ_FOII01000015.1:0-132600 GCF_900111625.1 Variovorax sp. OV084 | reverse complement strand
GTTCGCTGGAATGGCGCCCTGGACATTCACGATGTGGTCGTGGCAGATCCGGTCGAGCGTCTCCGTGCTCACCCCCGGCACGACGTAGGGCTCGATCATGGCTAGAACCTCTGCGGCAAGCCTGCCGGCACGCCGTGACATTTCAAGCTCCTCGGCGGACTTGATGGGAACGCCGTGAGCCATCAGTGTTTTCCGCTCGAGGACGCGCGGGGCTTGCCAGGTTGAGTCGTGACAGCCGCGGCGATGTCCAGCCCCCCCGCGAGTTCAGCCTGTATCAACAGTTGGCAGACTTCCCGGTAGTCCAGCTCCGGGTGCATCTCTGTCAGCATGCCGACCCGCATCCAGTGCTCTGCCTGTGCATTGATGGACCTGCTGAGAGCGTTCCCCGCCACTCGCAGGTTCTCGTGCATCAAGTCCGAAATTTTTACGATGCCCATCGGCGACCTCTATATGAAACGTATATGAATTATATACGTCTCGTATGGCCCTGCTTGTATGGCCCTGCACTTGATCGAGCACAGCACCACCCAGCGCCGGCATCTCGAGCAGACGTATGAATGGAGCGATACCTGAACTCTTAAACTCTCCCGGCTCGCCAAACAGACAACAACCGAGGAGAGAGAACTTGCGTATTCAAACCGCCCGCCTGACGGCCGGCGTGCTGCTCGCGTGCGCCGCTTTCGTGGCGCACAACACCGCTCACGCCGCATCGCCAACCACCCCGTCCACCACTGCCCCCGCTTCGACCGCCAGTTCACTGGAAGCCGAACAGGACGCCGCATTCAAGGCCGCCAAGGCCGTGCAGAAAGCCGGCCCCGCCGACATCGTGCTGCGCGACCAGGCCCACCTGCAGCTGCCTGCCGGCTACGTGTGGGTGCCGACGCCCGCGGCCGCGCAGTTGATGCGCAGCATGGGCAACCGCACCGACGACACCTTCGTCGGCGTAGTCTTCCCCGCCGACGACGCCGACTGGATGGCCGTCGTGAAGTTCGTCAAGGAGGGCTACATCAAGGACGACGACGCGAAGGACTGGAACGCCGACGACCTGCTCAAGAGCCTGAAGGAGGGCACCGAGGCCGCCAACGAGGAGCGCGCCAAGCGCGGCATTCCCGCCATCGAGGTCACGGGCTGGGCGCAGAAGCCGCAGTACGAGGCTGCGTCGCACCGCCTCGTGTGGTCGGCCCTGTCCCAGCGCAAGGGCAGCACCGACGGCAACCAGGGCGTCAACTACAACACCTACGCGCTGGGCCGCGAGGGCTACCTGAGCCTGAACCTCATCACCAACGCGAAGGACCTCGACAAGTACAAGCCCGACGCGAGCAAGCTGCTCGGCGCGATCCAGTACGACGATGGCAAGAAGTACGCAGACTTCAACTCCTCGACCGACAAGGTCGCCGCCTATGGCCTGGCCGCGCTGGTGGCAGGCGTGGCAGTGAAGAAGCTGGGCCTCTTCGCCATCGCCCTGGCCTTCCTGGCCAAATTCGCCAAACTGGCCGTGGTGGCGGGCGGCGCGGCGCTCTGGGGCATCGCGAAGCTGTTCAAGCGCAACAGCAACTAGCAAACAGCAGCCCCGTGCGGACGAGCCTCCGCACGAGGCGCTGCACGCCGCACCGGAACAGCACGCGAACCGGGCGATTCAATGTGCGAAAAATCAGAACAATGCTGACGGAATATTGATCCACAGCGATTGGTTCCCAGGGCTAATCTCGCAACGATCCGACCAACACAGGATCGTTCATGCCCCCCCACCTGAAACTCGCCTTCGCCCGCCCTGCTCGCTTTGCCGCACGGGCTGCGGCCGCGCTCGCCGCCCTGGTCCTCCTGCTGTCTGCCACCGTGGCGCAGGCCCAGAACAAGCCGCTGAAGCCCGTGACCATCGCGCTGGGCACCCAGGTCGTCAACGTCACCTACCCCTGGCTGACGCTGCCCATCGCGCTGGGCTACTGGAAGGACGAGGGCTACGACGTGAAGATCGTCACCACCGGAGGCTCGCTGCAGGGCATCCAGCAGATGGTGGCCGGCGGCGTCGATTTCGCGCAGATCAACTCCACCGGGCTGATCCAGGCCAACACCGAGAACAACGTCGCCGTGCGCGGGCTCATGGGCACCGGCGTGATCGACTGGGGCGTGGGCGTGCCGCAGGACAGCCCCGTGAAGACGGTGGCGGACCTCAAGGGCAAGAAGATCGGCATCTTCAGCCTGGGCACGGGTGGCATGCCGCTGCTCAAGGGCTACCTGCGTGCCAACGGCGTCAACCCCGACACCGACGTGCAGATCATTGCCACCGGTGCCGGCGCGCCGGCGCTGGAGGCGATGCGCGCTGGCCGCGTGCAGGCGTTGATGTTCTGGGGCTCCGCGCTCACCGGCTTCCAGAACGCGGGCGCGAACATGCGCATATTGTTCGATCCGACGTGGCGCTCGCTGCCCGACTTCACCTTCGCCACGATGCAGAAGACCATCGACGCCGACCCGGCCATGGTCGAGGCCATCGCGCGCGGCGCGGCCAAGGCGACGCTGTTCGCACAGACCGATCCCGAGTGCGCCCGCCAGATCCACTGGAAGCACTTTCCCGGCGCCAAGCCCACGGGTGCTGACGAGGCCACGCTCGCCAAGTGGGACCTTGCGCTCCTGCAGACGCAACTCCAGACGATGGCCGACGCACAGACCATGAACGGCGGCAAGCTGATCGGCTCGATGAGCCCGGCCGCCTACGGCCGAATGCAGGACGCGATGCTCAAGGACGGCCTGATCAAGCGCACGCTGCCGCCCGAGTCGATGCTCTACCTGAAGCCCGGCTTCGTCGAGGCCATCAACCGCTTCGACCGCAACGCCGTCATCGAGGCCGCCAAGGCCTGCAAGGGGCTGTGACATGACGCCCGAACAATTCGTCGCGGGCCTGCCCAAGGCCGAACTGCACATGCACATCGAAGGCTCGATCGAGCCCGAGCTTTTCCTGCGGCTGGCCCGGCGCAACGGCGTGGACATCCGCTGGCAGACGGAAGAAGAGCTGCGCGCCGCCTACCGCTTCACCGACCTGCAGGACTTTCTGAACCTGTACTACGACGGCTGCCGTGTGCTCGTCCAGCCGCAGGACTTCCACGACGTGACGCGCGACTACCTGCGCCGCGCGCATGCCGATCGCGTGCTGCATGCGGAAATGTTCCTGGGCGTGCAAGGCCACACCAGCCGCGCAGTGCCGCTGGCCGTGCTGATGGAAGGCGTGCTCGGCGCCATGGAAGCCGCGCAGGCCGAAGACGGCATCAGCTCGGGCCTGATCGTCGTCGTGCAGCGCCACCGCAGCGAAGACGAGGCGCTCACCCTTCTCGACGACCTGCGCCCCTGGTACGACCAGCTGCTGGGCTTCGGCCTTGGCGGTGCGGAGGTGGGCAACCCGCCCTCGAAGTTCGCCGAGTTCTTCCGCCGCTGCCGCGAACGCGGCTTCAAGGTGGTGGCGCACGCGGGCGAGGAAGGCCCGGCCGCCTATGTGCGCGAGGCGGTCGAACTGCTGCAGGTGCAGCGCCTGGACCATGGCAACGCCTGTCTCGACGACCCCGCGCTCGTCGCGCAACTCGCGCAGCAGCGCATTCCGCTCACGGTGTGCCCGCTGTCCAATCTCAAGCTGCAGCTGGTGCCCTCGATGGCCGCACACCCTCTGCGCAAGCTCATGGACGCAGGCCTGTGCGTAACCGTCAACTCGGACGACCCCTCCTACTTCGGCGGCTACGTCAACGACAACTACCTTGCGTGCCAACAGGCGCTCGGCCTCGGGCGCGACGACATGGTGAGCCTGGCGCGCAACAGCTTCGAGGCCGCCTTCATCACGCCGCTGCAGCGTAGCGCAGCGCTTCGCGCCATCGATGCATGGGTGGCCCACGGCGCGGAGCAGGCACCGGCATGAACGCAATCGTTCAATTTCCGCCGAGACGGACGACGCTGCAGGAAGCATCGGGCGCCGTACCGGCGTTCCGCTTCGAAGGCCTGCACAAGACCTTCCGATCGAAGGACGGCGCGGATGTGGTCGCGCTGCACGACGTGAGCTTCAGCGTCGAACGCGGCGAGTTCGTCACCGTGGTCGGTCCGAGCGGCTGCGGCAAGAGCACCTTGCTGCGCATCCTGGCCGGCCTCGAGCGCGCGAGCCGCGGCACGGTCGAGCTCGGCGGGCGACGCCACACCGGGCCGAGCCGCGATGTGGGTGTGGTGTTCCAGGCGCCCGTGCTTCTGCCGTGGCGCAACATCCTCGACAACGTGCTGGTGCCCGCGCAGATCCAGGGGCGCGACCCCAAGGTCGCGCGCGAACGTGCCCTCCACTACCTGCATCTGGTGGGGCTGGCCGGCTTCGAGACCAAGTACCCCGGCGAACTTTCCGGCGGCATGCAGCAGCGCGTGGGCATTGCGCGGGCGCTGGTCAACGACCCGATGCTGCTGCTGATGGACGAGCCCTTCGGCGCGCTCGATGCCATGACGCGCGAGACCATGAACGTCGAGCTGCTGAAGCTGCGCGAACGCACCGGCGCCACGATCATGCTCGTGACGCACAGCATTCCGGAAGCCGTGTTCCTCGGCGACCGCGTGATCGTCATGTCGCCGCGGCCCGGGCGCGTCACGAAGGTCATCGACGTCGACCTGCCCGCCGCTCGCACGCTGGAGCTCATCAACACCGAGAGATTCGGCAGCCATGTCCGCGACATCCGAACCAACCTGAACGCCAGTGGAGGGCTCGACGGATGAGCACCGCGAACACCGAGAACATCGACTTCGAGCCGCCCGCGCCGTGGCTCACCCCCTCGCGGCGCAAGGCGCTGATCGTGGCCGTCTTCGTGGCCGTGATTGCCGCATGGCAGCTCGTGGTGAGCGCGCTGGGCATCTCGCACCTGATCTTCCCGGGGCCCGCGGGCGTGGCCCGCTCCATCTATGACGTCTTCCAGTCGGGCGAGGTGTGGCCGCACCTGTGGGTGACGCTCTACGAGATTCTTGCGGGCTTCGCGCTCGGCGCGTTCGCGGGTTTCCTGCTCGGCGCGCTGATCGGCCAGAGCGCGCTGCTCGAACTGGTGCTCTACCCGTACGTTGTCGCGTTCCAGACCGTGCCCAAGGTGGCCGTGGCTCCGCTGTTCGTGCTGTGGTTCGGCTTCGACACAACGTCGAAGGTCGTGATCACAGCGACCATCGTGTTCTTTCCGGTGCTCGCCAACACGATCGTGGGGCTTCGCTCGGCGCCCAGGGATCAGATCGACCTGATGCGCGCATTCACGGCGTCTTCCTGGCATGTGTTCCGCATGGTCCGGCTGCCGCACGCGCTGCCTTATGTGTTCGCCGGGCTGGACATCGGCATCGTGCTGGCCGTGATCGGCGCGATCGTGGGCGAGTTCGTTGGCGCCCAGGCCGGGCTGGGCTATCTCATCCTGCAGCGCAACTTCTCGATGGACGCGGCGGGCATGTTCGCGATCCTCATCGTTCTCTCGGCCATCGGCATCGTGCTGCACGGCCTGATGAAGGCGATTGCGCGGCGCGTGGTGTTCTGGGCGGACGCGTTCACCGACCTGTCTCGCGGCACATGAAGCAACAACACAACCCCTACAAAGGAGCAACGCAATGATCCAAGACGAACAGAAGCTCGAGGCACCCCGCAGGGCCTCCGCGCAGGAAATGCCGATTCTCGACCTGGGCCCGTGGCTGGCCGGCGGCCCGATCGGGCCGGTGGTCGAGCAGTTCAAGGCCGCATGCACCAACACCGGTTTCTTCTACGTCAGGAACCACGGGGTGCCGCAGGCCGTGATCGACACCGTGTTCGACGCCACCCGCCGCTACATGTCACTGCCGATGGAGGAGCGACTGAAAGACCGCATCGACGAGCGCTTCCGGCGCGGCTTCATGCCCATGGGCGTCACGCAGCATCCAGGCCACAAGCCGGACCTGAAGGAGAGCTACGAACTCGGCATGGACCTGCCGCTGACGGACCCCGACGTTGCGAACGGGCGGCCGCTGCACGGCCCCAATCGCTGGCCTGCGGACAAGCCCTGGCTCGAGCCCGCGGCCATGGCTTACTTCAACGCCACCATCGAGCTCGGCCGCAACCTGCTGAAGATCTTCGCCTCGGCCGTCGGCAAGGATGAAGGCTTCTTCCTGCAGTACGCCACCAAGCCGATGGTGCAGTCGCGGCTCTTTCACTACCCGCCGCAGGAGTCGTTCACCAACCTCGAACTCGGCGCCGCCGCGCACACCGACTACGGCATGCTGACCGTGCTGGCGCAAGACCCTATCGGCGGCCTCGAACTGTGCACACGCGGTGGGGAATGGGTGGCCGCGCCCTACGTTGAAGGAACGCTGGTCATCAACCTGGGCGACCTGGTGAAGGTGTGGACCAACGACGTCTACGTGTCCAACAGGCACCGCGTCGCGAACCGCACGGGCAAGGAGCGCTACTCGATTCCCACATTCTTCAACCTCGACTACGACACGCCCGTTGCCTGCCTGCCCGAGTTCGCGCCCGGCGAAGGCGAGCCCAGCCATGCGCCCATCAAGTCGGGCGACTACCTGGTGCGACGGTTCGCGGCCGTGCAGAAGTACAAGACGCCTGCGGAGTTGGCCGCGGGGTAAGGCTTCAGGGCCTCAAGCGGCGGGGCGGCCCTGTTCGGCACGCTGCTCCGCCTCTTCCAGCGCAACCGTGAGTTCCGAGAGAAATGCAGCCACCGGTATCGGCAGGCTGCGGCCCTTGTGCACGCACAGCGCCAGGCGCTGCGGCCTGGCGCGCGGGTCTTTCAGCGGCACATAGGAGCCGGCCCTGGGACGCCCGAACGGGTCTTCCAGCGGCGTGGTCGTGAACGTGAGGCACATGCCCTCTGCCGCCACGTTGCGCATGAGTTCGTAAGAGTTGGTCTCCAGCGCAATGCGCGGCCGGATCTTCGCCTTCGCGAGCATCTCGTCGTACTGCTGCTTGGCCCACAGCGACGAGTCGAGCGACGACAGGCTGTACTCGGCGCAATCCGAAAGCCGCAGCGACTTGTAGCCCTCGAGCGGATGCCCGGTGGGCACCAGCACATAGAGCGGCAGCAACCGCGTATAGACCATCGAAAGATCCTGGAACGCGATGTCCCCGAAGGTGAAGCAGGCGTCGAGGTCGTCTTCGAGCAGCATCTCCGCCAGCGTGGGACTGCCGCTGACCTTCACGCTGAACGAGATGCCCGGATAGCGCTTGGCAAAGCCGGAGAAGAACTGCGGCATGAAGTCGCGCGTCAACGATTCGGGCATGCCGAAATTGACGTGGCCCCGCTTGAGGCCCTGCAGCGCCTCGATCTCGGAATGCAGCCGCCCGGACTCCTTGACGACGTTCTTGTGATAGCGCATCAAGATCTCGCCGGCCGCCGTGAGCTTGACCTTGCCGCGCCCCTGGCGCCGCTCCAGCAAAGGTGCGCCCAGCGAGTCCTCGAGCATGGCGAGCTGCCTGCTGATGGCGGATGCCGCGACGTACAGGTTCTCGGAAGCCGCCCTGATCGAACCGGTGCGAACGACTTCGGCGAAGTACCGAAGCGAGGTCGTGGAGACAAGACTCAAGAAGAAACTCCGTGGGCTGGGCGCAAAGCGAAAGCGCCGCGGGGATTCTTGCACGCATCCCATCCGCATGGCGCGGCGAATGCGATGCAGGCGCCGTGCCTCAGCGACCGGTGAAGCGCGGCGCACGCTTGGCTACGAACGCCGCCACGCCCTCGCGCGCATCGGCGCTGCCGGCACGTTCGCGCAGCAGCTTCTGCTCCAGCGCCAGGTGCTCATCGAAAGGCCGGCCCGGCACACCGGCGCACAGGGTCTTGATGGCCGCGAACGATCCGCTCGCGCCATGGGCGAGCCGCGTGACGAGTGCTTCGGCGGCGGCTGCGAGTTCGGCATCCGCGTGGAGCGCATCGACGGCGCCCCACGCCAGGCAGCGCTGGCTGTCGATGGCATCGCTCAGCATCAGCAATTGCTGCGCACGCACGGGCCCCACGCGACGCGCGAGGAAGTACGAGGCGCCCGCATCCGGCGACAGCCCGATGGCCGCGTAGCCCGTGCGCAGCTTCATCGATTCGGCGGCGAGCACGAAGTCGCCGCACAGCGCGAGCCCCACGCCGGCGCCGCCCACCGCTCCGTTCACCGCCACGACCAGTGGTGCCGAGTTGTTCGACAGGCGCAGCAATGCCGGGTGCAGGCTGTCCAGCATCTCGCTCACCAGCTCGGGCAGCGCTTCGCCGGCCGCCACGAATTCATCGATGGCGCCGCCGGCGCAGAACACCCTGCCCTCGCCGGTCAGCAGGATGACGCGCGGCTTCTGCGCCAGCACTTCGTCGATGGCCCGTACCAGCGCGCGCCCGTTCACCAAGCCAAGGGAATTCGCGCGCTCGGGCCGCTTCAGCACGATGCGGCCGATGCCCTCCTCCACGCCCCAGGCAATACCTTCGCTGATGTTCATGCTCAGACCCCCGTGAGCCCGCCGGTGCACATCAGCGTCTGCCCGCTCACGTAGTCGGATTCGGGCGCGCACAGCAGGTACACCGCGCCTGCGGCTTCTTCGGGCGTGCCGCCGCGTCCCAACGGAATGGACTGCTCCATCATCGCCAGCAGCCCCGGGTTGATGCCCACCTTGATCTCGCGGCCCTCGATGTTCGCAGTGGTGGCTTCGGCGGTGCTCGCGGTCAGCCGCGTCTGGATGAAGCCGAAGGCCACGCAGTTTACGGTGACGTTCATGCGGCCCCACTCCTTGGCCAGCGTCTGCGTCATGCCGACGATGCCGGCCTTGGCCGCCGAATAGTTGGCCTGCCCCGCGTTGCCGAACAGCCCCGCCACCGACGAGATGTTGACCACCTTGCGCACAACGCGCTGGCCCGCCTCGGTCTCGGACTTCGACAGCGCGCGGATCACCGGCTGCGCTGCGCGCAGGATGCGGAACGGTGCCGTGAGGTGCACGTCGATCATGGCGTACCACTGCTCATCGGTCATCTTCTGCACCACGCTGTCCCAGGTGTAACCGGCGTTGTTGACGATGATGTCGAGGCCCTTGAATTCGTTCACCGCCGTGCCGACGAAGCGCTCGGCAAAGTCCGGTGCGGCCACGCTGCCGACGCAGGCCACCGCTTCTCCGCCGGCAGCACGGATGGCCTGTACGGTCTCTTCAGCCGGCTCGGCATCGAGGTCGTTGACGACGATGTGCGCACCTTCGGATGCCAGCTTGAGCGCGATGGCCCGGCCGATGCCGCGACCCGAACCTGTGATGAGGGCGACCTTGCCGCCGAGCTTGAGTGTCATGTCTCTGGTCTTTCTTCGGTTGATCTCAGCGCAGCGCGACGAGCGCCTCGCCCGCGATGCGCGTCTGCCCATACTGGTTGGCGCTGAGCACCTCGACGCGCACGCAGCGCTCGCCGTTGTGCTCGAGCTTCTCGACCACGCGCCCGCTGCACCGCACCGCATGCCCCAGGTGCGTGATGCCCTGGAAGCGCACGTCGAAACGGCGCAGTTGCGATTGCGGCGCCCACTGCGTGATCAGCCGGCCGAGCCAGGCCATTCCCAGCATGCCCTGCGCGAACACGTCGGGCATGCCGGCCTTGCGCGCGAAATCGGTGTCGATGTGAATGGGGTTGTGGTCCCCCGAGGCGCCGGCGAACAGCGCGAGCGTGGTGCGGTTCACAGGCGGCAGCTGCAGCGAAGGCAACTCGTCGCCGATGTTCACGGCGTCGTAGGTCAGGGCATTCATCGGTGCGGGTTCCTTCAATGACGGCAGACGATCACCGTGCGCAACTCGGCCACCAGTTCGTCGCGCTGGTTGGTGGCGCGCGATGTCTTGATGACGAATTCGAGCGCACCGTTCTTCTTGTCGTAGATGTCGGTGATGGTGGAGCGCACCGTCACCGTGTCGCCCACGCAGGCCGGCCGGTGGTAGCTGAAGCCCTGCTCGCCGTGCAGCAGCTTCGACAGCGGAATCTGCAGGTCGGCCAGCAACCGGTCGGACGCACCCGAGTCAAGCTCGGCCGCGAACAGGAAGGTCGGCGGCGCGGGCAGGTCGGAGTAGCCGGCATCGCGCGCGGCGGCGGCATCGGTGTAGACGGGGTCGGTCTCGCCGATGGCCTTGGCGAAGAATTGCAGGCGGCTGCGCTCGATGGGCAGCACCGAAGGCGGCAGCTCGTGGCCGATCCATTTCTTGTCGATCATCGAGTGGCCTTTCTCAGACGCGCTCGTAGAGCGTCACCACGCAGGCGCCGCCCAGCCCGAGGTTGTGCTGCAGCGCCATCCGCGCACCCTCGACCTGCCTCTTGTCGGCAGTGCCCCGAAGCTGCTGGACCAGCTCCGTGCATTGCGCCAGCCCCGTGGCCCCGAGCGGATGCCCCTTCGACAGCAGCCCGCCCGATGGATTGGTCACCACCTTGCCGCCATAAGTGTTGTCGCCATCGACCACGAACTTCTCGGCACCGCCCACCGGGCACAGGCCCAGCGCCTCGTAGCTGATGAGTTCGTTGTGCGCGAAGCAGTCGTGCAGCTCGACCACGTCGACATCCTGCGGGCCGACGCCGGCCGCGTCGTACACCTTCTGCGCGGCCTCCTGCGCCATGCTGAAGCCGACCACCTCGCGCATGTCGCGGCTCTCGAAGGTGATGGGCCGGTCGGTGGTCATGGCCTGCGCCTTGATACGCACGCTGCGGTCCAACCCGTGGCGTTCGGCAAAGCGGGCCGAGCACACGATGGCCGCGGCTGCGCCGCAGGTGGGCGGGCAGGCCATCAGCCGCGTCATCACGCCGGGCCACATGACGGGCGCGGCCATCACCTCGTCTTCGGTGACGACGGTGCGGAACAGCGCCACCGGGTTGTTCGACGCGTGGCGGCTGGCCTTGGCGCGGATCTTCGCGAAGGTCGACATCTGCGTGCCGAACTGCTGCATGTGCGCGAGCCCTGCACCGCCGAAGTAGCGCAGCGCGAGCGGCACCTGCTCGTTGCCGACCAGCTCGTCGGTGATGCTTTCGAAATGGTCGAAGGGGCTGGGCCGGTCGTTGAACACCGCGCCGAGCGCGCCGGGGCTCATGTGCTCGAAGCCGAGCGCCAGCACGCAGTCGGCGGCGCCGCTGGCCACAGCCTGGCGCGCGAGGAACAGCGCGGTCGAGCCGGTAGAGCAGTTGTTGTTGACGTTGACGACCGGAATGCCCGTCATGCCCACTTCATACAGCGCGCGCTGCCCGGCGGTGGAGTCGCCGTACACGTAGCCTACGTAGGCCTGCTGCACCAGCTCGTAGCCGATGCCGGCGTCTTTCAGCGCCGCATTCGTGGCATGGGCGGCCATCTGCGGATAGGGCTGGTTCGCGCCCGGCTTGGTGAACGGGATCATGCCGACCCCGACGACATAGACGTCTTGACTCATGAGAGGCTCCTTGGAGGTTCGAATAAGAAAACAGACAGGCTCAGGCTACGCCTCGCTGGCGGTCTTGCCAAAAGGGTTCGCGCAGCTTTGTCTTCAGCACCTTGCCGGCGCCCGACAGCGGCAGCGCGTCGAGAATGGCCACGCTGCGCGGGCACTTGTAGTTGGCAATCAACGTCTTGCAGTGCGCGATCAGCTCCTCGGGCTTGATTGCCTGCCCCGGCTTGAGCACCAGCGCGGCATGCACGGCCTCGCCCCACTCCTCGCTCGGGATGCCGATGACGGCGCAGGCTGCCACCGCGGGGTGCTGGTTGATGGCGTTCTCTACCTCGGCCGAATAGACGTTCTCGCCGCCGCTGATGATCATGTCCTTCAGCCGGTCGACCACGAAGATGAAGCCGTCGTCGTCCATGTAGGCGCCGTCGCCGGTGTGCATCCAGCCGTCGCGCAGCGCGGCGGCCGTCTGCTCGGGCTTGTTCCAGTAGCCCTGCATCACGTTGGGGCCGCGCACGGCCACTTCGCCGACGGTGCCGCGCGGCACCTCCCTGTCGTCGGCATCGACGATGCGCACTTCCATGCACACGGCGGCACGGCCCGCCGAGCGCAGCTTGCCGTGCTTGCGGCCTTCGGCCGTGTGGAAGTACGCGGGGTTGAGCGTGGCGATGGGCGACAGCTCGGTCATGCCGTAGGCCTGCACGAACCCGACACCCGGAAAGGCCTCCATCGCGCGGTTCAGCACGGCTTCGGAGATTGGCGAGGCACCGTAGGTGATGTTCTTCAGGCTGCTCAGGTCGCGCGGCTCCCGCATGGCGGGGTGGTCCACCAGCATCTGGATCATGGTGGGCACCAGCAGCAGGCTGGTGACGTGGTCGCGCTCGATGGCGTTGAGCACGCCCTCGGGCGTGAACATCGGAATGATCGCGTGCGTGTTGCCCGCAAACCAGTGCGGCGTGGCCAGGCCCATGTCGGCCAGGTGGAACATCGGCGCGGCATGCAGGTAGCAGCCGCCGGCCGGGGCCAGCCCTTCTGCCTGCGCCGCGAGCGCCGAGCTGCAGATGTTGGTGTGGCTCAGCATCACGCCCTTGGGGAAACCGGTGGTACCGCCGGTGTAGAAGATGCCGGCCAGGTCTTCGCCGCGGCGCACGGCATCAAGCACCGGCTGGGCGGCGTCGATCAGGCCTTCGTAGCTGTGCATGCCGGGCGGCACCGGGCCGTCGCCGCAGTAGACGACTTCGCGCAGGCTCTTCGACTGGCCACGCATCTGCTCGACCACCGGCCGGAAGGTCTCGTCGACCAGCAGGATGCTGGAGCCCGAGTCTTCCAGCGAGTAAAGAATCTCGGCAGCCGACCAGCGGATGTTGCAGGGGTTGAGCACCCCGCCGCCCCAGGGCACGGCCATCTGGTATTCGAGATAGCGGTCGGAGTTGAGCGACAGCATGGCAACGCGGTCGCCCGCCTGCATGCCCAGTCGCTGCAGCGCACCGGCCAGGCGTGCGACCCGTTCGGCAAAGTCGCGAAAGCTCCGTGCACGGCCGGCAAAGCGCACGGCGATGGCATCGGGGCACTGCTGCACGGCCCGGTGAAGGCCCTGGGTGAGGTACATGGGTTTGTCTCCGTCTCGTTCTTGTGTAGCCGCATGGTAGAAATCCGGCGGCTGCCCGGCGATTGCACTTCGCTTCGATCGCATGGCAGAAAACGTCAATCGACAGGACTCATGCTGCAACCGCCCGTCACCATTCCGATCGCCTTCGTCCACGGCATGCTGTCGGGCATTCGTGCGCGCGGCGGCGAAGCGCCGATCGATATCGACATGGCACTGGAAGACGCGGGCATCGCCGCCGCCCTGCTCGACGAGACCGGCGCGCGCATCACGGCCGAGCAGTACGTGGCGCTGTTCGCACTGCTGATGGACCGGATGGACGACGAGGCACTGGGCTTTCTCACCCGGCGCCTGCGCCGCGGCAGCTTTGCGCTGATGACGCGCTCCACGCTGGGCGCGCGCACCTTCGAGGTGGCGCTGCGCCGCGTGGCCCACACCTTCAGCCTGCTGCAGGACGACCTGTCGCTGGTGCTGCTGCACGAAGGCCCGCTTGCGGGCTTCGGCGTGAGGCTGAACATCCAGCCCGCCACGCACCAGAACTTTCTGCACGAGCTGATGCTGCGGGTGTACTGGCGGCTCTTCGCATGGCTGCACGGCGGCCGGCTGGTGGCGCGCCGCTTCGACTTCGGCTTCGAGCTGCCGCCCTATGCGGACGGCTACGCCAAGGTGTTCCCGGGGCCGCTGCAGTTCGGCCAGCCGCTGTCGGCCGTGTGGTTCGACGCCAGCGCGCTCGACACGCCGGTGCACCGCGACGCACAGGAGATGCAGGTTTTTCTGGCGGCCGCGCCGGCCAACGTGATCCTGCCGCGGCTGGCCGAGCAGGCGGTGAGTGCGCGCGTGCGTGCGGTGCTGCAGCAGCACCGCCCGGCATGGGCCGACCTCGCGACAACGGCGAACGTGCTGCACATGTCGGTCAGCACGCTGCAGCGGCACCTGGCGACCGAGGGCACCTCGTTCCAGGCGCTGAAAGACCAGTTGCGGCGCGACCTCGCCATCGTGCGGCTCAACACCAGCACCGTGCCGCTCGCGGTGCTGGCGGAGGAGCTGGGCTTTGCCGACAGCGCGGCGTTCCAGCGGGCCTTCAAGGCATGGACGGGAGGCGCGCCGGGGTCGTACCGGCGGCGCGCGCCAGCGGATTGAGTTTTCAGGACTTTCCGAAATTACAGCCATCCGCGCGACAATCCGGCGCATGGCAACTTCCTCCGATCTCCCTCCCCTCAACCGCCAGTTCGTCGCCCATTTCGGCGAGATGGGCAGCAAGTGGGGCATCAACCGTACCGTCGGGCAGATCTACGCGCTGATCTTTTTGTCGGAGCGCGCGCTCAACGCCGACGAGATCGCCGAGCTGCTCGAGTTCTCGCGCTCGAACGTCAGCATGGGCCTGAAGGAGCTGCAGGCCTGGCGGCTGGTGCACCTGCGGCATCACCCGGGTGACCGACGCGAATACTTCGAGGCGCCTTCGGACGTGTGGGAAATCTTTCGCGTGCTGGCCGAGGAGCGCCGCCGCCGCGAGATCGAGCCCACGCTCTCGATGCTGCGCAACGCCCTGCTCGAATCGCCCACGAGCGACGCCGAGCGCCACGCGCAGGAGCGCATGCGCGAAATGCACGACCTGATCGACCGGCTGATGAAGTGGTTCGACGACGTGCAGCGGCTCGCGCCCGAGACCGCCATGAAGCTCATGGGCATGGGCGCGACCGTGACGAAGGTGCTGACGCTCAAGGACCGCATCACCGGCGGCGCAGCGTCGAAGAAGAAGGCCGCCGAATAGGCCTGGAGCCTCTAGAGCCGCTCCTGCCCCGCCGGCGGCTCGGGCGTTCCGAGCTTGGCCTTGCGCACGGCCTCGTCGTCCATGAGTTCGTACCACATCGCATTGAGTACGGCGAAAGCGGCTGCAAGCGGCAGGCCGAGGATCCAGGCGAAGTACCACATCTTTTTTCTCCTCTGTTCGTTCAGTAGGCGTGGCCGCTCTCATCGCGGATGGCCTGCTCGTCGACCTTGCCCCACAGCACGTGATAGACCCAGCTGGTGTAGGCCGCGATCAGCGGAATGAAGAAGGCCGTGACCACCAGCATGATGAACAGCGTGAGGTGGCTCGACGACGAGTCCCACACCGTGAGGCTGGCGCGCGGATCGATCGACGACGGCAGGATGAACGGGAACATCGACGCTCCCACGCTGAGGATGATGCCGGCGATGCCGAGCGCCGCGGTCAGCAGCGCGAGCACCGGGCGGCGCAACGCGAGCCCGAGCAAAGCACCCAGTGCGCCGACGAAGCCGGCCGCCGGTGCGGCGAGCGTCCACGAGTGCGCCGCGTAGTTGACGGTCCACGCGCCGGCATGCAGTTCGACCGTCTTCAGCATCGGGTTCGATGGCCCCACCGCATCGACCACGCTGCTGATGCGGTAGCCGCCGATGCTCGTTGCCAGCAGCACACCGGCCAGCGCGTACAGCGCGATGGTGAGCACGGCGGCAACCATGCCGTAGGTGCGTGCACGCTCGGCCACCGGCCCGGCAGTCTTCAGCAGCAGCCATGCCGCGCCGTGCATCACGAGCATTGCCACCGACACCAGCCCGCACAGGATCGCGAACGGATTCAGCAGGCCGAAGAAACTGCCGTCGTAGAAGATGTGCATGTCGGCACTGAAGCGGAACGGCACGCCCTGCAGCACGTTGCCCACGGCCACGCCGCAGATCAGCGCGGGCACGAAGCCGCTGAAGAACAGCACCCAGTCCCAGCGCGCGCGCCACTGCGGCGACTCGCGCTTGCTGCGGAACTTGAAGGCCACGGGCCGCAGGATCAGCGCCGTGAGAATCACGAACATCGCAAGGTAGAAGCCCGAGAAAGACACGGCGTACAACTGCGGCCACGCCGCGAAGATCGCGCCGCCGCCGAGGATCAGCCACACCTGGTTGCCTTCCCACACCGGGCCCACGCTGTTGATGACGACGCGGCGTTCGATGTCGTTGCGCGCGGCAAAGGGCAGCAGCATGCCGCTGCCCAGGTCGAAGCCGTCGGTCACGGCGAAGCCCACCAGCAGCACGCCGATCAGCAGCCACCAGATGATGCGCAGGGTGTCGTAGTCGAGGAGTGTGTGGAGGATCATGCTGCGCTCCCGGTGGAAGGAGAAGGAATGGCCGCGCCTGCGTGGGCCGGCGGAATGTGCGAGAGCGTGTCGCCCTCGTCCGGCGCATGCTCGGCTTCAGGCCCCTTTCGGATGGCCTTGAGCATCAGCTTCATCTCGATGATGAGCAGCGTGGTGTAGATCGCGATGAAGCCAGCGAGCGTGAGCAGCAGCGTCTTCACGCCGAGGTTCGACACAGCTACAGCCGTCGGCAGCACGCCTTCGATCACCCACGGCTGGCGGCCGAACTCAGCAACCAGCCAGCCCGACTCGATGGCGATCCACGGCAGCGGGATCGCGAACACGGCGAGCTTCAGCAGCCAGCGGTAGCTGTCGAGCTTGCGGCGCGCGGAGAGCACGAAGAAGGTGCCCGTCAGCAGGATCAGCAGCATGCCGATGCCCACCATCACGCGGAACAGCCAGAACAGCGGCGCCACCTGCGGCACGGTGTCCCATGCGGCCTTGGTGATCTGCTCGTCCGTCGCTGTGCGCGGATCGTCCACGTAGCGCTTGAGCAGCAGCGCGTAGCCCATGTTGATGCCGTTGTCCTCGAAGTCCCCGCGCACGCCCTGCGTCACCTTGCCGGTGCCGCCTGCCTCGCGGATCTTCTGCAGTGCGTCGTACGCCTTGAGGCCTTCTCGGATGCGGGCTTCAGCGCGCTTCACGAGCTCGTCGATGCCGGGCATCACTGTGTTGAGCGAGCGCGTGCCGATCAGGCCCATCACCGCGGGGATGTGGATGGCGTAGTGCGTCTCGCGCGCCTCCTGGTCGGGGAAGCCGATGACGGTGAAGGCGGCAGGCGCGGGTTGCGTTTCCCACATGGCTTCGATGGCGGCCAGCTTCATCTTCTGGTGCTCGCCCGAGAGATAGCCGCTCTCGTCGCCGAGCACGGCCACCGACAGCGCGGCGGCCAGGCCGAACGAGGCCGCGACCGTCATCGAGCGCTTGGCCAGTTCGAGATGACGGCCCTTGAGCACATACCAGGCCGACACGCCCAGCACGAACACGGCGGCGCACACGTACCCCGCCGACACGGTGTGCACGAACTTGGCCTGCGCCACCGGGTTGGTCAGCACCGCGAAGAAGTCGGTCACTTCCATGCGCATGGTCTGCGGGTTGAAGGCCGCGCCCACGGGGTTCTGCATCCAGCCGTTGGCAATGAGGATCCACAGCGCCGAGAAGTTGGAGCCGATGGCCACGGCCCATGTCGAGATCAGGTGGCCCACCTTGGAGAGCTTGTCCCAGCCGAAGAAGAACAGCCCGACGAAGGTGGCCTCCATGAAGAAGGCCATCAGCC
Source organism: Variovorax sp. OV084 (assembly GCF_900111625.1). Taxonomy (NCBI): domain Bacteria; kingdom Pseudomonadati; phylum Pseudomonadota; class Betaproteobacteria; order Burkholderiales; family Comamonadaceae; genus Variovorax; species Variovorax sp. OV084. The sequence continues at coordinate 115,213 of NZ_FOII01000015.1, read as the reverse complement.
CCTCGATGGCCAGCGGCGCGCCGAAGATGTCGCCGACGTAGTGGCTGTAGTAGCTCCAGTTCATGCCGAACTGGAACTCCATCACGATGCCGGTGGCCACGCCCATCGCGAAGTTGATGCCGAACAGCACGCCCCAGAATTTCGTCATGTCGCGCCAGATCACGCGGCCGGTCATCACGTAGACCGTCTCCATGATGGCGAGGATGATCGAAAGCCCGAGCGTCAGCGGCACGAACAGGAAGTGGTACAGCGCCGTGACGGCGAACTGCAGGCGCGATAGCGCGACGATGTCGAGGTCCATGGGGGTTCTTCCTTTTGGGTTGCCTGTTTTTTCTTTGTAAGTGTTCAGTCGGGGCGCAGGCTGCGCAGTGCGGCGTCGAAGGCTTCAGTGCCGCGCCGCAGGTCGGCGACGATGCGGCCCTGGCGCATGCACACGAGGCGGTCGGCGAGCGCGGCTTCGCGGCGCAGGTGAGTGGCGATCAGCAAGGTGCGTGGGCCTGCGTGTCGGGCGAGGCGTTGCAGCACGTCGTGTGCGGTGGCGGCGTCGAGCGCTTCGGTGGGTTCGTCGAGCAGCCAGAGGGGCACCGGGCGCAGCAGCAGGCGGGCCAGCGCAAGGCGGCGCGACTGGCCGCCGGAGAGGCCCAGGCCGCCTTCGCCGAGCCGGGTGTCGAGGCCCGTGGCCAGTGCGCGCACCTCGTCTTTGAGGCCTGCTGCGTGCAGTACGGCATGCAGTTGGGCGTCGGTGGCGTTGGGCGCGGCGAGGCGGAGGTTGTCGCGCAGGCTGTCCTGGAAGAGTTCGGTGCGTTGGGTCAGAAGGCATGCGGGCTGTGCGCTCTTGCTGCCGGACTGCGGCGTGATTTCGCCTGCGATGGCGGCGAGCAGCGTCGACTTGCCTGCGCCGCTCGCGCCGATCAATGCGACGCGCTCGCCTGCGTTCAGGGTCAAGGTCACGTCGCTCAGGACGGGTGTGCGGCTGCCATCGTGGACCACGGTGACGCGCTGCAGTTGCAATGCGAGCGTCGCATCGGGTTTGTTCGACGTTGACGTTGAGACGGACTCCTCGCTCATGCGAGGTGCAAGTCGCCGCACCGCCAGCCACGTGCGGCCCGCATCGAGCGCACCGCGGCGCAAGGCCGCGAAGGGCTCGGTGGCAGTGAGCGCCACCAGCAGCGCCAGTGCCGCCGCCGGCGGGCTGATGACGCCCTCGCCCACCAGCAGGCCGACGGCAAGCAGCACGCCGACGAGGGTCAGGGTGCCCGCGCTGCCATAGGCGAAGCCGGCCGCCGCTTCGAGCTTGTTCAATGCCAGGTCGGCCTTTGCGAGATGCATGTCGGCGTTCATCAACGCCTGGCGCTGCGCGCCGATGCGGCCGGCCATCACCAGATCGGTCTGCCCTGCCACCAGATCGACTGCGCGTGCGCGCAGCGCCTCGATGGCATGCGCCCGCTGCACGGCCGGCCGGCGTGCTCGCCTTACGACGACGAACGCGATGCCCCAGCCGACGGTCACGAGCCAGAGCATCAGCGCGAGGCCCATGGCGACATGCATGAAGCCGAGCACCACGCCGGCCAGCAATGCCGCGCCGAGCGCTGCGGCGGCTGGCACGAGCAGGCGAAGGTAGAGCGATTCCAGCGCGTCGATGTCCGCCGTCAAACGAAACAGCAGGCGGGCCGGGCGCATCAGCAACTCGCGCGCCGCCTCGGCCTTTGCCCAGCCGCGGAACAGGCGAACGCGCAGCGCTGCGAGCACGGCGAAGGTCGCGTCGTGCGTCACAAGCCGCTCGCCATAGCGCGATGCCGTACGACCGAGTGCCAGCAGGCGAATTCCGGCGGAGGGCATGAACACGTCGAAGGTGAAGGCGGTGGCCGCGTGCAGGCCGGCCAATGCGGTCGCGGTGATGAACCAGCCCGAGAGGCCGAGTAGCGCCATCCCCGCGAGCACGGTGACTGCGGCGAGCAGGCAGCCGAGCAGAAGAGGACGTGGCTGCGCGGCAAGGAAGGGGCGCAGGACCAGGCGCAGATCGCGCCAATTCGTGGCGTGGATTGGCGTCGCCTTCATGCGGCCTTCTCCAGCGCTTCTGCGCCGAGGTTCACCGCGCGGTCCATGCGAGCCGCCAGCACCGGGTCGTGCGTGGCGACGACGAGGGTCTTGCCGCGCGCCAGTGCCACCAGAGCGTCGGCGACGCGCTCAGCGGTTTCGGTGTCGAGGTGCGCTGTCGGTTCGTCTATCAGCAGCAGGTCGGCGTGCGGGTGCACCGCGACGCGCGCGAGGGCAAGTCGCACGGCTTCTCCACCAGACAGGCCATGGCCACCCTCGCCTAGCGTCACACCGGGATGCGCCTGCGTCACGGCTTCGAGCGATGCGAAGCGCATGGCTTCGGCGACCTGTGGGGTGTCCACGCCCATGCGCCCCAATGCGACGTTGGTTTCGACCGAGCCGGCGAAGACGTGCGGCGCCTGGCCCATCCACGCCATGCGCTGGCGCAGCGCCGCCACGGTGTGGTCCGTGAGCGCCACGCCGCCGATCGAGATCTCGCCGCGCGTGGCGGGCACGAGGCCTGCGAGTATTGAGAGCAATGCAGTCTTGCCAGAGCCGCTGGGGCCCATCAGCGCAATGTGTTCACCTGCCGCGATGCGAAGCTCGTAGCCTTCGAAGACCTCTTGCTGCTCGCCGGGCCAGGAGAAATGCAGGTTGTGGATGGCGATGGTCGGCGCGCCGCCTGGCACGCCCGTCGCGGCGCGCGTCAGCGAGGCGTTCGCACCAGGCAGCGGCAGGTCGTTGCGCTGCAAGCGGTCGAGTGCCTCCAGCGCCGCTTCACCTGCAGCCCGGTCATGCCAGACCGCCGACAGCTCTCGCAGGGGCTCGAAGAACGCCGGCGCCAGCAACAGTACGAACAGCCCCTCGCCCAGGCTCAGCGTCCGGCCCCAAGCGCCGAAGCCGAGCGAGCCCAGCAGGTGAAAGCCGACGTACGCGGCCACCATCGCCACGCCCAGCGCCGAGAAAAGCTCCAGCACGGCTGACGAGAGAAACGCGATGCGCAGCACCGCCATCGTCCGTCGGCGCAGGGATTGCGCTGCATCGCCCAGCCGCTGCGCCGTGGTCTCCACCGCATCTAGCGCACGCAGTGTCGCCAGCCCGCGAAGCCGGTCGAGCAGGAAGGCGTTCATGCCGCCCATCTCCACCATCTGCGCTTCGCTCGCAGCCTTGGCGCGCCAGCCGACGATGGCCATGAAGACCGGAATGAGCGGCGCCGCGAACAGCAGCACCAGCGCGGCCACCCATGAAAAGGCGGCCACCGCGCACAGGATGAAGATCGGCACCACCGTCGCGCGCCAGCGCGCGGGCTGGTAGCGCACGAGGTACGGCACCAGAGCCTCGGCCTGCTCGGCGAGCACGCTGGCGGCGAGCCCGGAAGGCGCGCGGCTGCGGTCCAGCGGCGAGCTGCCGGCCAGCGCCGTGGCCGTTTGCTCGCGCAGCGCCGTGAGTTGTGCACGTGCACGAGTAAAGGTCCGGCGAGCGCCCCAGGCCTCGCAACCCGCCCGCAGCAGCCCAAGCAGCAGGATCGCGCCGGCGGGCCAGATCACGGCAGCGAAACCGCGCCCGGAAGCCAGTCCCTGCACCGCCATCGCCAGCAGCGCCGCCTGCGGCAGCCAGAACAGCGCCGCGGCACCCTGCACCACCCCGCCGACGTCAGGCGACGCGAAAGCCCGCAGCGGCGATCGGGATGGCGAGTGCTTGGTCATTCCTTGGTTTCGTGTATTTTCAGTAATTACTGAAATCTCCACAATCATACCGAAGATGCGAGCGACTGACGAGCCCGCAGACTGCACGCTCCGGCGCTCGAGCGCAACCGGGTTCAGGAAGATTCGGCCAGTGCGCCTGCGCGGGCGCCCCTGTCCTTAATGAGAAACGACTAGCCCGGTAACCAGCAGCGCAGCAAAAAGCGTGAACACCGCGCGCCACGAGGCCGGGCGCGCTTCCACCCAGCGGTACAGCAGCGCCGCCGCAGCTACCGACAGGCCGAAGGTCGCCACGAGGCCGACCGCGTCGAACCACGCACCGTGCGGCCCGGAATTCGCAACCGCCGCATTCATGGCAAGCAGCACCGGGAAGTGGATCAGGAACAGCGAGTACGACATACGCCCCAGCCGCAACAAAGGCAGGGCCACGGCAGGCCAGTGCTTAGGCGACAGCCAGTTGCGGCGCTGCGCAATGGCAATCAGCAGTGCCGTGAACAGCGCCGTGGCGATACGGCTGCGCCAGTCGATAGCCAGTGCGCCCGCCCCCACCAGCGCAAGCAATGCGATCGCGCTCTGCCAGGTGCTTGACCGTGTCGCGCGCCCGATCCAGAACACCAGCATGCCCACACCGTAGGTGCCGAAGAAATAGAAGGCTGTGTCGTCCAGCCCGGCATTGCGATTGAAGAGCGCGAGCGAAGCCACAGCCAGCCCGAGCACCAGCGCCACGGGCATCCAGCGCGCCTGTGCGCTCAGCGGCGGCGAGCCGCTGGAGCGCTGCAGCATCGTGGGCAGGCCCACCAGTGCCAGCGCCAGCGCGAACAGCTGGAAGTCGATGGCCACGTACCAGACGCCCGTCGACAGCGACTCGTAGCCCAACAAGTCCTGCAGCAGCAATCCATGGGCGACCAGTTGCCCGAAGGTCGGCGACGCAGGCACAACCTCTTCATCGAGCCACGGCCGCACCACCGCCGCGACCAGCACGCACACAGTGAGCGCGGCGAGGTACGGCATGACCAGCCGCCCATAGCGCTGCAGGATGCGCGTCACCGGCCGCTCCACGCGCAGCATGCCGTCGGGCGCGAGGCTGGCGGCTGCAAGAAAGCCGGCGATGACGAGAAACACCTGCACCGCCAGCCGGCCTTCGTTGGCCAGCCACGAGAAGAAATCAGGCGCGAGCGCGTACGCGCCTGCCGGCATCGGGCCATAGCGCGAGAGATGATGTCCAACGATCACCGCACAGGCGATGCCCTTCGCCGCGTCGAGCAGCGGCATGCGCCCCAGCGATGACGGCGGCGCGCCGGCAGCAGGCGCGGCGCCGTTCGCAGTGGCAGTCAAAGCGCGAGCCGTTGCCTTGCTTCCTGGTATTCGCGCTTGAGCTTTTCGATGAAGGCCGCGGCGCTGGCCACTTCGGTCACGGCGCCAATGCCCTGGCCCGAGCCCCAGATGTCCTTCCAGGCCTTGGCCTTGCTGCCTTCGCCGCCGCCGAAGTTCATGGTCTTCACGTCGCCCTCGGGCAGGTTGGCCGGGTCCATGCCGGCCTTGACGATGCTGGGCGCGAGATAGTTGCCGTGCACGCCCGTGAAGAGGCTCGAATAGACGATGTCGTCCGAACTACCGTCGACGATGGCCTGCTTGTAATCGTCGCTCGCGCGCGCTTCCTCGGTCGCGATGAAGGCCGTGCCGATGTAGGCAAAGTCGGCGCCCATGGCCTGCGCGGCAAGCACCGCACCGCCGGTGGCAATGGAGCCCGACAGCGCGATGGGGCCGTCGAACCACTGGCGAATCTCCTGCACCAGCGCGAACGGGCTCTTCACGCCCGCGTGGCCGCCAGCGCCGGCCGCCACGGCGATGATGCCGTCGGCGCCCTTCTCGATCGCCTTCTGCGCGAACTTGTTGTTGATGATGTCGTGCAGCGTCACGCCGCCGTAGCTGTGCACCGCGTCGTTCACGTCGGTGCGCGCGCCCAGCGAGGTGATGACGATCGGCACCTTGTACTTCACGACCATCTCCATGTCGTGCTCGAGCCGGTCATTGCTCTTGTGCACGATCTGGTTGATGGCGAACGGGGCGGCAGGCTTGTCGGGATTGGCCTTGTTGTAGGCCGCGAGCTCTTCGGTGATCTCGATCAACCACTCTTCGAGCTGCGCCGCGGGGCGCGCGTTGAGCGCCGGCATCGAGCCGACCACGCCCGCCTTGCATTGCGCAATCACGAGCTTCGGGTTGCTGATGATGAACAGCGGCGAGCCGATGATCGGCAGCGGCAGGTTCGCGAGTACGGGGGGCAGCTTGGACATGTCGTCTCCGGAGATGGGTTCGGTTTTATAAGAGAGAGAAGCCGCCATCGCCCGTCAGATGGGCGACAGCGGCGGTGCGTCAGAAGGCGTCGAGCGCCATCGCCGTGACGCTCTCGGCGCCGTCGACGATGCTGTCGCGGATGCCCGGCACCTTGTTGAGGATGTGCTCGGCATAGAAGCGCGCGGTGGCAATCTTCGCCAGCATGAAGTCGGTGTCGAAGCTGCGCGAAGCGAGGTCCTGCGCAATGATCAGCGAACGCGCGAGCTGCCAGCCTGCCACGAGGTTGCCCGCGAGCATCAGGTAGGGCACGCTGCCGGCGAACACCGCATTGGGCGACGCCTTGGTCTGGCCGGCCACGAAATCGACCACGTCGATGAACGCAAGGCGCGCGGCCTTCAGGCGCTTGAGCACGGCAGCCGCCGCGGGGCTGTCGCTCTTGGCGAGTTCGGCTTCGGTCTTCTCGATCTGCGCGGCAATCGCCTTTGCGGTCTGGCCACCGTCGCGTGCGGTCTTGCGGCCCACGAGGTCGTTGGCCTGGATGGCGGTGGTGCCTTCGTAGATCGTCAGGATCTTGGCGTCGCGGTAGTACTGCGCCGCGCCGGTCTCCTCGATGAAGCCCATGCCGCCGTGCACCTGCACCCCGAGCGATGCCACTTCGAGGCTCATCTCTGTGCTGTAGCCCTTGACCAGCGGCACCATGAATTCGTAGAAGGCCTGGTTCTGCTTGCGCGCGTCCGCGTCGGGATGATGGTGCGCTGCGTCGTAGGCGGCAGCGGCCACGCTGGCCATCGCGCGGCAGCCTTCGGTGTAGGCGCGCATCGTCATCAGCATGCGCTTGACGTCGGGGTGATGAATGATGGGCGCGCTGGCATTGATGGAGCCATCGACCGGGCGGCTCTGCACGCGGTCTTTTGCGTAGGCCACGGCGTGCTGGTAGGCGCGCTCCGCAATCGCAATGCCCTGCATGCCCACCGCATAGCGGGCCGAGTTCATCATGATGAACATGTATTCGAGGCCGCGATTCTCCTGGCCGACGATGTAGCCCACTGCGCCGCCGTGGTCGCCGTACTGCAGCACGGCAGTGGGCGAGGCCTTGATGCCCATCTTGTGCTCGATGCTCACGCAGTGCACGTCGTTGCGTTCGCCCAGCGAGCCGTCCTTGCCGACGAGGAACTTCGGCACCACGAACAGGCTGATGCCCTTCACGCCCTCGGGCGCACCGGTCACGCGGGCCAGCACGAGGTGCACGATGTTCTCGGCCATGTCGTGCTCACCATAGGTGATGAAGATCTTGGTGCCGAACACCTTGTAGGTGCCATCGGGCTGCGGCTCGGCGCGGCTGCGCACCATGGCGAGGTCGCTGCCGGCCTGCGGCTCGGTGAGGTTCATCGTGCCGGTCCACTGGCCGCTCACAAGCTTTTCGAGGTACACCGCCTTGAGCTCGTCGGAGCCGGCCGTGAGCAGCGCCTCGATGGCGCCGTCGCTCAGCAGCGGGCACAGCGCGAAGCTCATGTTGGCCGAATTGAGCATCTCGCCGCAAGCCGCGCCAATGGTCTTGGGCAGGCCCTGGCCGCCGAAGTCCGCCGGATGCTGCAGGCCCTGCCAACCGCCTGACACGTACTGCGCGAAAGCTTCCTTGAAGCCCGGCGTGGTGGTGACCGCGCCGTCCTTGAACGACGAGGGGTTGCGGTCGCCCGCCACGTTCAGCGGCGCGACCACGTCCTGGTTGAAGCGCGCGCATTCCTCGAGGACGGCCTGCGCGGTTTCGAGGCCGGCGTCTTCGAAGCCCGGCAGCTTCGCGATCTCGCCTATGTTGGCCAGGTGCTCGATGTCGAACAGCATGTCCTTGATGGGGGCGGTGTAGCTCATGTCTTGTCTCCAGATACAGCGGATACGAAAAGGGCATCGCGAACGATGCCCTCTGGCTCAGTGCAGCAATGCGATCAGAGCGCCTTCACCAGTTCCGGCACGGCCGTGAACAGGTCGGCCACGAGGCCGTAGTCGGCCACCGAGAAGATCGGGGCTTCTTCGTCCTTGTTGATCGCCACGATCACCTTGGAGTCCTTCATGCCGGCCAAGTGCTGGATCGCGCCGGAGATGCCTGCTGCGATGTACAGCTGCGGGGCGACGATCTTGCCGGTCTGGCCCACTTGCCAGTCGTTGGGGGCGTAGCCTGCGTCGACGGCTGCGCGGCTGGCGCCAAGGCCTGCGTTCAGCTTGTCGGCCAGAGGGGCCATCACTTCGGTGAACTTCTCGGCGCTGCCCAAGGCACGGCCACCCGAGACGATGATCTTGGCTGCGGTCAGCTCGGGGCGTTCGCTCTTGGTGACTTCACGGCCCACGAAGCTGCTCTTGCCGCTGTCTGCGACGCCTTCGGCCGTTTCGACGGCTGCGCTGCCACCCGTGGCTGCTGCGGCATCGAAGCCGGTCGTACGCACGGTGATCACCTTGGTCGCGTCACTGCTCTGCACGGTGGCAATGGCGTTGCCAGCATAGATCGGGCGCTCGAAGGTGTCGGGGCTGTCGACCTTGGTGATGTCGCTGATCTGGGCCACATCGAGCTTGGCAGCCACGCGAGGCGCGACGTTCTTGCCGTTGGCGGTCGAGGGGAACAGGATGTGGCTGTAGTTGCCGGCGATGGCCAGCACTTGAGCGGCGACGTTCTCGGCGAGGTTTTCCGCAAGGCTGGGGCTGTCGGCCACGATGACCTTGGAGACTCCAGCGATCTGGGCGGCGGCCTTGCCGGCTTCGGCTGCATTGGCACCGGCCACCAGCACATGGACATCGCCGCCGCAGGCGAGTGCAGCAGTCACGGTGTTGAGGGTCGCGGGCTTGACGGTCGCGTGGTCGTGTTCGGCAATAACAAGTGCGGTCATGTTCAGATCACCTTCGCTTCGTTCTTCAGTTTGTCCACCAGCGTTGCAACGTCAGGCACCTTGATGCCGGCGCCGCGCTTCGGGGGCTCAGCCACCTTCAGGGTCTTCAGGCGCGGCTTGACGTCGACGCCCAGGTCTTCAGGCTTGAAGACGTCGAGCTGCTTCTTCTTGGCCTTCATGATGTTGGGCAGCGTGACGTAGCGCGGCTCGTTCAGGCGCAGGTCGGTGGTGATGACGGCCGGCAGGCTCAGGGAGATGGTTTCCAGGCCGCCGTCGACTTCGCGGGTGACGGTGGCTTTGTCGCCAGCGACTTCGACCTTGGAGGCGAAGGTGGCTTGGGGCAGGTCAGCAAGAGCCGCCAGCATCTGGCCGGTCTGGTTGGCGTCGTCGTCGATGGCTTGCTTGCCAAGGATGATGAGCGACGGTTGTTCCTTGTCCACCAGCGCCTTGAGCAGCTTGGCCACGGCCAGGGGCTGCAGTTCTTCGGTGGTTTCCACGAGGATGCCGCGGTCGGCGCCGATGGCCATGGCGGTGCGCAGGGTTTCCTGGCATTTGGCATCACCGCACGAGACGGCGATGACTTCGGTGACCACGCCCTTTTCCTTCAGCCGCACGGCCTCTTCAACGGCGATCTCGTCGAAGGGGTTCATGCTCATCTTGACGTTGGCAATGTCCACTCCGGTGCCGTCGCTCTTGACGCGCACTTTCACGTTGTAGTCGACGACCCGTTTGACAGGTACAAGAACCTTCATTGACTTGACTCCATTGGATTGCAAAAAGGGGGCTTCGAGGGCAGCCGGTCATTCTAGGACGCGACCTTTGCGGCCTCTCCGTTCTTCTCATCGGCGCAGGCGCCAAGAAAAAAGAACGATCGTGCTTTTCCGTGATTATAAAACAGCGTTGGGTGCCTGGGCGAGTCCATCCGGTAAAGACTCCACACGCACCACCCGCTGCGGATAGGGAATGTCGATGCCCGCGCCGCGCAGCCCGTCGAGGATGGCGATGTTGATGGCCGAGCGCAGGTTGTCCTTGCCCTTGTCGGGGTCGGCCACCCAGAAGTTCAGCGTGAACTCCAGGCCGTCGGGCGCGAAGTTCATGAGGAAGGCCACGGGCTCCGGGTCGCTCATCACGCGCGGCTGGGCCTTGGCCGCATCGCACAGGATGGTCTGCACCTGCGCCACGTTGCTCTCGTAGCCGACCACGATGGTGGTCGTGATGTTGAACTTGCGGTCGGCCAGCGACAGGTTTTCCACCCGGCTGGTGATGAGCGATTCGTTCGGCACGATGGCCTCGCGTCCGTTGCCCGCGCGAATGAGGGTGTAGCGGGTCTTGATGTCCGTGATGCGGCCCTCGAAGGTGTCGACCTTCACGTTGTCGCCGATGCGGATCGAGCGTTCGAGCAGGATCACGAAGCCGCTCACGTAATTGGCCGCCAGCTTCTGCAGCCCGAAGCCAAGGCCCACGCCGAGCGCGCCACCCAGCACGGACAGCGCCGTCAGGTCCACCCCCACCGCCGACAACGCGAACAGCAGGCCGACCAGCAGCAGGAAGGCGCGCACCGCGTTCGAAGCCACCTTGCGCATCGACAGGTCGGTGACGGCCTCGCGCAGGATGCGTTTTTCGATGGTGCTGGAGATCCACAGCGAGATCACCAGCACCAGCCCCGCCGACAGCACGCCCTGGAAGATCGTCTGCAGGCTCACGCGCGTCTTGCCGAAGGCCAGCGTGATCTGGTCGAGTTCGGCCAGCACCGGCGGCAGCAGTCCGACGATCCAGAGCACCGCCGCGATCCAGGCCAGCCAGGAGACTGTGCGCTCGATCAGCCGCACGACGTTGGACGCCGGGAACACCGCCCGCAGCACCCGCGCAAACAGCCGGATGACCGCCAGCGACAGGAACACTGGCACCGCGATGCGCAGCACCAGCACGGTCTGGAAATCGATCACCACGCGCCGGGCGAGATCGGTGAGCACCAGCGCCAGCAGCGGGAACAGCAGTCCGTCGAAGGTGCTTTCGCCGAACCAGATCGAGTCCTTGGGCTGGTCGCGGCCGAACCATTTGCTCACGGCCCAGGCCAGCGCCACGCAGGCCACCAGCGCAACCAATTCGACGCCGATGCCGCGCGCATCGACCTGGGCGAGGCGTTGGGTGAAATCGTTGAAATTCATCTATTGAAAGAAAACGGAAGCGTGGGCGCCATTCGCGCCGGCTGCGTTACAGGTCCGCGAGAACGCGGATGTGGGCTTCCACGCTGCGCGCCAGCGCATCGAGGTTGTAGCCGCCTTCGAGCATCGAGACGATACGGCCCTTCGCATGGCGCCTGGCAACATCCTGTATGCGGCCCGTGATCCAGGCGAAGTCGTTCTCGTTGAGGCCAAGCTGGCCCAGGTCGTCCTCGCGGTGGGCGTCGAAGCCGGCGCTGATGAAGATCATCTGCGGCTTGAATTCTTCCAGCCGCGGCATCCAGATCGCCTCGATCAGCTCACGCACGTCCATGCCCCGGGTGTAGGCCGGGATCGGCAGGTTCAGCATGTTCGATGCCGGATGCACCGTGCCGCTGTACGGATAGAACGGATGCTGGAAGAAGCCGACCATCAGCACGTTCGGGTCGTTCGACAGGATGTTCTCGGTGCCGTTGCCGTGGTGCACGTCGAAGTCGACGATGGCCACGCGCTCCAGGCCGTGCACGTCGATGGCGTGCCGCGCGGCAATGGCAATGTTGTTGAAGAAGCAGAAACCCATCGCCTGCTCGCGGCAGGCATGGTGGCCGGGCGGGCGCACCGAGCAGAAGGCGTTTTCCAGATCGCCGGCAATCACCGCGTCGGTCGCGGCAATCGCGGCGCCGGCGGCGCGGCGCGCGGCCAGCAGAGTGAAGCGGGTGAGCATCGTGTCGGGATCGACCTGCGCGTGGTCGGGGCCGCCGGCGGGCTCGTCGGCCACCAGGCGCTGATGCAGTTCCTCGAGGTACTCGACGTGCTCCGTGCTGTGCGCCCGGGTGAGCTGCTCCAGGGTGGCCAGCGGCACCTCGCAGTGCTCCAGTGCGTCACCCACGCCGGTAAGCAGCAGGCGGTCTTCGATGGCATCCAGGCGCCCGGGACATTCGGGATGCCCCCCGCCCATGTCGTGCTTCCAGAAGTCGCGATGTGTGAAGTAGCCTGTCTTGCCCATGTGTCTCTGTCGCCACGTCTAGACCTCACGCGGCATGGGGCCGGCAGGTCTTACGGTATCGTTTGCATATGGATACAAATATGGACGTTGCTGCAAAGCTAGCCACTTTGTTAACTCAGCTTAACACGGTGATCGTGGGCAAAGAGGCCCAAGTGCGCGACTGCGTTGCCTGTCTGCTGGCGGGCGGGCACCTGCTGATCGAGGACGTGCCGGGGGTCGGCAAGACCACCCTCGCCCACGCGCTGTCGCACACCTTCGGGCTGCAGTTCTCCCGGGTGCAATTCACCGCCGACCTGATGCCGGGCGACCTGTCGGGCGTGGCAATCTACGACCGGGGCCAGCAGGCCTTCGTGTTCCACCCCGGGCCGATCTTCGCGCAGGTGCTGCTAGCCGACGAAATCAACCGCGCCAGCCCCAAGACCCAGAGTGCGCTGCTCGAGGCGATGGAAGAAAAGCAGGTCACCGTCGAAGGCGAGACCCGTCCCCTGCCCACGCCCTTCTTCGTGATCGCCACGCAGAACCCGCAGGACCAGCTCGGCACCTTCGCCCTGCCCGAGTCGCAGCTCGACCGTTTCCTGATGCGCATCTCGCTCGGCTACCCCGACCGCGCCGCCGAGCGCCAGCTGCTCTCGGGCGTCGACCGCCGCGAAATGCTGGCCTCCCTGCCCGCGATGCTGACCGCCGGCGAGCTGACCGCCCTGCAGCAGCGTGTGCAGCAGGTGCATGCGGCCGATCCGCTACTCAACTACGTGCAAGACCTTATCGCGGCCACGCGCTCTGGCCGCTGGTTTTTGCAGGGCCTGTCGCCGCGCGCCGGCATCGCGGTGCTGCGCGCGGCCAAGGCGCAGGCGCTGCTGGCCAACCGCAACTACGTCGCTCCCGATGACGTGCAGGCCGTGCTGCCGCAGACGATCGCGCACCGCCTCACGCCGGTTGGCGACGCAGGCCGCGGCGCCGTCGAGCAGGTGCGCGCCATGATCGCCGCAGTGCCGCTGCCGTGAGCCCTGCAGGCGCCCTCCGCTCGCGCATCGACGGCTGGTTCCTGTCGCGCCGTCCGCCGTCGGACACACTGGAGCTGACGCAGCGCAATGTCTACATCGTGCCCACGCGGGCTGGATGGACGCTGGCCGCGACGCTGCTGGTGCTGCTGATCGCCTCGATCAACTACCAGCTCAACCTGGGCTACCTGCTGACCTTCCTGCTCGCCGGCAGCGTGGCCGTGGGCATGCACGTTTGCCACGGCACGCTGCGCGGACTGGCCATGCACATGGTGGCGCCCGACGCCCACTACGCAGGCGCCGCCGCCGTCTTCCGGGTGGTGCTGCACAACACGCGCCGCAGCGTGCGCTACGGCATCGGCATGGCCGTGCGCGGCAGCGGGCAATGGGCCTGGACCGACGTGCCGGCCGAGGGCACGTCGACCGTCGAGATCGCATTCAAGCCCGAGCGGCGCGGGCTGCATCCGGTGCCGCCGCTGACGGCGGAAACGCGCTTCCCGCTCGGCACGTTCCGCGTGTGGACGGTCTGGCGGCCGGCCGCGCAGATGCTGGTGTACCCCACGCCAGAAGCGCATCCGCCGCCGCTCCCGCCGGGCGAGCCCCTGTCGGGGCCAGCGGCAGTGTCCGCCGCGCTGCGGGCGCACAACGCCGGCGAATACGACGGCGTGCGGGCCTACCGGCGCGGCGATCCGCTGAAGCTCGTGGTCTGGAAGAAGGCCGCGCGGGCGCAGGCAGCCGGGTCGGAAGACCTCGTCAGCCGCGACACGCAGCAGACCCAGCGCGAAGAACTCTGGCTCGATGCACAGGCCACCGGCCTCGCGGACACCGAGGCCCGCATCTCGCGCTTGTGCGCCTGGGTGCTGATGTCAGACCGGCTGGGCGTGGACTACGGCGTGCGGGTGGCGGGCCGGGTCGTGAAGCCGTCCCAGGGCGAAGCCCACCGGCGGGCCTGCCTGGAGGCCTTGGCCCTGTGCTGAACGAGACCGTCAAATGAACAGAGTTACACGCGAACTCGCCTCGCTTCCCCGCGACGCGAGGGACACCCTTTTCCTTCTCTGCGTCATCGGCCTGATCCTCTTGCCGCAGGTCGAGAACCTGCCCTGGTGGTGCACGGCCATCACGGCAATGGTGCTGCTCTGGCGCGCCTCGCTGGCCGTGCAGGCACGCCCCCTTCCCAGCAAGTGGTGGCGCCTTGCGCTGCTGATACTGACGATCGGCGCCACCTACGCCACCCACCGCACGCTGCTGGGCCGGGACGCGGGCGTCACGTTGATCGTCAGCCTGCTCGCACTCAAGACGCTGGAACTGCGCGCGCGGCGAGACGCCTTCGTCGTCTTCTTCCTGGGCTTCTTCACGATGCTCACGAACTTCTTCTATTCGCAATCGCTGCTGACCGCCTTCACCATGCTGCTGGCGCTGCTGGGCCTGCTGACGGCACTGGTCAACGCGCACATGCCCGTGGGCCGGCCTCCGCTGATGCAGGCCGCGCGCACCGCGGGATGGATGGCGCTTGCGGGCGCACCGATCATGCTCGCGCTGTTCCTGCTGTTCCCGCGCTTCGCACCGCTGTGGGGTACGCCCAGCGACGCCATGGCGGGCCGCACGGGCCTGTCGAACACCATGCGCGTGGGCACCATCGCCGAACTGGCGCTTGACGACAGCATCGCCGCGCGCATCAAGTTCGATGGCGACCGCGCGCCGCCGCAAAGCCAGCTCTACTTTCGCGGGCCGGTGCTGGCGCAGTTCGACGGCCGTGAGTGGACCGCGCTCCCGTCATGGGCGCGCGGCGCGCAGTGGTCCGCCAACCTGCGCGTGAGCGGCGAGCCCGTGCGCTACGAAATCACGCTCGAAGCCAACAACCGCCCCTGGCTGCTGACCCTCGACGCCTCGCAGCGCCCTCCCGAGGCGGCCGGATTCGAAGTCACCGGCACGCCCGACCTGCAATGGTTCGCTAGCCGCCCCGTCACCGATCTGGTGCGCTACCGCGCCGAGAGCTACACGCAGTTCCAGAGCGGCCCGGTGAAGCGTACGGGCGGCCAGCTCCAGGCCTACCTGGCGCTGCCGCCTGGCACCAACCCGCGCACCGCCGCCCTCGCCGCCGAGATGCGCGCCGATCCCGCGCTGGCCAACGCCAATGCACAGGCATTCGTGCAGGCCGCCCTGCGGCGCCTTCGCACCGGCGGCTACACCTACACGCTGGAGCCGGGCGTCTACGGCGACAACACCGCCGACGAGTTCTGGTTCGACCGCAAGGAGGGCTTCTGCGAGCACATCGCCTCGGCCTTCGTGGTGCTGATGCGCAACCTCGGCATTCCGGCACGCATCGTGACGGGCTATCAGGGCGGAGAACTCAACAGCGTAGACAACTACTGGATCGTGCGACAAAGCGATGCCCACGCGTGGGCCGAGATCTGGCAGGAAGGCACCGGCTGGACGCGCGTGGACCCGACAGGCTCCGTCGCCCCGGGGCGCATCGGCCAGACGCAACGGCTCGTGCCGCAACCGGGCCTGTTCGCGGGCGCCATCAGCTCGATGAGCCCCACGCTCGCCCAGAACATCCGCGCCGCCTGGGAGGCCGTGAACAACGGCTGGAACCAGTGGGTGCTCAACTACACGCAGAGCCGCCAGCTCAACCTGCTGAAGAACATCGGCTTCGAAGCGCCGAGCCTCGAAGACCTGGCCTACGTGCTGCTCTACCTGCTGGTGGGCGCGAGCCTGGCCGGTGCCGCCTGGACGCTGTGGGAGCGCAGCCGGCACGATCCGTGGCTGCGCCTGCTGGGCCAGGCGCGCGCGCGCCTCGCCAAGGCCGGCCTGCAACTGCCCGACACCGCCCCGCCCCGCCAGATGGCGCAGGCAGCCGACGCGCGTTTCGGCCCTGCCGCGCAGGCCGTGCGCGACTGGCTGCTGAAACTCGAAGCGCAGCGCTACGCGCCGGCCACGCCAGACTCGCTCTCCACCCTGCGCTCGGAGTTCCGCCACCTCGCCTGGCCCAGCGCCAACGCACGCGGCTGAAACCACATGTGTCCCTGAAGAGGGGCGGCGCGGGCGGACGGCACAATCGGCCGATGCGATTTTTTCTCCCTACGCCTTCTCGCGCCGCTGCGGCAGCCGCTCTTCTCGCCGCATGCTGCGCCTGGTCCACGGGGGCCATGGCCCAGAAATCTTCCAACGGCCCTTCCAATGGCCGGAATACAGCCGCCAACCCGGTGCGCGGCAGCACGCCCTACGCCACGCGCGACGACGCGATGCAATTCGCCGACGACGTGGCCGAGCGCCGAGGACTCGACCGCGACTGGGTGCGCGCCACCATCGGCAGCGCGCGTTTCCTGCCCAACGTGCCGCGCCTGATGCTGCCGGGCCCGGTCGGCACCGTGAAGAACTGGCAAACGTATCGCAGCCGCTTCATCGACCCGGTGCGCATCGCGGCCGGCGTGCGCTTCTGGCGCGCCAACGCCGACACGCTGGTGCGCGCCGAGCAGGTGTACGGCGTGCCGCCTGAAATCATCGTCGGCATCATCGGCGTGGAAACCATCTACGGCCGCAACATGGGCAACTTCCGCGTGATCGACGCGCTGGCCACGCTCTCATTCGACTTCCCCGACCGCCACCCACGCGCGGCCGAGCGCCAGGCATTCTTCCGCGGCGAACTCGAAAGCTTCCTGAGCACCGAGAGCCGCACCGCCGACGATCCGCTCACGCCCCTGGGCAGCTATGCCGGCGCCATGGGCATGCCGCAGTTCATGCCCAGCAGCATGGCCAAGTACGCGGTCGACTTCGACGGCGACAGCCGCATCGACCTCGTCAACAACCCCGCCGACGTGATCGGCTCGGTCGCCAACTACTTCAAGTCCTTCGGCTGGACACCCGGCATGCCGGCCATCTACCCGGTGCATTTCGAGGAAGCGCGGCTGCAGAAGGCGCTGCTGCTGGCGCCCGACATCCTGCCGACCTTCAGCGCCGACAGCTTCGTGGCCGCCGGTGCGGTGCCCGAGGGTGAAGGCATCAAGCACAAGGGCCTGCTCGCATTGATCGAGCTGCAGAACGGTGCCGACGCACCGCCGACCTACGTGGCGGGCACGCGCAACTTCTACGTGATCACGCGCTACAACTGGAGCAGCTACTACGCCATGTCCGTGCTCGACCTCGGGCAAGAGGTCAAGGCGGCGATGGAGCAATAGGCACCATGACACCCGAGGCGCTGCACGCGAACTGGACCGACGCATGGCGTGCGCTGGGCGTCGAATCGCCCGGCGATGCGCTGTGCACCGAGCTGCAGCGCCGCTACGGCGAGCCGCAGCGCCACTACCACACGATGCAGCACCTGGGCGAATGCCTCGCATGGTTCGAGCGCGAAAAGACATCGGCCGAGCGCCCTGGCGAAGTGGCGCTTGCGCTGTGGTTCCATGACGCGGTCTACGACGTGCACGCCCACGACAACGAAGCTCGCAGCGCAGACTGGGCGCGCCAGGCCCTGCTTGAAGCCGGCGTGGACGAAGCAGCAGCCGAACGGGTTCACGCGCTCGTCATGGCCACGCGCCACGACGCGGTGCCCGAAGGCCGCGATGCCGAACTGCTGATCGACATCGACCTGTCGATCCTCGGCGCCGAACGCACGCGCTTCGACGAGTACGAGCGCCAGGTGCATGCCGAGTACGCCTTCGTTCCGGATGAAGTGCGCCTGCCGCGCCGCCGCGCGATCCTTCAGCGCTTTCTCGACCGCCAGGCCATCTACGCCACGCCGCGGATGCACGCGCAGCTCGAAGCACAGGCGCGCGCCAACCTGCAACGCTCCATCGCCGGCTGACTGGCCTTGCCCGTCAGTCGGGCATCAGCCGCCACCACTCGGAGCGCGGCAGTTCGCCGTTGCGCTCCTCTTCAACGATGCCGAACAGCAGTCCATCACGCGACGCACCCATCTTCGCCAGCTGCAGCGCGCGCGCCGCATCGCGGCACAGCGCGAAGCTGGCATCGCCCTGCCATTCAAGGCACCGGCCGACTTCGGCCAGCATCAGCGCAGGCTGACTCTGCATGAAGGTGAAGGGCATCGGCAGGCCCGCATCGAGCTGGGTCAGGCCTGCGTGCGTGGCGCCCCATGCGCCACGCATGCTCGCAACGCGGATGCGCGCGCCGGCCGGCAGCGCTGCCTCGCCAGCGGCGTCTAGGCAGCAGCGCGCGCCGTACATCGCCAGTTCGGTCCACAGGCCGACGCGGCGCGGCCGGCGGCCGATGCGGCGGGCCAGGTCGTCGCGCCAGTCGGCGGGCGGCGGATGCGCGACGAAATGAGCTGCGGTGCGCCAGGTGCTCATGAGCCGACATCCTTCAACACCAGCGAGGCATGCCCGCCGCCGAAGCCGACCACGTTGAGCAGGATGTTGCGCAGCCTCTGCGGCGCCCGCTCGCTCAGCGCAATGCCGAGCGAGGCGTCGAGCGGATAGTCCACGGTGGGCCAGACGCCACCTTCGATGCAGCCAACCAGCAGGGCCAATTCCGCAGCCCCCGCCGCGCCCAGCGTGTGGCCGATCGCCGACTTGAGCGACACCAGCGGCGGCAGCGGATCGAACACCTGCTTCAGCGCTTCCACCTCGATGGCGTCGTTGACGGGGCTGCCAGCCGCCTGCACCTTGATCAGGTCAATGTCGCCGGGCTGCAGGCCGCTCTGCGTCAGCGCGCCGCGACACATCGCGAGCACGGCCGAGGCTTCGGTGCCAGAGGGGTTGCGCCCATCGACCACATTGGCGCCACCCGTGATCTGCCATCGCGCGGGCTGCGATGTCAGGCGCAATGCAGCCACCGCTTCGCCGAGCACCAGCCCCTTGCGCTGCGCACCGAAGGGCTGCGCGCTGTCTGGCGCCAGCAGTTGCATCGCGCCGAAGCCGGCCACGGTGAAGCGGTTGTCCATCTCGACGCCGATCACCAGCGCTTCGTCGGCCTCCGCGCTTCGGATCAGGTCGGCGGCGGCCAGCACGGCGTTCAGCGCCGAGGTACAGGCGGTCGAGACGGTGAACACCGGCCCCTGCCAGTCCAGCGCGCGGGCCACGACACCGGCAAAGTCCTGCAGATCACCGCCTAGCCGCAGATCCTGTTTCTCGTATTCCATGAAGCCGATGTCGAGCGACGACGAGGCCACGAACAGCGGCGCGGTGCGTGGTCCCAAATCACCGGTCTTGTCAGTCTGCGCAACCACGCTGCGCACGGTGCTGCACAGGCGCTGCGTCCAGTCGCCTTTTCTCGACGCCAGCGCGTAGACCGGCCAGCTGATTCCGTCCGCCACGGCCACCGGCGTCGGGGGCACGCCACCATGTCGCAATGAGGCCAGCACGGACGGCATGTCGTCACCCAGCACACAGGCCAGGCCCATGCCGGCCAGGTAGACATCGTTCATGCCTTGCCCGCTTGCGCCAGATGCTCCGCGAGATGGGCGATGGAAGTCATCGCCCGGCGCGTTTCCTTGCTGTCGGGCATGCGCACGCCAAAGCGCTGCTGGATCGTCATCGACACCTGCAGGGCGTCGAGCGAATCGAGGTCGAGCCGGGCCTCGGGGCCGAACAGCGGCTCGTCGTCGCCGAGGCCGCCCGGGGGCGCTTCTTTCTCGACGGCTTCGAGCACCATCGCCTTGAGGCTGGCAATGAATTCAGGGGTGACGGTGGTGCTCACGGTGCGCGCCTGCGAAACAGGAAAACGGCCAGAAGAAACATCAGCGCCGCGAACACGACCAGCCGGCCGATCTGCGGCAGGGCATCGGCCACGCCGCCGCCGCGCAGCAGCACGGTCAGCAGCGCCTCGAGCCCCCAGTTCATCGGAGAGATCTCGACCAGCCGCTGCATGAAGCCCGGCATGACGAACTTGGGCACCATGATGCCGCCCGCCGCCGCCATCAGCACATTGACCATCGGCCCGATGGTGGCGGCCTGCGCATGGCTGCGCACCAGGCAAGCCAGTGCGAGCGACAGGCTCACCGCCGCCAGGCTCACCGCCGCCAGCGACAGCAGCAGCGCCCCCCAATGGATGCCCGCGAGCGACAGTGCATCACCGCCGATCAGCGGCATGAACCAGATGCCGGCCGCAAGCATCAGCACGGCCTGCAGCGCGTTCACGCCCAGGTACGGCAACGCCTTCGACGCGAGCAGCATGGTGCGCGACACGCCCAGGCTCTGCAGCCGGCCGAGAGCGCCCGAACTGCGCTCCTGCACGAACAGGCTGGAGAGCGAGGCCACCACGAAGAACATGCCGAACACCAGCCATGCCGGCACGTTCTGCTGCACCGAGGTCGGCCGCGGGCCGGCGGTGGAGAAGCGCTCGGCACGCACCATCGCCTCGATGGAGGCCTCTGGCGCAGGGCTGGCTGTGCCGGGCACCGCCAGCGCGAGGCGCGCCTTGAGCTCGCCCGATGCACCGATGAGTTCGGCACGCAGCGCGTTGAACAGGTTGGCGTCGATGCCCGGCTCGGTCAGCAGATGGATGCGCGCCTGCGTCGACAGCGCGGCAGATTCCAGTTCTTCAGACAGGCCCGGCTCCATCACGATCACGTACTTGAGCGAGCCGTTGCGCAGCCGCGCCTGCCAGTCGCTGCCCAGCGGCTGCGGTGCACCGTGGCTGCGCTGCCAGAGCTGCTGCAGCCATTTGGCCGGCGTGGCCGTGTCGCGCATGTCGATGGCATAAGTCAGCTCGGCCAGTGGCGGGCGATAGATGTCCTTCAGCGTGAGCGACATCAGCACAATGAAGACCATCGGCATCAGGAACAGCGCGGCAAGGCCATGCATGTCGCGCACGAGGGCGAGCAGTTCTTTCTTGATGAGCGCGAGGAGCATGGGGGTCAGTCGCGCAGCGAGCGATGGGTGAGCGCCATGAACAGCTGCTCGAGGTCATGGCGGCCGAATTCGGCATGGCGCGCTTCGATGCCCGCAGCTTCGAGCGCGGCCAGCACAGGCCCCGGGCCGCTGCCGGCGTTCAGGTGAATGCGCCAGTGCACTCCCCCCTGCTCCACCGTGCCGAAGCGCGAGAGCATGTCGGCATCTAGCCCGTCAGCAGCCAGCGTGAGCAGCATCGCGTTCTTCGACAGCAGTTCGTCGAGCGAGCCTTCGCGCAGCACATGGCCGCGGTCGAGGATGGCGACACGGTCAGCGATCGCCTCGATCTCTTCCATGTAGTGCGAGGCGTAGATCACCGCCGCGCCCTGCTGCGCGAGGCTCTTGATGGCGTCGAGGATGAAGGCGCGCGATTGCGGATCGACGCCCACGGTGGGCTCGTCGAACAGCATCAGCTCGGGTTCGGGCAGCAGGGCAATGGCCAGGTTGAGCCGGCGCTTGAGTCCGCCCGACAGCCGCTCGGCGCGCACGCCCGCGAACTGCTCCAGCTGCGCAAACTGCGTACAGGCCGCGATGCGCTCCTTCTTGCGCGCACCCGACAGGCCTCCAGCCGCGGCAAAGCAGGCAAGGTTCTCGGCCACGGTCAGCATCGGATAGAAGGCCTGCTCCTGTGGCGCCACGGCAATGCGCGTAGGTGTCTTCGCACGCACCTGCTGCAGCGGCTGGCCATCGATTCGGATCTCGCCCGACTGCACGGCAAGCGCGCCCGACAGATGCGAGATCAGCGTGGTCTTGCCTGCGCCGTTCGGTCCCAGCAAACCCAGTACGCAGCCCCTTGGCACCGCGAGCGATACGTCGGCCAGCGCGGGCGCGTCGGCATGCGGGTAGCGGTAGCTGAGCTGGCGCAGCTCTAACATCAGGCGACAGCTGCCTTCAGGTCGCGAAAGAAGCTTTCCTCCTGCTGCGCCTGCTCCCGCAGCTTCGCAGCCAGCGCAGCCGGGTCGACCGCCTCACGCCCCTTCACCATGCGCGCGGCCTTGAGCGCGAACGCACGCCAGCCGTCGCCGATGGCGATGAGCCGCTCCGACATCTGCTGCAGCTGCGGCTTGTCGAGCAACTGGGCCGCCTCCTGCAGAAAGCCCGCGTAGATGAAGCGGAAGCCCGCCCCGCCCGTGCCGATTTCTTCCTGCATGCGCACCACGTGGCCGATGAAGTCGACGCTGCGCGGATCGGCCGGCGACAGCTTCTGCATGCGCTTGGCCAGCGTGTGCATGCCGCGCACACCGACGATGGGAATGGGCGCGAGCATGTTGCGCACTGTCTTGCGGATGGCCTTGACCACCGAGGCCGCATCGACGACCTTGCGGTCGATGGCCTGCGGGTAGTACATGAGTCCCTTCGGGGCCAGCACGCCCTTGGCGAAGCGGGCACGTGCCAGGTCGCTGCTCGCGCAACGCACGGGCTCCTCGAACACCGGGTCGCTGATCAGGTAGTCGTCGCCGTCCTTGCCGTACACCAGCAGGTTGTGCGCATTGAAGTGAAAGCGCATGTTCGGCGGAAAGTACGGCAGCCAGTACACCGACGTTTGCAGCCCCACCAGTTGGCCATCGGCCAGCAGCGCGTCGAGCCTCTGCTGCCCTGCCTCGGCGCTGCGGAAGGTCTCGAAGCGGAAGCGCGCGGCCATCGGCGCCAGCAGGCCCTTGATGATGGCCTTGGGCGGCATGCGGTACGAGATCAGCGGCAGGCCCGACAGCTTGATGAAGGGCAGGTACGCGAACGAAATCGCGGACGACAGGCCCAGCGCCATGCTCTCGCTCATCGGCGCGCCGTGGTGGCGCATCAGGCTGGAGATGACGCCGCTTTCGCAATGCGCCGCCTGTTGGTGTTGAAAGTTCACGGCAGGCCTTGCAAGGTGGAAACGGGCAGGCCTAGCGCTTCGCTGTAGCGTGCGAGTTGGGCCGATGACAGCGCGGCGAAATGGCGCGGCTGCAGGTGGCGCCGCACGCGCCACTGCCAGAAGCCGCTGGTCTGCGAGAGCAGCGCCACGTCCATGCGGCGCTCGTACATCCAGTATTCGAGCGGCGAAGCCTGCCCCGCTTTCACGCGCTCCTTCGCGGCCTGCGCCTGCTCGACGAGCACGTCGACCGCATGGCTGGTGACGATCTCTTCCGCCTCCCAGCCGCGCGAAGTGGTGGTGACGACGCGGCCCTGCGCATCGCGGGCGTACATCAGCTTGGAGTGGCCGTCGAGGGTCGCATTGCCCTCCTGCGGTACCGCGTCGAGATCCATGGCTACACCGCTTCCATGTAGATGAAGCCGCTGGAGAAGCGGCCACTTTCGGGCACGAACATCAGCAGCTTCTGGCCGGGCTTGATGCGGCCCGAGCGGAACAGCTCGTCGAGCATGATGTAAGGCGACGCCGAACCCGTATTGCCCTTGCTCGCAAGATTGCTGAACCAGCGCTCGCGCGGAATCGGCAGGCCCAGCGATTCGAGGCACTGGCTCACCGGCTCGACGAAGTACTGCGACGACAGGTGCGGCAGGAACCAGTCGATGTCCGCCGTCTTCAGCCCGCGCCGCTCGATGATGGCCGCCAGCGGCTCTCCCAGCGTGGCGCGCACGATGTTGTCGTTGAGCAGGCGCACGTCCTGCTTGACGGCGAAGGTCGACTCGCGCCGCCAGTCTTCAGGCGACTTGCGCCCCCAACCGTCGAGGCCGCCTTCGGCATTCTTCTCGGCACCAGCGTACATGCACACCGGCAGTTCGTGCGCGGCGGACGACAGGTCGATCCAGTCGATGCGCAGCGACAGCGGCCCGCGCGGCTCGCGCTCCAGCAGCACTGCACCCGCGCCGTCGGACAGCATCCAGCGCAGAAAGTCTTTCTCGAAGGCCAGTTCGGGCCGCGCCTCCAATGCTTCGAGCTTGTGCTCGAGCTCAGCCTCGAAGCGCGAGCCGCGCATCACGGCCGAGGCCAGCTCGGAACCCGTGGCCACCGCGCGCCGGGCATCGCCCGCGCGCACCGAGAGCCACGCATGCTTCAACGCGGTGGCACCAGCAAGGCAGATGCCCGCACAGGCCACCACTTCGAGCCGCGGCCAGCCGAGTTCGCCGTGCACCATCACCGCGTGGTTGGGCATGAGCTGGTCGGGCAGCGAAGTGCCGGTGACGAGGCAGTCGACCGGCCCCACGTCGCCAAGCGCGCGGATCGCGGATGCGGTGAGCTGGGCGTTGGTCATCGCCAGTTCGCCCGTGGCGCGGTCGATGGCGTAGTGGCGCGACTGGATGCCGTTGCTGCGCAGAATCAGCCGCCGCGCGCGAGACGCCTTGCCGCCGATGCGACCGAGGACGTCTTCGATGTCTTCATTGCTGACCGGGGAAAAGGGCAGAAAGGCGGCGGTGCGGGTCAGGAAGACATCAGTCGTCATAGAGGGGGGTGCGGTCCGTGGCAGAGCCCGACGGGCACTCGAATTGGGCTGTCATTTTAGTCAGCCACCCTCTGAACAAAGGTCGCAAGAGTGCCTGCAGGCTCAGGCTCACGGGCACCACCGTAATGATCAGTACCAGCAGAAACAGCACGTACAGCAGCAGCAGCGGCTTGCGCTGCCACGCGCCGGGCCCGCCGGCGGCCATGATCAGCTTGCCCCAGAGGTAGAAGCTGCGCGTGCCAGCCTTCTCGCTGATGAGCAGCCTGGCATTGGCCTGCACCGCCCCGAGGCCGGCCAGCAGCGGCTGCGTGCCGCGCTCCAGGTCGTTGTGCAGGGCATCGCGCAGGGCACGGCCGAAGCGGCCTGTACCTTCGATCTGTTCGGTACTGAGTCCCGCATCGGGCATGCCCCAGAAGCCGCGCTTGCGGCCCCAGATCAGCCAGGCCGGCGTGGTGAAGAAGGTGGCGAGCGTGGGGCCGGGGTCGGTCAGCACCACGTTGTCGATCAGCCTCGCGCCCACGTCGTCGAGCATGCCCTTGAGTTTTTCGTGGGCCAGAAGCCACATGTTGCGGCAGGCGATGACCGTGACCACCGGCTTGCCCTTGAGCAGCCGCGCCGCCGCCGGGTGCTTCAAGAAGGCCGCCACGGGCTGTGAAGGCGCCAGGAACCACACCTGGTACGGCAGGATGACGAGGTCGAAGTCTTCCTGGCCCGTGAGCGACAGCGGCGCCAGCGGCTGCGGCTTCATGTGGGCCGACTCCGGGAAAGCGTCGAAGAAGCTCAGGAAGGGCCAGGGAAAGGGATACGGCGCAAGTGGGCGCAGCGTTTCCTCGTGCACCTCGATCGACGGGTCGGCGCGCAGCGGCGCCACGATCCGGTCTGCAACCTCGTCGAGCTGGCCGGATTGCGAATAGCGAAGAACGAGGACGCGCTTGACGCTTCGAGGGGGGCTGGAGGGGCTGGAAGTCACTGGCGGTGGCGTTTCGGGGGCCGTCGAATGTACGCGATGCCTGTAGCGAGCGCATCTGCCAATGGTCATGGCGTCGCGGCAATCAGACGGTCGCATCGGTCAAATGGCCGGCGATACGGAAAAAGAACAAGAAAAAAGGGCCGCACCTTGCGGCACGGCCCCTGTCGTGGTGCGCGAGGGAAGCTCAGCGCACCTTGCCTTCCTTCCAGGCGGTCAGCAGCTTGTTGTAGTCGATGGTCTCGCCCTTCGGCTTCTCGTTGGCCAGCTTCTTCCACGGGGCGTGGTCGTCGCTCAGGTACTTGGCCGGGTCGCCCTTGGGGTTGAGCTTGGGCGCGCAATGGGCCATGCCGGCGCGCTCGAGGCGGGCCATCACGTTGTCCATCTCGTCGGCCAGGTTGTCCATTGCCTTCTGCGGGGTCTTCTCGCCCGTGACGGCCTCGGCCACGTTCTTCCACCAGAGCTGCGCGAGCTTCGGATAGTCGGGCACGTTGGTGCCGGTCGGGGTCCAGGCCACGCGCGCCGGGCTGCGGTAGAACTCGATCAGGCCGCCGTACTTGTTGGCGTTCTGCGTGAAGTAGTCCGAGCGGATGTCGCTGTCGCGGATGAAGGTCAGGCCGGTGATCGACTTCTTCAGCGAGGTGGTCTTGGCGGTGATGAACTGCGCGTAGAGCCAGGCTGCTGCCGTCTTGTTGGCGTCATGGCCCTTGAAGAAGGTCCACGAACCCACGTCCTGGTAGCCGTTCTGCATGCCCTGCTTCCAGTACGGGCCGTTCGGGCCGGGGGCCATGCGCCACTTCGGCGAGCCGTCGTCGTTCACCACGGGCAGGCCCTTCTTGGTCATGTCGGCGGTGAAGGCCGTGTACCAGAAGATCTGCTGGGCGATCTGGCCCTGCGCCGGCACCGGGCCGGATTCGCCGAAGGTCATGCCCATGGCTTCCTTGGGCGCGTACTTCTTCATCCAGTCAATGTACTTGGTGAGCGCGTACACGGCAGCCGGCGAGTTGGTGGCGCCGCCACGCGACACCGAGGCGCCGGTGGGCGTGCACTTGTCGGCGGCCACGCGAATGCCCCATTCGTCGATCGGCATGCCGTTGGGAATGCCCTTGTCGGCGGAGCCGGCCATCGACAGCCACGCATCGGTGAAGCGCCAGCCCAGCGACGGGTCCTTCTTGCCGTAGTCCATGTGGCCGTAGATCGGCTTGCCGTCGATGGTCTTCACGTCGACGCTGAAGAACTCGGCGATGTCTTCGTAGGCGCTCCAGTTGAGCGGCACGCCCAGGTTGTAGCCGTACTTGGCCTTGAACTTGTCCTGCAGGTCCTTGCGTGCGAACAGGTCGGCGCGGAACCAGTACAGGTTGGCGAACTGCTGGTCGGGCAGCTGGTAGAGCTGGCCGTCGGGAGCAGTGGTGAAGCTGGTGCCGATGAAGTCCTTCAGGTCGAGGCCGGGGTTGGTGAACTCCTTGCCCGCGCCGCCCATGTACTCGGTCAGCGACATGATCTTGCCGTAGCGGTAGTGCGTGCCGATCAGGTCGGAGTCGGACACCCAGCCGTCATAGATCGACTTGCCCGACTGCATCGAGGTCTGCAGCTTCTCGACCACGTCGCCTTCCTGGATCAGGTCGTGCTTGACCTTGATGCCGGTGATTTCCTCGAAAGCCTTGGCCAGCGTCTTCGATTCGTACTCGTGGGTGGTCAGGGTTTCGGAGACGACGGACACCTCCTTCACGCCCTTGGCCTGCAGCTTCTTGGCCGCATCGATGAACCATTTCATTTCCTCCATCTGCTTGTCCTTGGACAAGGTAGATGGCTGGAACTCGCTGTCGATCCATTTCTTGGCTTCAGCCTCGCCGGCCGTTGCCGCACCGTGCGCGGCGAACATCGCCGCTGCCAGTGCCAATGCCGTGTAGCGCATCTTCATGAAGTTGTCTCCTCGGTTGTTGCTTCCCCGGTGTTGTGTTCGATCACGGCTCCGGGGAGGCGGAGAGCCGGAACGCATTTGGTTGAACGCTAAGAGCCGTGCCCGCTCAGCCCTTGCGCATCACGAGCGCAAGCAGGCCCATCGACAGCACGAAGCTGATCCAGATCGAAGGCTCGGCCTCCAGGCTGAACCACTCCTGGAACTTGCCGGCCAGGCCGATGAAGACCAGGTTCAGGTACGCCGCCGACAGCAGCCCGATGAAGAGCCGGTCGCCGCGCGTGGTGGCCATCGGCAGCCAGCCGCGCCGCAGCGTGGTGGGCGACTTGAATTCCCACACCGTCATGCCGACCAGCATGAGCGCGATGCAGATGAAGAACACGGCCACCGGGGTGGTCCAGACCATCCAGTCGAACATCTCTCGGCCTCCTTAAACACGACCCATCGCGAAACCCTTCGCGATGTAATGGCGCACGAACCAGATGACGATGGCACCCGGCACGATGGTCAGCACGCCAGCCGCAGCCAGTGTTGCCCAGTCCATGCCCGAGGCGCTCACCGTGCGCGTCATCGTCGCCACGATGGGCTTGGCGTTCACGCTCGTGAGCGTGCGCGCCAGCAGCAGCTCGACCCAGCTGAACATGAAGCAGAAGAACGCCGCCACGCCCACGCCAGCCTTGATGAGCGGCAGGAAGATGGTGAGGAAGAAGCGCGGGAAAGAGTAGCCGTCGATGTACGCCGTCTCGTCGATCTCGCGCGGAATGCCGCTCATGAAGCCTTCCAGGATCCACACCGCCAGCGGCACGTTGAACAGCAGATGCGCGAGCGCCACGCCCAGGTGCGTGTCCATCAGGCCGACCGTGCTGTACAGCTGGAAGAACGGCAGCAGGAACACCGCGGGCGGCGTCATGCGGTTGGTCAGCAGCCAGAAGAACACGTGCTTGTCGCCCAGGAACGAATAGCGCGAGAACGCATAGGCCGCTGGCAGCGCCACGGTGAGCGAGATCACCGTGTTGATGGCCACGTAGATCAGGCTGTTGATGTAGCCCGAGTACCACGACTCGTCGGTGAAGATGCGCGCGTAGTTGGCCCAGGTGAGCTGCTGCGGAAAGAACGAGAAGCTCGACAGGATCTCCTCGTTCGTCTTGAAGCTCATGTTGATCATCCAGTAGATGGGCAACAGCGCGAACAGGATGTACAGCACCAGGAAGATGCTGCGCTTGTGAAATCTCTTCTCGTTCATTTCTCCACCTCCGCTTCCTGCGTGCCGACCCGCTGCATCCAGTTGTAGAGCACAAAGCAGAACAACAGGATGATGAGGAAATAGATCAGCGAGAAGGCAGCGGCCGGCCCCAGGTCGAACTGCCCCACTGCCTTCTGCGTGAGGTATTGGCTCAGGAAGGTGGTTGCGTTGCCCGGCCCACCGCCCGTCAGCACGAAGGGCTCGGTGTAGATCATGAAGCTGTCCATGAATCGCAGCAGCACCGCGATCATCAGCACGCCGCGCATCTTGGGCAGCTGGATGAAGCGGAACACCGCGAACTTGCTCGCGCCGTCGATGCGCGCGGCCTGGTAGTAGGCATCGGGAATCGAGCGCAGGCCCGCGTAGCACAGCAGCGCCACCAGCGGCGTCCAGTGCCACACATCCATCACCAGCACGGTGAGCCACGCGTCTGTGGCGCTGCCGGTGTAGTTGTATTCGATGCCCATCGTCTGCAGCGCATGGCCCAGCAGGCCGATGTCGGCACGGCCATAGATCTGCCAGATGGTGCCGACCACGTTCCATGGAATCAGCAGCGACAGCGCCACCACCACCAGCACCGCTGAAGACTTCCAGCCCTTGGCCGGCATCGACAGCGCCAGACCGATGCCCAGCGGAATCTCGACCAGCAGCACCGACAGCGAGAAGCCCAGCTGGCGCCATAGCGCCTCGTGCAGCTCGTCGTCGCGCATCACCGAGGCGAACCACTCGGTGCCGACGAAGACTCGGCGCTCGGGCGAGATGATGTCCTGCACCGAGTAGTTGACCACCGTCATGAGCGGCACGATGGCCGAGAACGCAACGCAGATGAGCACTGGCAGCACCAGCCACCACGCCTTCTGGTTGATCGGTTTGTTGGTTGCGTTCATGCCACCAGTTCCTCGTCTTTGTAATAGCAGGTGTGCGTATCCAACACTCGCACCCACACCGTGTCTCCCGCTGCCGGCGGCTGGTCGTCAGAGTGCAGCCGCACCTTCAGCACGCTGCCGTCGGCCTCCACGCTCAGCATCACGTGCGTGCCCACGTCCTGCACCTGCTTCACCACGGCCGGCACCGCACCGGCGGCGCCCGCGTTGGACAGGCGCAGGTACTCGGGGCGGATACCGATCTTCAGAGGCCCCTGCGGCAACTCGCGCGTGGGCACCAATGGCGTGCCCGCAACCTCGATGGTGCCGTTCGCGCTCTTCGCGGACAGGAAGTTCATGCCCGGCGAGCCGATGAAATGCCCGACGAAGGTGTGGGCCGGCCGCTCGAACAACGCTTCGGCGCTGCCCACCTGCACGGCCTTGCCGCGCGTCATCACCACCACCTCTTCGGCGAAGGTGAGCGCCTCGACCTGATCGTGCGTCACGTAGATGAGCGTGAGCTTCAGCTCGCGGTGAATCTGCTTGAGCTTGCGGCGCAGCTGCCACTTCAGGTGCGGGTCGATCACAGTGAGCGGCTCGTCGAACAGCACCGCCGACACGTCGCTGCGCACCAGCCCGCGCCCGAGGGAGATCTTCTGCTTGGCGTCGGCCGCGAGGCCGGCGGCGCGCTGGTTGAGTTGCCCGCTCATGTCGAGCATCTCGGCAATCTCGCCCACGCGCTTCTTGATCTGGTCGGCCGGCACCTTGCGGTTGCGCAGCGGAAACGCGAGGTTCTCGGCCACGGTCATGGTGTCGTAGATCACCGGGAACTGGAACACCTGCGCGATGTTGCGCTCCTGCGGCGTGGCGCGCGTCATGTCGCGGCCATCGAAGGTGACCGTGCCCTGCGAGGGCACGAGCAGGCCCGAGATGATGTTCAGCATGGTCGTCTTGCCGCAGCCCGAAGGGCCGAGCAAGGCATATGCCCCGCCGTCGCGAAAGCTCATCTTCAGCGGCAGCAGCGCATAGTCGCTGTCCTGCGTCGGGTTGGGGCGATAGGCGTGGGCCAGGTCGAGGTCGATGCGTGCCATGACTAGTTTCCTTTGCGCCATGCCGGCGCCAGCGCCAGCTTTTCGCTGGCATCGAACACATAGGCTTGCGACGCGCTGAAGTACAGCGTGATCGAGGCGCCCAGCTCGAAGCGATGCACACCGGTGAGCTGTGCCACCAGTTCGCCCACCGCTGTCTCGACGTGCACGAAGGTGTCGGAGCCCGAGATTTCGGCCAGCTCCACCTTGCCGGGCAAGGCGATGTCGCCCTGCCCCGCATCCACGTTCAGTGCGCTCGCGCGCAGGCCGACCGTGACGGCGCCTGCAACGCTTTCAGGCACAGCCAGAGCCAGCGCGGGACCACCGGCCAGTTGCACCTTGCCGGCGGTCGCGGTGCCGGCCAGCAGGTTCATCGGCGGATCGCTGAAGGCCCGTGCCACTCGCAGCGACTGCGGCGCGTGGAACACTTCGGCCGTCGGGCCGTACTGCAGCAGCTCGCCGGCATCCATCACGGCCGTGTAGCCGCCAAGCAGCAACGCTTCGCCGGGCTCGGTGGTCGCGTAGATCACGGTCGAATCGCCAGTGGCGAAGAGTTGCGTGAGCTCTTCGCGCAGGCCTTCGCGCAGCTTGTAGTCGAGGTTGACCAGCGGCTCGTCGAGCAGCATCAGCGGTGCGTTCTTGGCGAGCGCGCGCGCCAGCGCCACGCGCTGCTGCTGGCCGCCCGAGAGTTCGGCCGGATAGCGGTCGAGGAACATGCCGATGTGCAGCTTGTCGGCCAGCGCCTTTACGCGTGCATCGATGTTCGACTCACCGCGCAGCTTGAGCGGCGAGGCAATGTTGTCCGCAACCTTGAGCGACGGATAGTTGATGAACTGCTGGTAGACCATCGCGACATTGCGTTCGCGCACGGGCATGCCGGTCACGTCCTTGCCGTCGACCAGCACCTTGCCTTCGGTGGGCGTGTCGAGCCCCGCCATCAGCCGCATGAGGCTGGTCTTGCCGGCCTGCGTTGCGCCCAGCAGCACGGTGACCGCGCCGCTCCTGGGCGCGATGCTCTGCTCGTAGAGCCATGTCTGCGCACCCACCTTCTTGGTGACGCGCTCCAGTGTCAATTGCATTGGCGCTCTTTCCCTTGTGTTCGGTCTAGTTGTTTTTGACGCGGACCTGCTGCTGCAACAGCCAGCGCGCGACCTGCTCGCGCTCTTCGGGCGTGTAGTGCAGCCCCAGCTTGGAACGCCGCCAGAGCACGTCTTCCGCGCTCACGGCCCATTCGCGGTCCTGCAGGAAGCGCAGTTCGCGCTCGTACAGGCCGGGCGCCACTTCGTCGCCCAGGTCGGCAAAGGACTTCGCTTCGCCCAGCAACTCCGCGATGCGGGCGCCGTAGCCCCGCGCGAGGCGACGCGCCAGGTGGCCGTAGAGCCACGGATATTTGGTTTGCACAGCCGACACGAAGCGTTCGAAATCGTCGTCGGGCCGCTTCGCAGCGCCGATCCATGCCGACAGGTCGCCGCCCGCGAGAAAGGCGCCGTCGGTCCAGGCCGGGCGCTGCGCGCTCGACTGGCCCAGCATCCTGCCCACCTCGTCGGCCGCGTCCTCGGCCAGCTTGCGGAAGGTGGTGATCTTGCCGCCCCACACCGACAGCAGCGGCGCTGCGGTGGTGTTCGATTCGAGCATGTAGTCGCGCGTGACGGCCGATGGGTCGCCCGAGTCGTCGTCGAGCAACGGGCGCACGCCCGAGTAGGTCCACACCACGTCGGCCGGCACGATGGGCTTCTCGAAGTAGCGGCTGGCCTGGGTGCAGAGGTAGTCGATTTCTTCCTGCGCGATGCGCGCGGCGCCAGGGTCGTCGCCTGTGAGTTCGATGTCGGTGGTGCCGATCAGCGTGAACTCGTCCTGGTAGGGAATGGCGAAGATGATCCGCTTGTCGGGGTTCTGGAAGATGTAGGCGTGGTCGTGCTCGAACAGGCGCGGCACCACGATGTGGCTGCCCTTCACGAGCCGCAGGCTCTTGGTGGCCAGCGCCTCGCCCTTGGCCGACTGCGCGACGCCGCGCAGGAATGATTCGGCCCACGGCCCCGCGGCATTGACCACCGCCCGGGCGCGCAGCGTGCGCTTGTTGCCGTCGGCGCCTTGCAGCGTGGCAGTCCATCCGTCGGCGTCTCGCTGGGCGTGCACGCAGCGCGTTCGGGTCAGCACCTCGGCGCCGCGCGCCTGCGCGTCGAGCGCGTTGAGCACCACGAGGCGCGCATCGTCGACCCAGCCGTCCGAATAGATGAAGCCGCGCTTGTACCGGTCCTTCAGCGGCTTGCCCGCGGCGTGGCGGCGCAGATCGACGCTGCGCGAAGCCGGCAGCACCTCGCGTTTGGCAAGGTGGTCATACATGAACAGGCCGATGCGGATCATCCAGGCCGGGCGCATCGACGGGTCGTGCGGCATCACGAAGCGCAGCGGCCACATGATGTGCGGCGCGCTCTTGAGCAGCACCTCGCGCTCCTGCAGCGCCTTGCGCACCAGCGAGAACTCGTAGTACTCGAGGTAGCGCAGCCCGCCGTGGATCAGCTTGGTGGAGGAAGACGATGTGTGCGAGGCGAGATCGTCCTTTTCGCACAGCACCACGCGCCAGCCGCGGCCCGCGAGGTCGCGCGCGATGCCGCAGCCGTTGATGCCGCCGCCGACGATGAGCACGTCGCAGTCGGTGGCCGGCGCGGGCGAAATGGAAGAGAAATCGCTCACAGAAATTGGGTCCGTTGAAGCGTGACTTTGGTCACTAACGGCGGCCATTGTATTTTCGCGTCTTTTCATTTGGATTCCTTTTGGCGCGATTTTCCTACGAGTTTTCCCTTAGATGGCTTCGTTTTCTTTCGCTTTAAAGTGGCGCGCTCTGTACCCTCGGTCGCAGTCTTCCTGCTTTCCACGACGCCCCTGTGAACTCCAACCCGCGCCAGATCAACCTCCTGGACACCGTGCGCGCGCGCGGCTCCGTCACCGTCGAGCAACTGGCCGACATGCTCGGCGTCACCCTGCAGACCGTGCGGCGCGACGTGCAGCGGCTGGCTGACGAAGGCCTGCTCACGCGCTTTCACGGCGGCGTGCGCGTGCCCAGCTCGACCACGGAAAACATCGGCTACCAGCAGCGCGAGACCCTGCACGCCGAAGGCAAGGCGCGCATCGCCCGCCGCGTGGCGGAGCTGGTGCCCAACGACTGCTCGCTGATCCTCAACATCGGCACCACCACCGAGGCCATCGCCAAGTCGCTGCTGCGCCACACGGGCCTGCGCGTGATCACCAACAACCTGAACGTGGCCACCATCCTGAGCGGCAACACCTCGTGCGAAGTGATCGTGGCGGGCGGCTCGGTGCGCCAACGCGACCGCGCCATCGTGGGCGAGGCAACCATCGACTTCATCCGCCAGTTCAAGGTCGACATCGCGCTGATCGGCGTGTCGAGCATCGAGGCCGACGGGTCGCTGCGCGACTTCGACCTGCGCGAGGTGAAGGTGGCGCAGACCATCATCGCGCAGGCGCGCGAGGTGTGGCTCGCAGCAGATGCGAGCAAGTTCAACCGGCCGGCAATGATTCAGCTCGGCACGCTCTCGCAGATCGACCGGCTGTTCACCGATGCCGAGCCGCCGGCGCCATTCGCCGACCTGCTGCACACCGCCCAGGTGCGCCTCGAGATCGCGCGCGAGAACTGACAAGAAAGAACACGAACGAATGACCACCTACCTGCTCGCCCTCGACCAGGGCACTTCGAGCTCCCGCAGCATCGTGTTCGACCGCGAAGGCCACATCGTCGCCATCGCGCAGAAAGAGCTGACGCAGATCTACCCGCAGCCGGGCTGGGTCGAGCATGACCCGATGGAAATCTGGCGCAGCCAGCTCGCCACCGCGCGCGAAGTGCTCGCCAAGGCGAAGCTCAAGCCCACCGACATCCACGCCATCGGCATCACCAACCAGCGCGAAACCACCGTGCTGTGGAACCGCGCCACGGGCCAGCCAGTGCACCACGCCATCGTCTGGCAGGACCGCCGCGCCGAGCCCTTGTGCGCCAGGCTGCGCGACGAGGGCATGACCGACACCATCCGCGAGAAGACCGGGCTGGTGATCGACGCGTACTTCTCCGGCACCAAGCTGCGCTGGCTGCTCGACAACGTGCCCGGCGCGCGTGCGCAGGCCGAGCGCGGCGAACTCGCCTTCGGCACGGTCGACAGCTGGCTCATGTGGCAGCTCACCGGCGGCAAGGTGCACGTGACCGACGTGAGCAACGCCTCGCGCACCATGCTCTTCAACGTGCACAGCAACGGGTGGGATGCCGACCTGCTGAAGGCACTCGACATTCCCGCCGGGCTGATGCCCAAGGTGCAGCCCTCGAGCTCGCACTTCGCCGACACCGATGCGGCGCTGCTGGGCCACACGCTGCCCATCGGCGGCGTGGCCGGCGACCAGCAGAGCGCCCTTTTCGGCCAGGCCTGCTTCGAGGCCGGCATGGCCAAGAACACCTACGGCACCGGCTGCTTCCTGTTGATGCACACCGGCGGCGCGTTCCAGCCCTCGCACAACGGCCTGCTCGTGACCAGCGCCGCGCAGACCGATGCAACGCCGCAGTACGCCATGGAAGGCAGCGTGTTCGTCGGCGGTGCCGTGGTGCAGTGGCTGCGCGACGGCCTCAAGGCCATCAAGGGCAGCGCCGAAGTGCAGTCGCTGGCCGAGAGCGTGCCCGATGCCGGCGGCGTGATGATGGTGCCGGCCTTCACCGGCCTCGGCGCGCCCTACTGGGATGCTGATGCGCGAGGCACCATCACCGGCCTCACGCGCGGCACCACGGTTGCGCACATTGCGCGCGCCGCGTTGGAAAGCATCGCCTACCAGAGCGCCGCGCTGCTGCAAGCCATGAGCCGCGACGCAGTGGCCGCCGGCGGCAAGCCCGTGGCCGAACTGCGCGTGGACGGCGGCGCGAGCGTGAACGACCTGCTCATGCAGTTCCAGGCCGATCTGCTGGGCATTCCGGTGGTACGGCCCGAAGTGATCGAGACCACCGCGCTGGGCGCTGCGTACCTCGCGGGGCTGTCGACCGGGGTCTACACCGACGCGCGCCAACTCTCGAAGCTGTGGAAGATCGAACGCCGCTTCATGCCGACCATGGGCCGCGCGCAGGCCGAGGAATCGATGGCGCGCTGGGAGCGTGCGGTGCGCCAGGCCACTGCGACCTGATGATCCAAAAGACCTCGCCACCATCGGGGAACTGAGGTCCGCTGCACGAGCCCCGGGGCAGAATTCGGCCGCCCCGACTTGCCGCGCTGCCTGTTTGACCACTCCAACCAACGAAGTCTCTCCATCGCGCAACGCGCTGCTCGCCTGCGGCGTGGTGGGCGCGACGCTGCTGGCGCTCATCGCGCTCGGCCATGACGGCCGCCGCATGGCGCAGCTCGCGGTGCTGGCAATGCCGATGGTGCTGTGGCTTGCGTGGCCGCTGCGCAGCGCTCGGATGCGGCGCATACGCACGCTGCTGGTCTGGCTCTGGGCCATGGGCTTCGCACTCGACGGCGCGGTGCGCGCCTATCTGCTCGACGCCTACCAGGCCGCGCCCGACGGTGCCATGGTGCTGGGCGCAGCGGCCAACACCAATGCGCGCGAGGGCTCCGAATACCTGTGGATGCATTGGCGCTCGGCTGCGGTGTGGTGTGCCGCGCTGGTGGTAGCAGGCGTGCTCGTGGGCATGTTCGCGCAGCGCGGCGCTGCAGCCGATGCGGCGACTACATCAGCCCGGCCTGTTCGATGGGTCGTGGCGCTGATCGCGCTGCTGCTTCTCGTCGCATGCGTAGCCTACGCAAGCAAACCCTGGCGCCGGCTGCATCCCGCAGTCTTCTGGACACAGTGGGCAAATTCCGTTCACACGCTGCGCACCGCCTGGGCCGACCAGCAGAAGCAGCGCGACCGCCTGATGGCGCAAGCCAAAGGCATCGCACCCGTGATTTCGCAGACCGGCCCTTCCACGGTGGTGCTGGTCATCACCGACAGCATCAACCGCGACAACATGGCGCTGTACGGCTACGGCCGCCCGACCACGCCCCGCCTGCTGGCGCACAAGGCGCAGACCGGCGACCAGATGGCGGTGCTGAAGAACGCCTGGTCCGTCGACGCAAGCACCCTGCCCGCGCTGCGCAACATGTTCCACTTCGGCCTGCCCGAGAGCGAGAACCCGCCGCACCTGCTGGCGCTGGCGCGTGCTGCCGGCTACAAGGTCTGGTGGATCAGCAACCATGACGACCTCGCCATCGAGCAGCAGCATGCGCGCCTCGCCGACGTGGTCGACATGGTCAACCGCACGCCCGGCCGCGCCAGCGCCTCGCTGGACGGCGAGATCCTCGACTGCGTGCAGGAGGCGCTGGCCGATACGAGCACCGACCGCAAGCTGATCGTGGTCCATCTGATGGGCGCGCATCCGCACTACAGCCTGCGCTTTCCGGCCAACGCCAACCCCTTCGACGACGATGTGGATGCGGTCGAGAACGGCCTCGTGAAAGACGGCCGCTCGGCCTGGGTGCGCCGCTTCCGCCAGGAATACGACGCCGCGCTGCTGTATCACGACTTCGTGGTGTCCGAGCTGCTGCAGCAGACGCGCAGCGCGGGCAAGCCGGGCGACTACCGCGCGTGGATGTACCTGTCGGACCATGGCCAGGAAGTAGGCCACGTCAGCGACCGCGCGGGGCACAGCCCGGCGACCGCCTCGGGCTATCGCATTCCGGCTGTCGTGTGGCGCAACCAGCAACCGCTGCCGTCGGCCGCGGCGCAGCAGCACCCGTTTCGCGCAGACTGGTCGGGCTGGACGCTGATGGACCTGCTCCACATCCAGTGGAACGGGCAGAAGCCGGAACGCGATGTGCTGCAGGATGCCTACCGCTGGCAGGCGCCCACGATTCCGGTGGCGGTCGAATCGTTTTCGCGCTAGCCGTGCCGGGGCGACAGATGAATGCCGGCGATCATGCAGCGCACCGATCCGCCCGCCATCTCGATCGTCGGAACCGGCAGCGGAACCAGCCGCGCGGACCGTTCGATGACAGCCTTCTGCTGGCTGTTCAGGCTGTTGCAGGCGCGCTGCGACAGCGCGAGCACGCGGCCATCGCGGCCTGACAGCTCGATTGCATTGCCTGCGAACTCGGCGATCTGCCCTGCGGTGAGCGCAATGACCTCGCGCCCCGATTCCTCCAGCCGGGCGCGCACCTCGGCCGCACGATGCGCATCCGGGATCATGTCGAAGCCGACCAACGCGAAGGCCGTGGCCACGCACATCAGCACATTGGTGTGATAGATCGGCCGGCCGGCTTCATCGGCCGTATCCACCAGCATCGGCTCGAAATTGAAGTGCGTGCTGAAACGCTCCAGCGCCACCGGATCGGCCCGGTTCGAGCGAGCCGTGTAGGCCACGCGCGCCAGGTGGTCGAGCACCATCGCACCGGTGCCCTCCAGGAACAGGCCGTCGTGCTCGAGGCCGGAATAGTCGATGACGTCCTGCACCCGGTAGTTGGCCTTGAGCATCTCGATCACGTCGCTGCGCCGCTCGCGGCGGCGGCTCGGCGAATGCATCGGGTAGATGGCAACGTGCCCGCCCGGGTGGGTGGAGAACCAGTTGTTGGGAAAGACCGAGTCCGGCGTGTCGTGCTCGCCCCGGTCTTCGAACAGATGCACGTGCACGCCTTCGGCTTCGAGCTGCTCGACGGCTGCCGTTACCTCGCGATAGGCGGCGTCGGCCACGGCTTGCGCGGCCTCCTTGGCGGCTGCGGTCTGGAACGCGTTGTCGGCAGCAGTCTCCGGGTTCGGCGTGAACCTGTGCGGACGGACCATGACCACGGCGGCCGGCGCCTGAACGGAGCGGATCGCGGCCGGCGTCATCAAGCCACCCTTCGGATGACAGCACGCGAGGCGCCGCTGCGAGTGTGGCGGAACAGGTCCTTCGGGTCATCGGCCCGGGGCACCAGCTCGACGTCCACGCCGAGGTTGCGACGTTCGGCCTGTTCGTGCACATAGCGCAAGGTGGCGTAGTCCTCGAGCGCGAAGCCGACCGAATCGAACACCGTGACTTGTTCAGCGCTTTCGCGCCCCGTTGCCGTGCCGGCCAGCACGCGCCACAGGTCGACCACGGGGGAGTCTTTCGGCAACTGCTGGATGTCGCCCTCGATGCGCGTCTGCGGCTCGTATTCGACGAACACGCGCGCGCCGCGCAGCACGTCGGCATGCAGCTCGGTCTTGCCGGGGCAATCGCCGCCGACGGCGTTCAGGTGCATGCCCGGCTCGATCATGTCCGGCGTGATGATGGTGGCGCAGGCCTTGTCGGCAGTCACGGTCGTCACGATGTCGGCGCCGTGCACGGCCTGCGCCGTGGAGTCGGCACGAATGATCTTGAGCGACGAAAAGGCCGAGAGGTTGCGCACCAGCTTGTCGGTGGCCCGGGCGTCGATGTCGTACACGGCGATTTCCTCGATGCCCAAGTGGCAGTGAAAAGCCAATGCCTGGAATTCGCTCTGCGCGCCGTTGCCGATGAGCGCCATGCACCGCGCGCCGGGCCGCGCCAATGCGCGCGCCGCCATCAGCGAGGTCGCGCTGGTGCGCAGCGCAGTGGCAAGGGTCAGCTCAGACAACAGCACGGGGTAGCCGGTCTCGACATCGGCGAGCACGCCGAAGGCCATCACCGTGTAGAGGCCTCTGCCGGTGTTGGCCGGATGGCCGTTGACGTACTTGAAGGCGTAGCGCGAGGCGTTCGACACAGGCATCAGTTCGATGACGCCGATGTCCGAGTGGTTTGCCACACGGGCCGATTTGTCGAAATCAGGCCAGCGGATGAAGTCTTCCCGGATGGTGTCGGCCAATGCGCCGATGAAGGGGGCCACGCCGATCTCCTGCACGAGGCGGGACATGGCGGGAACGTCGATGAAGCGGGTCATGGGGGTCTCCTGAACGGTCCGGCAGCATCGCGCAGCCGTCTTTCGATTGTTCCGGGGAGACATGTCAGACTGAACCCTCCAACTTGTCAAGTTAGCCCTTGAACCTTACATTTCGCTCGATCTGATTAGCAATTTGACAAATGGCAATGGACGACATCGACCGACAACTCATTGCCCTGCTGCGCGACGACGCGCGCATGCCGGTGGTGGCCCTGGCCCAGAAGCTCCGCGTGGCGCGGGCGACCGTGCAGAACCGGATTGCAAAACTGGAGAACGACGGAACCATCGTCGGCTACACCGTGCGGCTGAAGCCCGAAGCGGAGGCGCACCGCATCCGCGCGATCATGAGCATCGAGATCGAAGGGCACCGCGCCGAGCGCGTGAGCCAAGTTCTGCGCGGTCACCCCAACGTCGTGGCCCTGCACTCGACCAACGGCCGCTGGGACCTGATGGCCGAGCTGCGCTCCGACTCGCTAGAAGCCTTCGACAAGGTGCTCAATGCCATCCGGCAGATCGAAGGCATCTCGAGCACCGAGACCAGCATCCTGCTTTCGACGCACAAGCTCTGAGCCGGGCGCCAGCGGCGCACCGGCTCTCTACCGCTCAGTGCGCGGGAACCAGGAAGTCCTGGCTGATGCGCCCGCCCAGCTCGTTCACGCGATCGAGGAACTGCGTGAGGTAGGCATGCAGGCCGGTCGCAAGGATCTCGTCGACCCGCGCGTATTGCAGATCGGCCAGCAGCTTGCCGGCGCGGCGCTGGGTTTCGGCGCTCTGCTCGTTCTGCACCTTCGCGAGGTTGTTCACCACCTCGACCAGGCTCGCGTGCAGCGAGCGCGGCATGTCGGCACGAAGAATCAACAGCTCGGCCACGCGCTCGGGCTTGATCACGTCGCGGTACACCTTGCGGTAGACCTCGAAGGCCGAAACGCTGCGCAGGATCGCGCTCCAGTGATAGAAGTCGTACTCCTGGTCTTCCTCGGTGGCGGCGCCGAAGAACTCGCTGTTGAGCGCATGGAACTTCACGTCCACCAGCCGCGCGGTGTTGTCGGCACGTTCCAGGAAGGTGCCCAGGCGCGAGAAGTAGAAGGCCTCGTCTTGCAGCATGGTGCCCAGCGTGACGCCGCGCGACAGGTGCGAGCGGAACTTGACCCACTCGAAGAACTGGCCGGGGTCGCGCTCGAAATCGCCTGCGCGGAGCATGCGGTTGACTTCGAGCCAGGTGGTGTTCTGCGTTTCCCAGGCTTCAGTGGTGAGCGCACCGCGCACGGCACGTGCGTTCTCGCGAGCGGCCTTCAGGCAGGAGACGATCGAAGAGGCATTGCTCTCGTCCTTGACCATGAACTCCATCACGTCGTGTGGCGTGATCTGGTCGTACTTCTTGTTGTACCAGGGCAGCAGCTCGCTGATGGAGAGCACGCCCTGCCAGCCGTACTTGGCCACTTCGGCGGACTGCGGCAGCAGGGAGGTCTGGTAGTTGACGTCCAGCATGCGCGCCGTGTTCTCGGCGCGCTCGGTGTAGCGGGACATCCAGTAGAGATGGTCGGCAGTGCGAGACAGCATCGGTTGTGCTCCTACTACGATTGGCTTTGCGACTGCGCGGGCGCCGCCTTGGGCTTGGGCGCGCGGTCGGCTTCGAGAATCCAGGTGTCCTTGGTGCCGCCGCCCTGCGACGAGTTGACCACCAGCGAGCCTTCCTTCAGCGCCACGCGCGTGAGGCCGCCGGGCACCATCTGCACCTCGCTGCCCGAGAGCACGAAGGGGCGCAGGTCGATGTGGCGCGGCGCGATGCCGGCGTCGACGAAGGTGGGCGAGGTCGACAGGCTCAGGGTGGGCTGGGCGATGTAGCCGTCGGGCTTGGCGATCACGGCCTTCTTGAAGTCTTCGATCTCGGCCTGCGTGGCGGCCGGGCCGATCAGCATGCCGTAGCCGCCGGCGCCGTGCACTTCCTTGACGACCAGGTCCTTCATGTTGTCGAGCGTGTACTGCAGCTCGTCCTTGTTGCGGCACATGTAGGTGGGCACGTTCTTCAGGATCGGCTTTTCGCCGAGGTAGAACTCGACCATCTTCGGCACGTAGGGGTAGATCGACTTGTCGTCGGCCACACCGGTGCCCACTGCATTGCAGATGACGACGTTGCCTTCGCGGTAGGCGCGCATCAGGCCGGCGGTACCGAGCGTGGACGTAGGGCGGAACACCTCGGGGTCGAGGAAGTCGTCGTCCACGCGGCGGTAGATCACGTCGACGCGGCGCGGTCCGCGCGTGGTGCGCATGTAGACGAAGTTGTCCTTGACGAACAGGTCCTGGCCCTCGACCAGTTCCACGCCCATCTGCTGGGCGAGGAAGGCGTGTTCGAAGTAGGCGCTGTTGTACATGCCGGGCGTGAGCACCACCACCGTGGGCTCGGCCGTGGCCGGCGGCGCACTGGCGCGCAGGGTTTCGAGCAGCAGGTCGGGGTAGTGCGCGACCGGTGCGATGCGGTTCTGGTTGAACAGCTCGGGGAAGAGCCGCATCATCATCTTGCGGTTTTCGAGCATGTAGCTCACGCCGCTGGGCACGCGCAGGTTGTCTTCGAGCACGTAGTACTCGCCGTTTCCGTCGGCATCGGGGGCACGAACGATGTCGATGCCCGAGATGTTCGAGTAGACGTTGTGCGGCACGTTCACGCCCATCATCTCGGGGCGGAACTGGGCGTTGTTCAGGATCTGCTCGGCCGGGATGATGCCGGCCTTGATGATTTCCTGGTCATGGTAGACATCGTGAAGAAAGCGGTTGAGCGCCGTGACGCGCTGCACCAGCCCTTTTTCCATGCTGTCCCACTCGTGGGCGGGAATGATGCGAGGCAGCAGGTCGAACGGGATGAGCCGCTCGGTGCCGGAGCCGTCCTCGTCCTTGGCGCCATACACCGCGAAGGTGATGCCGACCCGGCGGAAAATCAATTCCGCCTCTTCGCGCCGCGAACGCATCACCTCACCGGGTTGCTTCGCGAGCCATTGGTCGTAGCGCTTGTAGTGCTGTCGGATTGCAGCCCCCGCATAGGGCAACTGCTCATACATCTCGTCAAATTTGTGCATGGAACGACCAATCTCCTTGAGCTATAGCTTAGCAAGTTCAGGGCCAGTAGAACCCCTTATGCCAAGGCCGGAGACGGGCCGGAAGACTTTTTCTTCGCTCAGCGCCCAGGCCCTTCCTCGCTGGCCGTCAGCTTCTTGCGGGGCGAGAGAAATCCCTTGATGCGCTCCCCGCTCTCGTCGCTGTAGAGGCTGGCCAAGAAGGATTCGCGCTC
The DNA here is from genome assembly GCF_900111625.1 of Variovorax sp. OV084. Classification (NCBI taxonomy): domain Bacteria; kingdom Pseudomonadati; phylum Pseudomonadota; class Betaproteobacteria; order Burkholderiales; family Comamonadaceae; genus Variovorax; species Variovorax sp. OV084. The sequence goes on along the minus strand of NZ_FOII01000015.1, from coordinate 72,644 downwards.
GGCGTCGAGCTGCTCACGCCGGCTGCGCCCACGCGCCGAATACACGAGCTGCTTGATGCGCGCCTGCACCTCGAACGGGCCGCGCGCGAGCTGCTGCGCCCAGGCGAGCGCGGTGGCGCCGGCCTCCCCATGCGGCACGACCTTGTTGACCACGCCCAGTTCGTGCAGCCGCTTCGCGGTGCTGGGCGTGCCGTCGAGCAGCATTTCGATGGCGGCCTGCGGCGGCAACGCGCGCACCAGAGAATCGGTGCCGCCGCCGTCGGGCGTGAGGCCCACATTCACATAGGACATGGCGAACTTCGCGTCTTCCGCGGCCACGATCAGGTCGCAGGCCAGGCACAGCGAAAAGCCTCCGCCCATGGCCGCGCCCTCGACGGCGGCAATGACGGGCTGGGGAGCCTCCTGGATCGCCATGATCCATTCGTGCAGCGCATCGATGTGGCCATGCTGCTCGGCGGCCGGCAGCTTGCGTTGCCGGGCCAGGCGCCGCAGGTCGCCGCCGCCGCTGAAATGATCGCCCTCCCCGCACAACACGATGGCACGCACGGTGCGAAAACCCGAGGTGGCGCGCATCGCCTTGGCGGCCGCGCGGTAGACCGACGGATTGAGCGCATTGCGCGCCGCGGGGTTGCTCAGCGTCAGCACCAGCACCGGGCCTTCGCGGTGCATCTTGAGCCGCGCGCCGGGTGCGGCCGCGGCGCTCGTGCTGGTGATGGCCGGAACAGTGGCCGTCACGGCGTATGCCCGGACAACAGGTCCCACCGAAGGCCTTGACGGTTGCTCATGCTGTCCCCTCTTCTGAGTTGTAGCCAAACGATACAACGCATGGGACGCCAGTACGAGCACGCTGACAAGTGGCCTTTCGGACTACTTTTGACAATTAATTCACGATTTCAGGGCTGTGCTGCCAGTACCGCGCATGGCGCTCGCGCTCGCAGGCCACGTCGGCGGGGCGTGTGCTGGTCCAGTGAGCGGCGCCGCAGCGGGTGTTTTCGACCAGCCGCACGCCGCGGTCCCGGTAGCGCGCCGCCACCTCCTGCGCCGGATGGCCGAAGCGGTTGCGATACCCCGCCTGGACAAAGGCAATGCCCGGCTGCACCGCATCGAGGAAGGCCGGGCTCGACGAAGTCTTGCTGCCGTGGTGCGGCGCCAGCAGCACGTCGGCGCGCAGCAGCTGCGGCGTGCGAACGACGAGCGCGGCCTCCTGCAGTCGCTCGATGTCGCCGGCCAGCAGCGCCGCCGCGCGCCCGTTGCCGATGCGCAGCACGCACGAGACGGCATTGGGCTTGGTGAAGCCGCGGTAGTCGGTGTCGAACGGATGCAGCACCTCGAAGTGCACGCCGTCCCAGGTCCAGGCCTGCCCCGCCTCGCAACGCCGTGCCGCCAGCGTCGCCTGCAGCGGATGCGTGGCTTCGAGGGAACTCAGCAGCTCGGCCCGCGGCTGCATCGCGAGCACCGCGGGCGCACCGCCGGTGTGATCGGTGTCGCGGTGGCTCAGCACCAGCATGTCGAGGCGCTCGCCGTAGGCCCGCAGCAGCGGCACGAGCACGCGATGGCCGGCATCGCTTTCAAGGCTGTAGCGCGGGCCGGCGTCGTAGAGCAGGCTGTGCGTGGCGGTGCGCACGAGCACCGCGTTGCCCTGGCCGATGTCGGCAGCGAGCAACTCGAATTCGCCGGCCGCCGGCCGGGGCGCCTGCCACAGCAACACTGGCAGCAGCAGCGGAATGCCGAGGCTGCGCAGCGACCAGGACAGCCGCATGGCCAGCAATGCACCGCCGGCCACGCCGCAAGCGGCCATCCACAAAGGCGGCGCGGCCATCGACAGCGTGGCATACGGCAGCCCGGCCAGCCATTGCAGCAGCAGCGCCAGCACCTGCACGGCCCGGGCTGCAAGGTCCCACAGCGGCGCCACGGCGACGCCCAGCATGGCCAACGGCGTGATCACGAGCGTGACCCAGGGGATCGCCACCGCATTGGCCAGCAGGCCGATCAACGACACCTGCTGGAACAGCAACAGGCTCAGCGGCGTGATCGCCAGCGTGATGACCCATTGCTCGCGAAAGAACTGCAACAGGCGGGAAGCGGCACCGGTCTTCCGCTCGCCCGGCACCGCGGCGTCCGTGGCGAACAGCACGCCCACCGCCACGAAGCTCAGCCAGAAGCCGGCCTGCATCAAGGCCCACGGATCGAGCGCGACCACCACGGCCGCAGTCAGCAGCCACACATGCGGCCAAGGCCAGCGCCGGCCCGTGAGGCGCAGCAGCGCGACCGTCGCCAGCATCCACACAGTGCGCTGCGAGGGCACACCCCAGCCGCTGAAGAGCGCGTAGAGCGTGGCCAGCAGCACGCCGCCTATCAACGCTGCCTGCTGCGCCGGCAAGCGCAGCATCAGCCGCGCGCTGCGCCGCCAGAGCAGGCCGACGACGTGCGCGGCCAGCCAGGCAAACATCGTGACGTGGAGGCCGGAGATCGACATCAGGTGTGCCACGCCCGTGGCGCGGAACACGTCCCAGCCCGAGCGGTCGATGGCGCTCTGGTCGCCGGTGACCAGGGCCGCGATCACGCCCGCCTGCGCGCGGTCGGGCACGCGCTCGAAGACGCCGTCGCGTACGGCTTCGCGTGCGCGTTCGATGGGATGCCACCACGTGCTTGCCACCAGCATTGGCGCCGCATCGCGCGCGCCGGTTCGCACATAGCCGCTGGCATGCAGGCCCTGCTCCCACATCCAGAGTTCGCTGTCGAAGCCATGGGGATTGCGGCTGCCATGCGGCGCCTTCAGACGCACCGTCAGCCGCCATCGCTCGCCGGCGTGCAGGGAGCCGACTGTGCTGGCCAAGGGCGCGCGGCTTTCGGAAGCACGGCTCCACAGGCTCGAGCCTTCGGCATACCAGCCGAGTGCAATGCGATCGGGCACCGCGGGCCGCCCCTGCGCATCCGGATCGGCCCAACCCGCGGACTCGACATCCAGGCGGAACTGCGTTCCAGCTTCGTTTCGCTGGGGCATCTCCGACACCACGCCCGTGACCTGCAGGTCTCGCCCTTCGAGCGCCGGGTCGAGCGCGCCGCTCGCATAGACCGCCGCGCGCCATCCCGTGAGCCCTGCGCCGGCCATCGCGCCGCATAGCAAGGCGATGAGCATCAGGCCCCTGCCCGGCATGCGTCGCCAACACAGGCCGGCCACTGCCACGAACAGCAAGCCGGCGTAGGCCCACGCCGGCCAAAGCACCGCCTGCTGCAACTGCAAGGCCGCTCCCAGCAGCGAGCCACCCAGCGCCGCAAACCCCCACCCTGCGCCCACGGCGCCACCGGACGCACGAAACGGCGTCAACGAAAAACTCCCGAACCCATGATGCAAACCCTCCCCAAAGTCACGCTCAGTGGCGCGTTAATTGCTTGGCATCTGGGCTAGTATGCGTCTCACAAGAGACATCTTTTCGATGCAATCTCGCAGTACTGCACACAAAAACGCATGTCCATTCACGCCGCTCTCCACCACGTCACCCACTACAAATACGACCGCCTGGTGCAGTTGGGCCCACAGGTCGTGCGCTTGCGTCCCGCGCCGCATTGCCGCAGCAACGTCATCTCGTATTCGCTGCGGGTCGAGCCGGCCGAGCACTTCGTCAACTGGATGCAGGACCCGTTCGCCAACTACCAGGCGCGGCTCGTGTTCCCCGAGAAGACGCGCGAATTCAAGGTCACGGTCGACCTCGTGGTCGAGATGGCGGTCTACAACCCCTTCGACTTCTTCCTCGAGCCGCAGGCCGAGAACTTTCCTTTCAAGTACACGGCCTCGCAGGCCGAAGAGCTCGCCCCCTACCTCGTCACCGAAGCTCCCACGCCGCTGCTGCAGGCCTACCTCGACAAGATCGATCGCAAGGAGCAGCGCACCATCGACTTCCTGGTCGGCATCAACCAGCAGGTCCAGCAAGACGTCAATTACCTGATCCGCATGGAGCCCGGCGTGCAGACGCCGGAAGAAACGCTCACCAGCGGCAGCGGCTCATGCCGCGACTCGGGCTGGCTGCTGGTGCAACTGCTGCGCCACTGCGGGCTGGCCGCGCGTTTCGTCTCGGGCTACCTGATCCAGCTCACGCCCGACGTGAAGGCGCTCGACGGCCCTAGCGGCACCACGGTCGACTTCACCGACCTGCACGCCTGGTGCGAAGTGTTCCTGCCGGGCGCAGGCTGGATCGGCCTCGACGCCACCTCGGGCCTGCTGGCCGGCGAGGGCCATATTCCGCTGGCCTGCACGCCCACGCCTTCGAGCGCGGCGCCCATCGAGGGCGGCGTCGACGAATCCGAGGTCGAGTTCGGCCACGAGATGAAGGTCACGCGCATCTACGAATCGCCGCGCGTCACCAAGCCCTACACCGAAGAGCAGTGGTCCGAAGTGCTGGCCCTGGGCGACGCTGTCGACGCGCGCCTGAAGGCCGGCGACGTGCGCCTCACCATGGGCGGCGAGCCGACCTACGTGGCCACCAGCGACCGCGACGCGCCCGAATGGAACACCGACGCCCTCGGCCCCACGAAGCGCGGCTACGCCACCGAACTCGTGCACAAGCTGCGCGCCGAGTACGGCAAGGGCGGCTTCCTGCATTTCGGCCAGGGCAAGTGGTACCCGGGCGAGCAACTGCCGCGCTGGGCGCTGTCGATCTTCTGGCGCGCCGACGGCCAGACGCTGTGGCACGACCCCGAACTGTTTGCCGACGAGCGCTTTCCCACGCACTACACGAGCGAGGACGCGCGCCGCTTCACCACCGTGCTGGCCCACAAGCTCGGCCTGACCGAGCGCTACATCCAGCCCGGCTACGAAGACATCTACTACTACCTCTGGCGCGAACGCCGCCTGCCGGTGAACGTCGACCCCTTCGAATCGAAGCTCGACGACGAACTCGAACGTGTGCGCCTGCGCCGCGTGTTCACGCAGAAGCTCGACGCGGTGATCGGCTACATGCTGCCCATCGAGCCCGGCAATGCGAACGGCGACGCCCCCGCGCTCGCCGGCCCGGCCTGGAAGACCGGCCCCTGGTTCCTGCGCGACGACCGGCTCTACCTGATCCCCGGCGACTCGCCCATGGGCTACCGCCTGCCGCTCGACTCGCAGCCGTGGGCCAGCAAGGGCGACTACCCCTACCTGATCGAACGCGACCCGACCGCGCCACGCGGCGCCCTGCCGAGCGCGGCCGACTACCGTGCGCGCTATGCCGTAGGCACAACCGGCACAGGGGCCGACCTCGGCGCAGTGCCCTATGCCTTCGGCGCACCGCCCGTCGTGCCCGCCTCGCTACGCATGCAGGCGCCGGGCAGTGCCGGCGAAGGCGATGCATCGGCTGCAGCAGCAACTGACGATGCGGACGACAAATCGACCACGCGCCAGCCGCTGCGCGGCGAATCGGCCCACTGGGTCACGCGCACCGCGCTGTGCGTCGAAGTGCGCGACCCGCGCCGGGCCAACGGCCCCTCGGCCGAGAAGAAGGGCAGTGCCTCGGGCGTGCTCTACGTCTTCATGCCGCCGCTCGCGCGCCTGGAGGACTATCTCGACCTGGTTGCGGCGGTCGAAGCCACCGCGCGCGACCTGGGCGTGCGCATCGTGATGGAAGGCTACCCGCCGCCGCGCGACCCGCGACTGAAGATGCTGGCCGTCACCCCCGACCCGGGCGTGATCGAAGTCAACATCCACCCGGCCCACAACTGGAAGGAACTGGTCGACCACACCGAGTTTCTCTACAACGCCGCGTTCGAAACCCGCCTGTCGGCCGAGAAGTTCATGACCGACGGCCGCCATACCGGCACCGGCGGCGGCAACCACTTCGTGATGGGCGGCGCCACGCCCGCCGACAGCCCCTTCCTGCGCCGGCCCGAGCTGCTGGCCAGCCTGCTGCTCTACTGGCACAACCATCCGTCGCTGAGCTATCTGTTCTCGGGCATGTTCATCGGCCCGACGAGCCAGGCGCCGCGCGTGGACGAGGCCCGCAACGACCAGGTCTACGAGCTGGAAATCGCCCTGAAGGAAATCGCGAAGAACCGCGAGATCTATGGCCAGAACATGCCGGCCTGGCTGGTCGACCGCACGCTGCGCAACATCCTGATCGACGTGTCGGGCAACACGCACCGCAGCGAGTTCTGCATCGACAAGCTCTACTCGCCCGACTCAAGCACCGGCCGCCTCGGCCTGCTGGAGTTGCGCGCTTTTGAAATGCCGCCGCATGCGCGCATGAGCATCGCGCAGCAGCTGCTCATTCGCGCGCTGGTCGCCCGCTTCTGGGACGAGCCCTACAAGGCCCCCGTCACCCGCTGGGGCACCGAGTTGCACGACCGCTTCCTGCTGCCGACCTTCGTCAAGATGGACTTCGACGACGTCATCAGCGAGATGCGCCAGGCCGGCTTCGCCTTCGATGCCGACTGGTTCGCGCCGCACTTCGAGTTCCGCTTCCCGCTGGTGGGCCAGATGCAGGCGATGGGCGTGGAGCTCTCGCTGCGCAACGCGCTCGAACCCTGGCACGTGATGGGCGAGGAAGGCTCGGCCGGCGGCACGGTACGCTATGTCGATTCGTCGCTCGAACGCATCGAGGTGCGCGTGACCGGCCTGAACGAGAGCCGCCACGTCATCACCGTCAACGGCAAGGTGCTGCCGCTGCAGCCCACCGGCGTGGTCGGCGAGTTCGTGGCCGGCGTGCGCTACAAGGCGTGGAACCCGCCTTCGGCCCTGCACCCGAGCATCCCGGCCCACGCGCCGCTGACCTTCGACCTGGTCGACACCTGGATGAAGCGCTCGCTGGGCGGCTGCCAGTACTTCGTCGCCCACCCGGGCGGGCGCAATTACGACACCTTCCCGGTCAACGCCTACGAGGCGGAAAGCCGCCGCCACTCGCGCTTCACCCGCACCGGCCATACACCCGGACTCATGCGCACACCCCCGGCAACCATCGAGTTGCCGGGCAGCCGCGAATTCCCGTTCACGCTGGATCTGCGGCGATAAGGGGACATTTAGCACGCTGCCCAAACGGATACCCGTGAAGGCAGTGTGACAATCCCCCTCCTGTGGAACCTTTGAACGAATCCCTGTTCGACGCCCAGGCACTGGAGTTTCCAGCGGCCCTGGCGTCGGCGCTCGCCCCGCCGGCCCTGCCCGGCCATTTCGATGAACTGCGTGGGCAGGCCACCGCGGTAGCGCCTGTACGGCCAGTGCCGGGGGCTGCGCCAGCCCCTGCGCCCGCCCCGCTGCTGTACGACGCCGCGGTCGAACGACCACCGGCCGCTGGGCAGTCGCAGTCCCAATCGCAGTCGTCGCAGTCTCAATCCCAGACGCAGACACAGGGCCCTTCCGGCGAACAACCGCCGCTCACGCCCGCCTGGAACGCCTTCTTCGAACAGCTCGGCCCTGGCGGCTTCAACGACCTGCCCCGGCGCGCGGCCAGCCTTGAACGGCAGATCCGCGACAACGGCGTCACCTACAACGTGTACGCCGACGCCAATGGCCCGCAGCGCCCCTGGTCGCTCGACCTGTTCCCGCTGATCGTCTCGCCCGAAAGCTGGAGCCAGATCGAGGCTGGCGTGCTGCAGCGCGTGCGCGTGCTCGACCGGGTGATGGCCGACGTCTACGGCCCGCAGCAGCTGCTGGCCGAAGGGCTCATTCCCCCGGCGCTGGTGCGCGGCCACCCCGGCTATCTGCGCGCGCTGCACGGCGTGAAGCCGCCGGGCGACACTTGGCTGCACATCACCGCCTTCGACCTCGCACGCGGCCCCGACGGCAACTGGTGGGTGGTTTCGCAGCGCACGCAGGCGCCCTCGGGCCTGGGCTACCTGCTCGAAAACCGCCTCGCCATCACGCGGCAGTTTCCTCAGGCCTTCGAGGCGCTGCACGTGCAACGCCTGGCCGCCACCTACAGCGCCATGATGGAAGGCCTGCAGCGCATGTGCCCGGCCGGCGTACCGCCGCACATCGCGCTGCTCACGCCCGGCCCGTACAACGAAACCTACTTCGAGCACGCGTATCTCGCGCGCTACCTGGGCATCACGCTGGTCGAAGGCAGCGACCTCACGGTGCGCGACCAGCGGCTCTACCTCAAGACGCTGCAGGGCCTGCGCCCGGTGCACGGCCTCATCAAGCGGCTCGACGACCAGTTCCTCGACCCGCTGGAGCTGCGCCCCGATTCCACGCTGGGCGTGCCCGGCCTGCTGCAGGCCATTCGCGCCGGCAACGTGCTGGTGGCCAACATGCCGGGCTCGGCGTTCCTCGAATCGCCCGCGCTGCTCGGCTTCTTGCCGGGGCTGGCGCGCCGCCTGATCGGCGAAAAACTCAAGCTGCCCGCGCTGCCCACCTGGTGGTGCGGCGAGCGTGCCGCGCTCGAATCGGTGCTGCCGCAACTGGCCGACTGCGCCATCAAGCCCACCTACCCCGGCTTCGACGGCCGCGCCAGCTTCGACGCCGTGCTCGGCAGCCAGCTCGGCCGGCGCGAGCTCGACGAATGGGCCGGCCGCATCGTGCGAGAAGGCGATGTGCACACCGTGCAGGGCTACCAGCCGCTGTCGCAGATGCCCACCTGGGCCAACGACATGGGCCCGGGCCACATCGCGCCACGCGCCGTGCTGCTGCGCGTGTTCGCGGTGAGCGACGGCGCGCAGTCGTGGCGCGTGCTGCCCGGCGGCCTGGCCCGGCTTGCGGGGCCCGATGCGCAGATCGCGTCGATGCAACGTGGCGGCAGCAGCGCCGACGTGTGGGTGCAGACCCACGGCGAGGTCGACCGCACCACGCTGCTGCAGCCGCACGCCACGCCGGCCTCGCTCGCGCGGCACCGCGCGCCCGTTACCAGCCGCGCCGCGGAGAACATGTTCTGGCTCGGCCGCTACACCGAGCGTGCCGAGAACGCCGTGCGCCTTGCGCGCCTCACGCTCAACTTGCTGGGCAGCGAAGACCAGTCCTCGCGCCCGTTGCTCGAATGGCTGCACCGCATGGCGCTGCGAAATGCACTGGTGCCGGCCGAAGTGCCGAGCGCGCCGCAATCGCGCCGCGTGTTCGAACGCGCGCTCATCGCCGAACTGGGCGATGTGGAGCGCGGCGGCAGCGTGGGTTTCAGCCTGATGTGCATCCGGCAAGCGGCCGCCGCCGTGCGGGAGCGCCTGTCGCAGGACAACTGGAACCAGATCGTGCGCGCCGAGACCGACTTCCTGCGCCGCGCGGCCGAGCAGGCCGGCGAAGGCAGCTTTGCCAGCAGTGCCGCGTTGCGCGCCCTCGAGTCCGCCAGCACCGCGCTGGCCGCCATGACCGGCGCGCAGACCGACCGCATGACACGCGACGACGCCTGGCGGCTGCTGTCCATCGGCCGCCACATCGAGCGACTGGGCTTTCTGTCGAATGCGCTGGAGGCCGGCTTCGACAACGGCGCCGTGCACGAGGTGAGCGGCTTCGAGGCGATGGTGGCGCTGTTCGACAGCACCATCACCTTCCACGCCCGCTACCAGCAGCGCCGCGATGTCGCCACCATGGTCGACCTGCTGGTGCTCGACGCCGAAAACCCGCGCTCGCTCGCATGGGTCACGCAGACCCTGCGCGGGCGCATTGCACGGCTGGCCGGCAGCGCGCCCGGCAAGCTGACCGCGCTGTCGTACGAACTGCCCGACCCGGCCGGCTGGACGCTCGAACACCTCTGCGCCGCAGGGCCCGAAGCCAACTACCCGGCCCTCGTCGAGCTGCTCGCCAACTGCGAGACGGCCGCCTACCATGTGTCCGATGCGATCGGCACACGCTACTTCACGCTGACATCCGAATCGCTGCGCTCGGTCGGAGCCTGATTCCCAGACAAAGACAGTTCCAAGGAGGCATATCCATGTCAGGCATCGCCATCAACCGCCGCTTCGCACTCACCGCCGCCGGCATGCTCGCGGCGCTCGCCATCGCGGCCTGCAGCAAGCAGGAGCCTGCCGCGCCCGCCGCAGCCAGCGCACCGCCTCCACCTGCCGCCGCCCGGGTGCTGGTGGTCGGCACCGACGCCGCCTACACGCCCTTCGAGTCGCAGAACGACAAGGGCGAGATCGTGGGCTTCGACATCGACGTGGTGAAAGCGGTCGCGCAGAAGGCCGGCATCGAGGTGAAGTTCGTCAACACGCCGTGGGAAGGCATCTTCAACGCGCTCGACCAGGGCGACCGCGATCTGCTGGTGTCGGCCATCACCATCACCGACGAGCGCCGCCAGACGATGGATTTCTCGCAGTCGTATTTCGACGCCAGGCAGCTGATTGCCGTGAAGAACGACTCGCCCGTCGCGAAGTTCGATGACATCAAGACCCTGAAGGTCGGCGTGCAGAACGGCACCACGGGCGACGAGGTTGTGGGCAAGCTGCTGGGCAAATCGAGCACCGCCATCAAGCGCTTCGAATCGACGCCGCTCGCGCTCAAGGAACTCGAAGCCGGCGGCGTGCAGGCCGTGGTGGCCGACAACGGCGTGGTGGTGCACTACATCGCCAACAACACTGCAGGCGGCTTCAAGACGGTGAGCAATGCGAACTTCCCGGTCGAGAAGTACGGCATTGCCGTGAAGAAGGGCAACACCGAACTGCTCGCCAAGATCAACCAAGGCCTCGAAGGCATCCGGGCCGACGGCACCTACGCCAAGATCTACGCTTCGCATTTCGGCGCCGAGTCGAAGTAGGCCAAACCATCATGCTGCTACACGTCACCCACGAAACGCGCTACGAGTACGCGCCGCCGGTCGAGACGGCGCAGCACCTCGCCCACCTGAAGCCGCTGGCCACCGACTCGCAGCGGCTCGTGAGCCACAAGCTCGCCATCGAGCCGGCGCCCGCGCAGCGCAGCGAAGTGGCCGACCTGTACGGCAACACGCGTGCCTTCTTCGCGCTGGAGGCCACGCACGACCGGCTCGTCGTCACGGCCGAGAGCGTGGTCGAAACCTCGGTGCCCGTGCTGCCCGCCACCGTGGCGCGCGAGCTGCCCTGGGAGAGCGTGCGCGAACGCTTCCGCTTCCGCAAGGACGCCACCTTCGACGCGGCCTCGGAGTTCGTCTTTCCGTCGCCCTACGTGCCGCGCCACGACGACTTCACGGCCTATGCGCGCGCCAGCTTCGTGCCCGGCCGCCCCACCTTCGACGTGGCGATGGACCTCACCGAGCGCATGTACGAAGACTTCGCGTACGACGCCGACAGCACCGAGATCAACACCCCCGCCGTCGAGGCCCTCGCGCAGCGCAAAGGCGTGTGCCAGGACTTCGCCCACATCATGATTGCGTGCTTCCGCACCATGGGCCTGCCCGCGCGCTACGTGAGCGGCTACCTGCTGACACAGCCGCCACCCGGCCAGCCCCGGCTGGTGGGCGCCGACGCCTCGCACGCCTGGGTGTCGGTGTACCTGCCCGGCGACGGCCCCGAGGGCGTCGGCAGTCAAGGCGGATGGGCCGACTTCGACCCCACCAACGGCCGCCAGCCGGGCGAAGACTACGTCACGCTCGCCATCGGCCGCGACTACTCCGACGTGTCGCCGATGCGCGGCGTACTCCATGGCGGCGCAAGGCACACGCTGCGGGTCGGCGTGACCGTGCAGCCAGTGGGGGAAGTGATCGAGGGCCTGCCGCAAACCCGGACACAATCGCCTTCCCAAGACAAGGAGTCTCCATGAGCGTTTACGACAAACTTTCCAGCCTCGGCATCACCCTGCCCCCGGTCTCCGCCCCCGCGGCCGCCTACGTGCCCTTCGTGCAGACCGGCAACCTCGTGTTCCTCTCAGGCCATATCGCGAAGAAGGACGGCAAGGTCTGGGCCGGCCAGCTCGGCGCCAACATCAGCACCGAAGAAGGCAAGCAGGCCGCACGCGCCATCGCCATCGACCTGCTCGGCACGCTGCATGCGGCCGTGGGCGACCTCAACAAGGTCAAGCGCATCGTCAAGGTGATGAGCCTGGTCAACTCGGTCGGCACCTTCACCGAACAGCATCTGGTGACCAACGGCGCGAGCGAGTTCTTCGCCGAAGTCTTCGGGCCTGAAAAGGGCGCGCATGCACGCAGCGCCTTCGGCGTGGCGCAGGTGCCGATGGGGGCTTGCGTGGAAATCGAGCTGATTGCTGAAGTCGGCTGATCCGCTTCTTTCGCATCTCCACGATTCGAGGCCTGACGGCGATGGTCGTCAGGCCTCTTTGCATTGCGTCGACACCATGCCATTGACACCCACCGGCTTGATCGGGCAAGCCATGCAGGACCCGGTCAACGCCGCGCTGCTTTCACGCCTGCCCGGCCTCGGGCTTCGCCAGGGCTTCCTGACCGCCGGCTGCCTGTTCCAGGCGACGTGGAACCGTCTTTCCGACAAACCGCCCGGCTGGGGCGTGAAGGACTACGACGTCTTCTACTTCGACGACACCGACCTGTCGTGGGAAGCCGAAGACATCGTGATCCAGCGCGTGCAGAAAGCGGTGGCCGACCTGGGCGTGAGCGTGGAGGTCAAGAACCAGGCGCGCGTTCACCTCTGGTATGAGCAACGCTTCAAGTCGCCCTACCCCCGGCTCGGGTCCGCGCGCGACGGGATCGACCGCTACCTCATCGCATGCACCCGCGTCGGCATCGACCTGGCCGACGGAACGCTCTATGCGCCCGACGGGCTGGACGACCTGGCAGCGGGCATTCTGCGCATGAACCCGCTGCTCCCGATGCGCGAGTTGTTCCTCAAGAAGGCGGCGGACTACCAGGCACGATGGCCGTGGCTGCGGATCGTGCAGCCGGAAGCGGTTACTTGCGCTTGCAGCTCGACACTGTGATGAACACGCCCACGGTGCTCATTCCTCATGCTCCCCGGGTTGCTGCGAACCGCGAACACAGCAGTCGCATGGCGGCCGAGATGGGCGCGATCACCGGCACGTCGAACCGTGGGGCCAGCGCCAGTGCGGCCTGCCCCAGCGGACCGCCGCCGATGATCACCGCCTGGGCGCCGTCTTCGTCGATGCAGCACTGCACGGCCTTTGCCAGCGCTTCTTCCAGCGCCTGCGGATCAGCTGCCAGCGCGTGCGGGTCGCCCTGCGTCAGGCGGATGCCGGTGTAGAGAGCTCGCAGTCCCAGCGCGGCCGCCCTGCCCTCGATGGGCGACACCAGTTCGGGCGTGACCGTGGCAATGCCGAAGCGGCGACGGCCCTCGCTGGCCGCGAGCATCGATGCTTCGGCGATGCCGACCACCGGCACGCTTGCTTCACAGCGCAGCAACTCGATGCCCGGATCGCCGAAGGCGCTGACAATCACGCCATTCCACCTTCCGCCGGCAGCGGAACGCCAGGCTTTCAACACCTCCGTCGCAGCCGCATTCAGCTCGTCTTCATTGACGATCATGGTCGGCCCGCCGGCCGCGGTGATGCCTGTCACGCGGCATCCGGCCGGTGCCTCGCTGCTGGCGATCTTCGCCATCATTGCGGTGGTCGACGACGACGAGTTGGGGTTGATGAGCAGGATTTCTTGCATGCGTGAGGACTCTCTGAAAATTCAACCCGGCTGCACGATCTTCGTGGTCGGGGCAGCGTCGTCGCCGGGGCTTTCACCCGGCAGCGGCAACGCATCGGGCGACTGGCCATAGGTCTCGGGCACGCTCTGCACGCTGACCACGAAGACCGCGTACATACCGGCCGCAAGGCTGAACACGCCGACCAGGCCGAAGGCATCGAAGAGCCGGCCCGCCACCAGCGGCATCAGCGCGCCTGCCGCTGTGCCAGTGGCAAGAATGAAGGCCGTGCCGAAGGCTCGCACCCGGGTCGGGTACAGCTCGGGCGCAAAGATCCAGATCGTCGTGTTGAGCAGCAGCACGAAGAACTGGAACACCGCGCCGGCAATCAGGATCACCACGATGCTCTTGGCAACGAAGCCGATGGTCAACGCCGCCAGGCAGGCGCACACGGCGCCGGCCGTCAGCACGCGCTTGCGCGGAAAGTGAAAACCCAGCAGCGAGGCTGCGATGGCCCCCAGCAGGCTCCCGCCCTGCATCACCATCGTGAAGAGCAGGCTCTTCGACATGCTGTAGCCCAGGGCAACAAGGATGGTCGGCATCAGCGTGAGCACCGAGATCTGCGCGCCGTAGGTCATCCAGATCGTGATGCACAGCGGAATGGTCCGCCGCGCCAGTGCACCGCGAAAGATCTCGGTCACGCGTACCTTGATGCGGGCATTCGGCGTGGCCAGCCCATCGTCGGTGATGTACTGATGCTGCGGCACGTTCTTCTTCGAAAGCCTGCCCGACGCCAGTCGCGACAACACCGCATTGACTTCCTTCACCTTGCCCTGCGACAGGAGGAAGCGCGGCGTCTCGGGGATGTAGCGGCGATAGAAAGCACCGAGTAGCGCCGGCACCATCAGGCAGGCGAACAGCCAGCGCCACGCGTTGTCGCCCGGGAACATCCAGAACACCAGCAGGCCGAAGCCCGGCGCCAGGAAGTTGCCGAGCCCACCCGCGCCGACGTTCACCAGCCCGACAGCGGTGCCGCGGAACTTGGTCGAGCAGAACTCGGCCAGCATGGTGACGGCGATCGCGATCTCGCCGCCCAGCCCGAAACCCACGACCGCGCGGCCCAGCGCCATCACCGCCAGGTTGGGCGCCATCGCGCAGATGCCTGCGCCGAGGGTGAACAGCAGCAGGTCGATCGACAGCATCACGCGCCGGCCGTAGCGGTCGGCGATGAAGCCCGAGATGATCCGCCCCACCGCCGCGCAGGCGAAGGTGACGGTGTTCAGCAAGCCGATGTCGGAAGCGCTGAGCCCCCACTGCTCGCGCAGCATCGGTCCCACGATACCCACGGCATTCTGCTCGAAGCTGTCGAACAGGCAGCCGATGAGGATCAAAAAGATGATCGTGTGGTGCGATCGCGTGACGCCGATCTTGTCGAGCGCTCTGTCGAGTTCGGCGACCCGGGGCGAGTCGGGTCCGGAAGAGAGTGCAGGTCCAGCCATAGGAAACCCCTTGAGAAAGGTATGAAGTGCTTTGCTCGGCGCAGTCCGGAATCGCTTCGCATGCTATCGGCGACTCCATCGGTCTGACATATCGATTTCACCTAGTTTGTTTTTGTGAAATCTCAATTTCATGCGAAACATCCCTATGCAAGCGACATGCCCGCCTGCGCGTGACGCACGTAAGCCACGTGCCGCAGGGGTACTTTTCAGAGGGGAAAGCGTGGAATGACCGTCACAGGCGGGCGCATCCGAGACCTGTTGCAGCCTCTGCGGATGCACCTTGGATGGGCAGATGCGCACTACGGTCGTGCGTCTTTTCAGTGCACTCCGACCAGATCAGGCCAGTCGAGCGCCGCTGCCGCTCAAAGCTCGCCGTTTTCCTCGTGCTCGAGCTCGATCGCGGCCAGACGCCTGCGACCGGCGGAGCCCGAGGCTTCGATCACCATCGTGGCGATCAGGTCGCAGATGCCCATCACGGCAGTGTGATTGTCCAGAAGCCCCGGCCCCCGGCAATCGCATTGCAGCGACCAGGTGGCCCCAGCGAAGTCCGGCGAGGCCTTGTCGCTGATGTAGACGATCTTCGCGCCGGCCTTGCTGGCGCCCGCGAGCAGGATGTCCATCTGCCGCGTCTGCCGTCGCGTGCCGAAGACGATCACGCAGTCGCGCCCGGTCAGGCCAGCCAGGTGCTCGGCCAACGTCTCGCCGGGCCCCGGAATGGCGGTGACGCGCGGCACCACCTGCACGATCTGCCAACGCAGGTAAAGGGCAAAGGCATGGCTGCTGCGGCTGCCGAAGATCAGCACCTGCCCCGCGCCGATGATCGCCTTCACGATGCCGGCCATCTGCCTGTCGTTGAGCCGGTCGAAGGTGCTGGCCAGGTTGGCCTGCGACTGCTGGAAATGCGTGGCGACAAGGTGGCCGCGCTTCGAGGCCTCGGTCGCGTTCTGGAACAGCGGCGAACCCGTCTGCTTTTCCTCGCGAACCTGGCGCCGGGCCTCTTCGTAGTTCTCGTAGCCGATGCGACGGATGAAGCGGCTCACCGTCGAAGGCGACACCCCCGCCAGTTCCGCCAGCTCGTTGCCCGCATAGCTGGCCAGCTCGCCCGGAAACTCCAGGACGAAATCGGCAAGCTGCCGCTCGGTTGCGGACAACTGGTCGAGCTGGCTGCGGACGCGGCGGACAAAGGAATCTGCGGACATGGGCATGCGAGTGGGAGAGGCGCACGATGATGCCATGCCGTCCCCTTCCCGCAGCAGGATGTACGTCCCTCCTCTTCCCTGGAGATCACGGACTTGATCGCAGCATCCCGCACCCTCGTCGCCCTGGCCGCACTGGTCGTTGCAGCGCATTCAATGTCGAGCCATGCGGCAGAACCGACGTGGTTCATCATGAACCGCGAATCGGGCTGCGTGCCCCTCGCGGAGTTGCGCGACGTCTTTCCGTCGCTGACGGATCGCGAGGCAGCGCATTGGCGACGACCTGCACCGCCTCGCGCCGACGACGCACCACGGCGGTCGGCCGCATCCGTGGCCCGCCCGGCGCCCTCGGGCGATTCCGATGCGCCCCATTGACGATGGGCAGCGGCTGCGCCGGTTGCCGGTGCGCCTCGAAGCGCGCTTCCTTCTGCTTCAGGTAATGCATGAGCACATGCGAAACCATGTTGAGCCCGAAGGTGCCGAACGCGGCAGGAATGATGTAAAGCGCGATCGACAGTTCGGACGAGAAGACGATGTCGTCAGCCAGCGAAGGCGTGGCCTGCGCCTCCAGCGAGAGCGCGCGCAGCACGAAGATGTCGACGCCCGCGAGCAGGATCAGCAGCAGGCCGAAGGCAAGCACGGCCTTCTTGGAGAACTCGCGCCGCACGAACAGCGTGACGAAGATCGCGGCCGGGCACACCAGCGAGCAAAGCACCAGCACCCAGAAGCGCACCTGCGTGAAGACCGTGGCGTCCGAAAGCATATGCATGAAGGACATTGAGCCACGAACCCCGCCCGTCAATTTGTCCGGCACGTGAACCGCCGGTAAAAGCGCCTCTCAAAAAGTGTGGGCTAAGTCTTCGCGCGCGTCCCCGTGAGCGTAGGCATTTCGGTTGCGCTGGAATTGACGTTCACGCTGCGGTCGAAGCGCATGTACGGTCCGGAGAAGCGGCACTCCACGGTGTCGCGGAAGGCCGACTCGACGAAGGTCCACGTCATGACGAAGGTGCGCGCGTCGCGCCACTCGCCGCTGGCCACCACGCGCATCACTTCGGGCTGGTACTCGTGGTGCAGCTTGTTGCCGGTAATGGTGGTATCGCCCTCGAAGGGCTTGCGCAGGCCGACCTGCACCTTGTGCGTGCCGCGGTCGTCTTCCATGGTGAAGACGCAAGACTCCGCGGAAGAGAAGTCGAGCCGCATCGACTTGATCTTCTCCGGGTTCTCCGCAAAGTCAAAGCGCTGGCCCGCACGTTCGCGGCAACGGGCGAGCTGGTCGGCTTCACCGGTGGGAGCAGCTGCAGCGTGCGCGTGCGGGCCTTGAGCGCGGCGTAGTCCTTCTCGCTGGCCACGGCAGTAGCGCCGAATGCCGCGGGAAAGTGCTTGTACAGGATGCCTGCGTTGAACCCGGCCTTGGGCGGCAGCGCTGAATTGAGCGCGAGCACCGCGTTCTGTTCAGGGAACACCACTGAATACTGCCCGAACAGGCCATCGGCGTTGTAGGCGCCGTGCTGGCCCAGCCACCACTGGTAGCCGTATCGGTCCTTGGTGTGCGGCGCGTGCACCGAATCGACCCAGGCCTTCGTAAGGATCTGCTTGCCGTTCCACTGCCCGTTCTGCGCATGCAGGATGCCGAGCTTGAGCGAATCGACCGTCTTCCAGCTCAGGCCGTTGGCGCCTGGCGAAATGCCCTCGGGGCCCACGTCCCACTCATAGCCGGTAATGCCCAGCGGCTCGAAGAAGCGCGGCTTGAGGTAGTCGGCCGTCGATTGCCCGGTGGTCTTCGTCACGATGGCCGACAGCATGTAGGTAGCCGCGCTGGTGTAGACGAACTTGCTGCCCGGCGTGTAGACCACGGGGATCTTGAAGAACTCGGCGATCCAGCTCGTTCGAATGGGCCGCCACACCGAGCCCGACACCATTGACTCGTGCCCGGTGCGCATGGTCAGCAGGTCGCGCACGGTCATTGCCGCGAGGTTGGCGCTGACCGTGGGCGGCAGGTGCTCGGGAAAGAAGGACACGACCTTGTCGTCGAGTCCGAACTTGCCGTCGGCAATGGCCATGCCGACCGCGCACACGGTGACGCTCTTGGTCAGCGAATGCGTCATGTGCCGGCGCTCGGGCTTGTAGGGGTCCCACCAGCCCTCGGCCACCACATGGCCGTTGCGCCACAGCATGAAGCTGTGCAGCTCGAACGCGCCGCGCTCGGCATCGTCGAGAAAGGCGAGGATCGACGCCGACGAGATGCCCTGCGCCTCGGGCCGGCTGCGCGGCAGGCCGTCGGCAAAGGCCGGCGCGGCGGCGCCGGTGGCTGCCCAGCCGATGCCGGGCAGCGAGGCCATGGCGGTGCCGCCAAGGGAAAGGCGCAGCAGGCCGCGGCGCGAGATGGCGGGGGTCGTTGTTGTTGTCTCTTCCATGTTCCTGGCTTCCTTGTCTTGCGGGATGGACCGGTTGCGACAGTGTCGCGCCGGTGGCTGTCAATCGCCTGTCTGCCGCGGCAGAGGAAACCCGATGAGGCCCCGGTCGCGCGCCGTGTGTTCAAAGGTCAGCGAGGCAGCGCCCCTCTCAACCCGATCAACGCTCGCCTGCAGGGCCCGCCTCGATATCGACCGCAAACTTCTGCAGAAGCCGCACCAGCTCCTCGAAATCCTGCTGTTCCCACTTGGCAAATATGGCGCGCCCCAGCCGTTCCCTTGCTGCATCCACGGCATCGGTCATGACCTTGCCCTTCGGCGTCACGATCGCTTCGCGCACGCGCCGGTCGTGAACGCCGCCCTGGCGCTCCACCAGGCCAAGACTCTCCAACTTCGCGACCTGCCGGCTGACCGTGGTGTAGTCGCGCCCGACACGGTCGGCGAGCTCGACCACGCCGATCGGTCCTACGCGTTCGATGCCCACCAGCAGCGGAAACAAGGCGCGGTCGAGCGAGATGCCCGCTTCGCGCACCATCGCCTCGTCGCGCTGCGGGCGATTCATGACGCTCACAACGGTCAGCAGCGCACCGTGCAGCGCCCGCAGTTGCGCGGACATATGTGTATCTTGCACATTTATTTTCTTTGGCATAGCATCCGCTCCTATTGAGTGCATATTACACATATTGGAGTTTGCCATGACACAGCAGTTTTCCGCCGACGTCCTGATCTGCGGCGCCGGCGCAGCCGGCCTCACGCTCGCCATCGACCTGGCGCGGCGAGGTGTTTCCTTCCGCCTGATCGAGAAGATGGACACGCCTTTCCGGGGCTCGCGCGGCAAGGGTATCCAGCCGCGAACGCAGGAGGTCTTCGAGGATCTGGGCATCCTCGAGCGGATCGTCGCGGCCGGCGGCCTGTATCCGCCCTCGCGGGAATACCGCGCTGACGGCAGCCATGCCGATTCGCTGGTGATGGCGCACGAAGCACCGACACCTTCTGAACCCTATGGCTCTCCTTTGATGGTCCCGCAGTTCCTGACCGAGGGCGTGATGCGCGAGCGCCTGACCGAGCTCGGGCATCGACCCGCGTTCGGCCGCGAACTGATCGGCTTCGAGCAGGACGAGGACGGCGTGACGGCGCGGCTGGCCAGCGCGGCGGGTGAAGAAACGCTGCGCGTGCGCTTTCTCGTCGGCGCCGACGGTGGCCGCAGCTTCGTGCGGCATTCGCTGGACATCGGCTTTCCGGGCAAGACGCTGGGCGTGCGTGCCGTGGTGGCCGACGTCGTCCTGTCAGGGTTGGGGCGCGAAGCATGGCACCGCTTCAACGAAGGCGAGATGAATGCACAGATGTCCCTGTGCCCGCTCGCCGGAACGGAGCTGTTCCAGCTGCAGGCACCGATACCGCTGGAGGGCGACATCGACCTCTCCGCACAGGGGCTGGCAGCAATGGTTGCCGAACGCACCGGCCGCGACGACATCCGTATCCACTCGGTCTCGTGGGCCTCGGCCTTCAGCATGAACGCGCGTCTGGCCGATCGCTACCGGGTAGGTCGCGTGCTGCTGGTCGGCGACGCCGCACACGTCCATCCCCCCACCGGCGGCCAGGGGCTCAACACCAGCGTGCAGGACGCCTACAACCTTGGCTGGAAGCTGGCGGCAGTTGCCGCCGGCGCACCCGGCACCGTGCTCGACAGCTATGAGGAAGAGCGCCGCCCGATTGCCGCGGACATGCTCGGGCTTGCCACGAAGTTGCTCGGCGAAGCCAAGCGCGGCGAGATGCGGCGCGGGCGGGAAGTGCATCAGCTCGACCTCGGGTACGCCGAATCGTCCCTCGCGATGGAGAAGCCGGCACGCGTTGGCGGCCTGCGTGCGGGTGACCGCGCGCCGGATGCGCCGGTCACCGGCGCCGCCGGGCAACCGACGCGCCTGTTCGAGCTGTTCAAGGGCGCGCATTGGACGCTGCTGGGCTGCAAGGTCGAGCGTCGCGACGTGGCACCGCGCCCAGGCCTGCACATCCACACCTTCGGCGAAAGAGGCGACCTGCGCGACCATGGCGGCCATTTCCGGGAAGCCTATGGGCTCGCGTCGGGCGACTGGGTGCTGGTGCGCCCGGACGGCTATGTCGGCGCCATCGTCGACTCCGCCCACATCGAAGAGCTGGAGGGGTATCTGCACGACCTCGGCATGACCTCGGCCTGGCTTCGGAGACAAGGGAAAACGCCAAGCCCTGATTGCACGTTCATTCCTACAGTCGAATCCGTCCGCGCGGACGCAGGCAGCACAGAACAAAAGGAAGAAGCGCCATGGAATTCGACTACGTCATCGTGGGTGGCGGCTCCGGCGGCGCCACGCTGGCCTCGCGGCTGAGCGAAGACCCCGCCGTGAAGGTCTGTCTGGTCGAGGCTGGCGGCGACGGCCGCGGCATCCTGGTGCGGGCGCCTGCCGCCACGGTGGCGATGCTGCCGGGCCGCCCGCGCATCAACAACTACGCCTACCAGACCGTGCCGCAGCCCGGCCTGAACGGGCGCAAAGGCTACCAGCCACGCGGACGCTGCCTGGGCGGCTCCAGCGCGATCAACGCCATGCTCTACGTGCGCGGCCATCGCGACGACTACGACGACTGGGAGCGCGCGGGCTGCACCGGGTGGTCGTTCGACGCAGTGTTGCCCTACTTCAAGCGCGCCGAGGGCAACCAGCGCGGCGCGAGCGCACTGCACGGTGCCGACGGGCCGCTGCAGGTCTCGGAGCAACAGAGCCCGCGCCCCATTGCCGAAGACTTCGTGCTGGCCGCTGCGGAGTGCGGCATTCCGCGCAACGAAGACTTCAACGGCGCCGAACAGGAAGGCGCGGGCCTCTACCAGGTCACGCAGTTCCACGATGGCGCGCGCAACGGCGAGCGCTGCTCGGCGGCCGCCGCCTACCTGCATCCGGTGATGAACCAGCGCCCCAACCTCACGGTGCTGACCGACACGCAGGCCCTGCGCGTGGTGCTCGAAGACCGGCGCGCCACCGGCGTGGAAGTGCGGCACAAAGACGGCAGCATCGAGACCCTTCACGCGCGGCGCGAGGTGGCGCTGTGCGGCGGCGCATTCAACTCGCCGCAACTGCTGATGCTCTCGGGCATCGGCGACCCGGCCGAGTTGGGCCGCCACGGCATCGCCGTGCAGCATGCACTGCCGGGCGTCGGCCAGAACCTGCAGGACCACACCGACTTCATCCTCGCCTACACCTCGAAGCACACCGACCTGTTCGGCATCGGCGTGGTGGGTGGCCTGCATCTGGTGAAGGCCATCGCCGAGTGGCGCAAGAGCGGCAAGGGCATGATCGCGACGCCGTTCGCCGAGGGCGGCGCCTTCATCAAGTCGTCGCCCGAACTGCGGCGGCCCGACCTGCAACTGCACTTCGTGATCGCGATCACCGACGACCATGCACGCAAGCTGCACGCGGGCTTCGGCTTCTCGTGCCATGTGTGCGTGCTGCGTCCGAAGGGCCGCGGCGATGTGCGCCTGAACGATGCCAGCCCAGGCTCGCCGCCGCGCATCGACCCACGCTTTCTGTCAGACCCGGAAGACATGGCGCTGCTGCTGCAAGGCGTGAAGAAGATGCGCGAGATCCTGCGCGCGCCGGCGCTCGAAAAGTACCGCCACCACGAGCTCTACACGGCCGACGCGCACACCGACGAAGAACTCATTCAGCACATTCGCGCGCGCGCCGACACCATCTACCACCCCGTGGGCACCTGCAAGATGGGCACAGATGCTATGGCGGTGGTAGACGCGAAGCTGCGCGTGCACGGCATCGAAAACCTGCGCGTGGTCGATGCCTCGATCATGCCGACGCTAATCGGCGGCAACACCAACGCGCCAACGATCATGATTGCCGAACGCGCGGCCGACTGGATGCGCGGGCCGATCACCTTCGACCGCGCGCAGCAGGATGCTAGAGCGCCTGCGACGAGCCTCGTACCACCAGCTCTCCAGGCAGCAGCAACTGGCGCGGCGCAGCATCCAGCCCACGCAGCCGCTCGATCAGGCAGGTAGCGGCCGTGCGGCCGATGGCGTCGGTAGGCTGTGCCACGGTGCTCAGGCCGGGGCCGATGAGCGAGGCCCATTCGGGATCGTCGAAGCCGACAAAGCCGAGGTCGGCGCCAAACTGCCAGCCCAGCCGCGCCATGGCCTGCGCGATGCGCAGCGTGACCACGGCATTGCCCGCGACCACCGCGGCCCGTCGGCCGCGCTTGGCGCGCTGACGCAGAGCGCGCAAGGCCTCGTCGAGCGCATCGCTCTCACCCTCGACGCACTCGAACACCTCGCCCGCCACGCGCGGCTCGTGCGCGGCCACGCAGGCACCGAAGGCGGCCGTGCGTTCGCGCCGCGAGCTCACGCCCTTCTGCGGCTCAGTGACGTAGAGCAGCTCGCGATACCCGCCCTCGACCAGATGACCGCAGGTGGCCTGCATCGCGGCGTGGTTGTCGAGCGAGACGAAGTCGGTGTGCATGCCGGTGTGGCGGCGGTCGACCAGCACCGCCGGCTTGCCGTGCAGCGTGACCGCGTCGACCACATTGCTGCCGCGGCCCAGCGTGTTGAGAATGAAGCCGTCGACCTGGTAGCCCGCCAGCGCGTCGATGGCCTCGCGCTCGCGTTCGCTCTCGTTGCCGAGGTTGAACAGCATCACGAGGTAGCCGGCGTCCTGGCAGGCCTTCTCGGCGCCGCGCAGCACCGCCACCGAGTACGGATTGGTGATGTCGGCCACGATCAGGCCGATGAGCCGCGAGCGGCCATGGCTCAGCGCCTGCGCCATCGGGCTCGGCGAATAGGCCAGCGCCGCGATGGCGACTTCGACGCGCGCGGCGATGTCGGGGCTCAGGAGCCGCTCGCGGTGATTGAGGAAGCGCGAGACGGTGGCCTTGGAGACGCCAGCGGCTTCGGCGACGTCGGCGATGGTGGCGCGGCCGGTCGGCTTCATGGTTTTGCTCCCGCCCTCCCCCAGCGGGGGAGGGAGAAAAACCGGCTCGTGCTCATGCGGATGCCGTGTCGTACGGCGCAGTCGGCTTCTCTCCGGCCAGCACCTGCAGCAGGTTCGTCGTGGCGAGCTCGGCCATGGCGTGTCGCGTCTCGTGGGTGGCCGAGCCGATGTGCGGCAGCGGCGTCACGCGCTGGTGCGTACGCAGCGGCGAATCGGCCGGCAGCGGCTCTTTCGCGAACACGTCGAGGCCGGCGGCGCGCAGTGTGCCGTGGTCGAGTGCGTAGAGCAGCGCGTCTTCGTTCACGGTGGCGCCACGGCCACCGTTGATGAAGGCTGCACCAGGCTTCATGCGCGCGAAGAAGGCGGCGTCGATCATGCCGCGCGTCGCGTCGGTCAGCGGCAGCATCGCGAGCACGATGTCGGCGCGCGCGAGCAGGTCGTCCAGCGGCGTGTGCGTGGCGCGGCCTTGCAATTCGGGCGCCTGCGTTGCCAGGTCGACCGGGCGGCGTGCGTGATACAGCACCGGCATGCCGAAGCCCAGCGCACCACGGCGCGCCACGGCCTGCCCGATGCGGCCGAAACCCAGGATGCCCAGCGTCTTGCCATGCACGTCGGTGCCGAAGAGCTCTTCGCCGATGTTCTTCGTCCAGCGGCCTTCGCGCACCAGCGTCGACAGTTCGACCACGCGGCGCTGCGTGGCCATGAGGATCGCGAACACCGTGTCGGCCACCGTTTCGGTGAGCACGTCGGGCGTGTGGCACAGCACGATGCCGCGCTTGTGCAGCTCGGCCAGCGGATAGTTGTCGACACCGACCGACACGCTCGAAATCACCTGGAGCTGCGGCGCCCCGTCGAGCAGCGCGGCATCGACCGTATGGCTCGACCCGATCAGCCCGTTCGCGCTGCGCAGCGCGGCGGCAAAGGCCTCGGGTTCCTTGCGCGGATCGGCCACGACCACGTGGTGCACGGCTTGCAGGCGCGCCAGCTGGTCTTCGGGCAACGGCCGGAAGACGAGCACGTTCTTCTTCGACACATTCGTCATGGTGTTCAGAGCCCCGCTTCTTCGAGTTGCGCCCGCGTCGGCAGGCCTTCGGTGTCGCCCAGCACCTGCACTGCACGCGCGCCGATCCATGCGCCGCGGCGCACTGCCTCGGGCACGCTCTTGCCTTCGAGCAGCGCGCTCACCACGCCGGCCGCGAAGCCGTCGCCCGCGCCCACGGTGTCGATCACTTCCTTCACCGGGAAGCCATCGACACGGCCGGTGCCGGCCACATCGCTGTCGTAGTAGGCGCCCTCGGCGCCGAGCTTGACGACCACCAGCTTCGCGCCGCGATCGCGATAGAACTTCGCCACGTCTTCGGGCTTGTCATGGCCGGTGAGCAGCAGCCCCTCTTCGATGCCGGGCAGCACCCAGTCGGCGCGCGAAGCGAGTTCGTTGACCCAGTGGCGCATGGTCTCGGTGGACGACCACAGCGTGGGGCGCAGGTTGGTGTCGAACGAGATGGTGCGGCCGGCGGCGCGCATCACGTCCATGGTCTTGAGCGCGGCCTGCAGGCTGGTGTCGGAGATGGCGGCGAACACGCCGGTGGCGTGCAGGTGACGCGCCGAACGCAACCATGCTTCGTCGACGTCGGCCGGGCCCATGTGGCTCGCGGCCGAGCCCTTGCGGTGGTATTCGATCGGCGGGTCGCTGCCGTCGGTGACACGGCCCTTGAACTGGAAGCCGGTGCGCTGCGTTGCGTCGGTGATCACGTGCGAGCAGTCGATGCCTTCGGCGCGCATCGCGGCCAGCAGCGCGCGGCCCATCGAATCGGTGCCGAGCCGGCTGGCCCAGCCCACCTTGAGCCCCAGGCGCGAGAGGCCGATGGCCACGTTGGTCTCGGCGCCGGCAGTGCGCTTGTGGAACGCCTCTGCGTTTTCCAGCGGGCCGGGCCGGTCGGCCACGAGCAGCAGCATGGCTTCGCCGAAGAGTGCGACGTCGAAGGCGGTTGGTTCTGTCATGTGTTTGTTCCTACGCCCGCGCGGCGCGGATGAAGTCGATCTGCGCGCGGGTAACGGCCAGCAGGTCGTCACCCACGAGCGGGTATTCGATGGCGTGCGGCACGTCGGCCGGCAGCGCGCGCAGCACCGAGCGCCATGGCGCGACGGAGTCACCCAGCGGCACCGCCACCCATTTGTGCGGCAGGCGCTGCGCGCCCTTGCAATGCACGTAGCGCACGCGGTGGCCGAGCGCCTGCGCCGCCTGCAGCGGGCACTCGCCGAGCCAGTGCCAGTTGCCCATGTCGAAGGTCATGCCCAGCGACACACCGGCGCGGTCGGCCACGTCGAAGAAGGTCTGCAGCGCGGGCAGCGTGCCGGCGCGCACGGTCTGGTCGTTCTCGATGAGCAGCTCGACGCGGGTTTCCGCGAGCTCCACCTTCAGGCCCCAGAGCGAGCCATGCGAGGAAGCCTGGAAGTCGCCGATGGACATCTTCAGCCGCTTCGCGCCCACGCGCGTGGCGGCAGCGATGCCGCGCTTGAGCGCTGCACTGTCGAGCCAGCCGCCCTGAGCCCACAAGCCCTCGGGGCTGGAATACACGGAGGCCAGCCCGCTCAATGCGGGCAGCTCGGCATCGGCGTCGCGCAACATCTCGCCGCGCACTTCGACCGAATCGGCGCCCGCCGTGCGTGCCAGCTGCGAACACCAGAGCTGGCCATGCCGCCCCACCTCGGCCGCGCCGAAGGACGACAGAGAAATCAGAACGGAGAAGGACATTCAGTGGGCTTGGTGGGAGCTGAGAATCTGGCCGAGGAACTGGCGCGTGCGCTCGTCCTTGGGGTTGCCGAAGAATTCTTCGGGCGGCGCCTGCTCGACGATCTTGCCTTCGGCCATGAAGATCACGCGGTCGGCCACGCTGCGGGCAAAGCCCATTTCGTGCGTCACGCACAGCATGGTCATGCCGTCTTCGGCGAGGCCAATCATCGTGTCGAGCACTTCCTTGACCATCTCGGGGTCGAGCGCCGAGGTGGGCTCGTCGAACAGCATGATCTTGGGCGTCATGCACAGCGCGCGCGCAATCGCCACACGCTGCTGCTGGCCGCCCGAGAGCTGGCTGGGGTACTTGCCAGCCTGCTCCGGAATGCGCACGCGCGTGAGGTACTTCATGGCCACCTCTTCGGCTTGCGCCTTCGTCATGCCGCGCGAACGCATCGGCGCGAGCGTGCAGTTCTCGAGGATGGTGAGGTGCGGGAACAGGTTGAACTGCTGGAACACCATGCCGACCTCGGCACGCACCGCGTCGATGTTCTTGCCGCCGGCCGTGAGGTCGATGCCGTCGACCACGATGCGGCCCTTCTGCACCGTCTCGAGCCGGTTGATGCAGCGGATGAGCGTGGACTTGCCCGAGCCCGAGGGCCCGCAGATCACGATGCGCTCGCCCTGGCGCACCGACAGGTCGATGCCAGTCAACACCTGGAATTCACCGTACCACTTGTTGACCGCTTCCATGCGGATGATCGATTCCGTCGTCATGCCAGGATTCCTTCAGCCTCGGGGGTTGCTTATTGCATTTTGGGCAGGTCGGCCTGCAGCCACTTCTGATACAGCTTGTTGAGCTCGCCGTTGGCGGTGTTCTTCTGCACGAATTCGTTCACCGCCTTGTGCAGCTCTTCCTGGCCCGGGCGCATCGCGATGCCCATCGACTGCTGCACCAGCGTGAACTTGTTTTCGAAGGTGTTGGCGGGTACGCGCTTGGCGATCTGCGCTGCCACGGTCACCGAGCAGCCGATGGCATCGACCTGGCCCGAGATCAGCGCCTGCATGGCAGAAGCGTCGTCGTCGAAGCGGCGGATTTCAGTGCCTTCCGGCGCGGCCTTGGTCACGGCCACGTCTTGCGTCGAAGCGCGAGCCACGCCCACGCGCAGGCCCTTCAGGTCGCCTGCCGCCTTGATGGAGGTCTTGGTCGCACCGTACAGCACGATGGTGGCGGCTGCGTAGGGCTGCGAGAACTGCACCTGCTTCGCGCGCTCGGGCGTGACGGCCAGCGAAGCCACCAGCAGGTCGACCTTGTTGGTCAGCAGGAAGGGAATGCGGTTCGGGCCCGTCACCGGCACGATGTTGGCCTTGACGCCCCAGTCCTTGGCCAGCAGCTTGGCCACGTCGGCGTCGTAGCCGTCGGGCTGGTTCTTCGCGTCGGTCGTGCCGTAGGGCGGAAAGTCGACCAGCATGCCGATGGTGATCTCGCCCTTCTTCTTGATGTCGGCCACGGTTTGCGCCGAGGCGAAGGGTGCGAACACGGTGAGGGCGGCGCCGAGGCCGAGGGCTGCGAGCGCTGCGCGGCGGGAGGTGATGACGGTCATTGGATGTGTCTCCTGAATAAGGGAAGGAAGCGACGAGAAAGAAAAAGAACAACGGAAAGGGTCAGCGCGCGAGAGCGCGGGCGCGGCGGCGCTCCATGCGCGCGGCCAGCAATGAAAGCGGCCAGCAGATCGCAAAGTAGATGGCTGCCACCACCGAGAACACGATGAGCGGCTGGAAGGTGGCGTTGTTGACGATCTGCCCCGCACGCGTGACCTCGACAAAACCGATGATGGCCGCGAGCGAGGTGCCCTTGATGATCTGCACCACGTAGCCCACCGTGGGCGCCAGCGCGATCTTGAAGGCCTGCGGCAGCACCACGTCGCGCATGCGCGAGCTGTACTTCAGGCTCAGCGCCTCTGCTGCTTCCCACTGTCCGCGCGGAATGGCCTCGATGCAGCCGCGCCAGATCTCGCCGAGGAAGGCCGCGCTGTTCAGGATGAGCGCAACGCCGGCGGCAACCCACGGGTTGATGTCCAGCCCCAGCACCGGCGCGCCGAAGAACACCAGGAACAGCTGCAGCAGCAGCGGCGTGCCCTGGAAGATCTGGATGAAGGTGGTCGATACGGCCCGCGCCCACGTCGATTCAGACGTGCGCATCAGCGCAATGATGAGCCCCAGGATCGCGCCGCCCACAAAGGCGATGGCCGACAGCGCCAGCGTCCACTTGGCCGCTTCGAGGATGAAAAGGAATTCGGGGAAGCCGAAGGTGCGCATGTTGATGTCTCCGTCCGTCGCCTCTTACCGGCGGTCCGGGTAGTTGAGCGTGCGCTTGTAGATCAGCTTGAACATGGCCGAGAAGGCCAGTGCCAGCGCGAGATAGATGGCGGCCACGACGATGTAGATCTCAAAGCTGCGGAAGGTCTGTGACTGCAGGTTGGCGGCCACCGAGGTCAGGTCGTCGGCCGAGATGACCGACACCACGGCCGAGCTCAGCATCAGCAGGATGAACTGGCTCGTGAGCGCCGGGTAGATGGCCTTCAGCGCGGGCTTGATGATGACGAAGCGGAAGATTTCCCAAGGCTTGAGGTTCAGCGCCCTGCCCGCCTCGATCTGCCCCTTGGGAATCGACTCGATGCCCGCGCGGATGATTTCCGTGGCGTAGGCGCCCAGGTTCACCACCATGGCCACCAGCGCGGCCGTCTGCGGCGACCAGCGCAACCCGATGGCCGGCAGCGCGAAGAAGAAAAAGAACAGCTGCACGAGGAACGGCGTGTTGCGGATCACCTCGATGTAGGCGTTGACCAGAAAGCGCAGCCAGCCCGGCCCCGAGGTCTTGCCCCAGGCACAGAAGATGGCCACCACCAGGCCCAGCACCGTGGCAATGAGCGAGAGCTGGACCGTGATCCACGTGCCCTTGAGCAGCAGCGGCCAGGCGGCAAAGACGGCGTCGAATTGAAACTGGTAGTTCATGGTGGGCGGACCCGAATGCGCGCCGGGTGGGCGCGTACGTGCCCCGAAAGCAAGGCTTGCAGCTTATATGAAACCGGTTTCAGGCTCATATAGGGATTCCCCTAGGTGGTCGTTTTGTCTCACCTTCTGCCTACACTGAAGTCCATGCTGAACCCACCCGCGGCCACCATGCCCACAGAGGCACATACGCCCCTCACGGGCGCCCCCACCGTGCAGCATTTCCGCCAGGCCCTTCTCTGGCCCTTGCGGCTGATGCCTGCGCCGCACGCCAGCCCCGCGCACCATCACGGGCCCTGGCACGTGCTGCGCGAGATGGGCGACGCCTCGCCATGGCGCGAAGAGGTCGACGAATACACCGGCGACAGCAGCCGCTTTCACGAGCGGCACTACAACGAGTTCGTGAGCTTCCTGCCGTACGTGCAGCGCTTCCTGTACGGCGAAGGCCGCTCGCGTGGCGATGGCATGGGCGGCGACGGCGATTCGCCGATGCGCATCTTCCGCCGCCACGACATTGCGGCCGTGCGCCTGGTGGCGCAGCCAGGCGACGCGCCGGTCACGCTCGATGTGATCCATTGCGACCTGTACTTCTTCTTCGACATCGACGTGGTGCTGCTCAACCTCGAAGTCGGTGCGAACAACCTGAGCCTTGCGCAGGCGCAAGACATCCTCTACCGCTTCGGCCGCGCCTACCCTTCAGGCTGGGAGCCCGACGGCTCGGCGCTGCACTGCATGGCCAGCGTCGAATGGCTGGCCGCCGACGGCCATGTGCTCGCGAGCTCCGACGCGCAGCAGCGCGAGGCCTTTCTCTCGCACGTGGCGCAGCACCGCGCGCCGCGCATCTCCGCCCATTGGGCCTACCTGATGCAGCCGCTGGTGAGCGACCATTCGGAAGACCCTGGCGTGCTGCGCTACCGGCAGATCGAGTACTACCGCATGCCGGTCATGGCCTACCTGTCGCTGGACGACCCGCGCCGCCTCACTCGCGACGACTTCGTGCGGCTCGCGCTGGTCACCGGCGCAGGCGCCACCGACGCCCACCTGCCCTACGCGGAACATCACCTAGCGGACTTCGAGCACAAGTACTGCTACGACCGCTTCTGGGTGAACGCGGGCGCAGCGCCCAACACGCGCTACCTCTGCAACGGCCATGCGCTCATCGTGGTGGGCGACGCGAACTCCGAATTCTTCTGCTGCCGCGACCGCGGCGTGCTCGCGCAGTTCAGGCATCAGCACTTCCTGCTGTTCCTCATTGCGCATTTCCAGAAGGCCTCGCTGCTGATGTTCTCCGACCAGTTGGTGGAGGCGCTCAAGCGGCTGGACATCCGCAGCACGCCGAGCGTGAAGCAGTTCAAGCGCGCCATCCGCGCGAGCTTCGAGCGCTTCCTGCGCTTCACGCACCGCTACTGGTTCCACGAAATTTCAGAGCAGGCGCAGGTGCGCGCGCTCTCGCACATGTGCGCCACGCACCTCGGGCTCGACCCGCTCTACGACGAAGTCAAGGCACGCATCGCCGACATGAACACGTACCTCGACGCCGACAGCCTGCGCAGGCAGGCCAGCACTGTCGTGCGGCTCACGGTGGTCACGCTGTTCGGCCTCATCGGCACCATCACCACCGGCTTCCTCGGCATGAACCTGCTGGCCGAGGCCGACGCGCCGCTGTGGCGCAAGGCAGTGTGGTTCGGCGTGGTGTTCGTCGCGACGACGTGGCTGACGATCTACACGATGGTGAAGTCGCAGCGGCTGTCGGATTTCATCGATGCGCTGTCGAACGACCGGCTGGGATTCAGGGGCAAGATGGCCGCACTGGCGCGGGTGTGGCGGCCTGGGGCGGATTGACCGGCGCTTGCCCCGAGCCACTCATCGATCAGGTTCGCAGACTTGCTTGCTCAAAGCGTCGCGCAAGGAGCCGATCGTGCTGTCCGCAGCGTCGATCCGCCGTTGCAGCTCCTCATTGACCAGGCGGAACAGTGCGCCGAATTCGGATCGGGTTGGATAGATCTCCTCGCGCTCATTCACCTGCATCGGAACGACGAGCTTTTCGAGGCATACGTAGGCGCTGTGCACTTGGCGAATGCCCTCGACGTCGTCGCCTGCTTGCAGGGCAACCGACTCGGCATTTGAATGGGGATGAACCGACTTCGGCGTTGAGGCGGTATCGGTTTTCGGCGCGTGCTTGAGCACGCGGGCAGACTTGGTCACGGGCGACCTCCAGAGGTTGCGATTTGCAAAAACCGCCGCTCTCGCTGTCAAACGAGGGCGGCAGCTCGGACGGGTTGACAGACCGGGCAACCTCTTGCGAGAAACCGGCAGGGCGCGAGCCCTCCCATCCGAGCCGCCAAAACTGGGGCGCGAACGAAAAAGCCGCAGGTCCTGCGGGGAAGCTGCGGCTCACGTCGCAGAGATTGCTTCAGGCTGTCAAACCCGATCACGCCTCATTCGGCGTGACGGGCGCAGTATAGCCACGCAGTTCGCCCGCGGCCGAGTGCTACCAGGCGCGAAGCCTTTCATTGGCAGCTGAAACTCTCGGCCTTCTCGATATCGCCCGTGCCCTTGTAGCGCGCAACCTTCGGGTAGGCGCAGAGCGGCCGGCTGCGGGTGGGCGACCAGCCGGAAGGCACGTCCGCATTCACGCCGCCCGCGTTGCCCGTACCGCGCGCCGAGGCGACGACCGAATCGGCGGCCTCGCCCTTCTCCACCCAATTGACGAGCGGTGCGAGCATGTCGAACTGATCGGTGGTCGGGCCGCCGGCGCAGTGGTTCATTCCGGGCACCCGATAGAAGCGTGCGAAGTTGGATGCATCGCCGCCGTTGGCCGCCGTCAGCTGGTCATACCAGTGCTGCGTATCGTCGCTCGAGAAGATGGGGTCGCTCGTTCCATGGTAGGCCATGACCTTGGCGCCGCGCTTCTTCAAGCGACTCAGATCCGTAGGGTTCGGCGGCGTCATGAACGAAAGCGAGTTCTCGGTGTAGAGCCCGTCGGTCGACGTGATCTTCGAGAGGATCGAATCGATGTTGGCCGTGAGCGTGAAATTGGGACCATTGAAGCCGGTCGGGTTCTCGGGCGGCACCTGCCAGACGAAGGCGACCGCGCCCGAGTCGAGGTTCAATGAATTCGAGAACTTCCACGATGACCAGCCGGTCGTGTTCAGGCCCGCATCGAAGGGAAAGCTCGCGTAGATCTTCTTTCCACTGCCGTCGAGCGCACCCGCGAAGAGTTGCGCAATGCGAAGCTTCTGGTCGGCCGAGAGGCATGTGCCATCGCGCGAGCCGCTGCAGGTGGGAACGTCGCGGTCGAGCGAGAAAGCCGCCTGGCATGCGCCGGTGTCCTGGACGATGCCGTCGATCGTGCCATCGAGGGCGTCGCACTTGGCGAGGACTGCATTGGAGACCAAGGTACGTTCGGCCAGCGTGAAACCCGTGCCCGGATCGCCCGGGGTGGTTGCCAGGGCGTTGTAGTTCTGGGCGCCGACGATGTTTGCGGAGGCCGCAAGGGGAAGCCGGAAGCCGGGGTCGCCCACCAGGAAGCCGTCGTAGTCGTCCGCATAGCGTGACATGGCAACCATCGTGTGGCGCCCGCCGTTGGAGCAGCCGCCGATATAGGAGCGGTCGGGGCCCTTTCCATAAGCCGACGCGATCAACGCCTTCGCCATCGGCGTGAGCTTGCCGACAGCCTGGTAGCCGTAGTCGAGGCGAGCCTGTGGATCGATGCCGAAGAACGGCGTGGGCGCCTGGTGCCCCGCGTCGGAGCTGATCACCGCGAAGCCCTTGTTCAGGGCGTTGTCCAGAACGCCGCCTCCGCCCACCGGCCCGGTGGCTGTGCCGACGCTGCCGTCGAGCCCCCCGTTGGCCTGATAGAAATACCGCCCGTTCCAGTTCACCGGTAAGCGCATCTCGAAGCCGATCGCATAGCTCTGGCCGTCGACCGGGCTTGTGCGCTGATACATCGATCCGCGCACCTGGCAATGCGCTCCCACCGGCTTGCCGGCGACGCTCAGGGTGCCGGCGGCAATCGCATTGGCTGCAGTGATCGTCGTGTTGGCAAAGGTGAAGCCGGCAAGCGAGGCGCAATCGATGAGCGCCGCGCCGGTGGCCGCGCCGAGCACCGGCAGTGTCTCGACAGGCGGCAGCGGATTGTCCGGAGGAGTCACGGGATTGCCGTTGCCGGCCGGCGGGGCGCTCGTCGACGTGCCGGTCGTCGGGAACGAGCCGACGAAGCCGCCACCACTATTTCCTCCGCCGCAGGCGGTCAGCAATGACGCGACAAAGATCAGGGATGCGGGGGTCTTCAAGAATGTCTCCTTCGACGCCTGGATGCAGCGCCTATAGTTAATCTACTTAACTATCAAAGATAACCAGTTATGGTTTTCCATTAAGCAGTTTGCACTCCAACGACGGTCCCCTGAGCCAGTTAGATCAGGCAGTGAATCACTTGGAGGCAGAACGACAATGCCCGGAATGCCCAAGAACAGAAGCAATCCGGTAGATGCCACACCAGCCGGCCGGCTGGTCGAAGCGTCCCTGCATCACGTGCTCGGCTATCAGCTCGCGCAGGCGACGATCGTCACCGACGCAGTGTTCGCCGAGCGAGTAGGCACACCTTTCGACCTTCGCCCCGTCGAGTTCACGGTGCTGTGCCTGATTCACGAAAATCCCGACGTGTCGGCCGCCCGCCTGGCAAAGGCACTCGCGGTCACGGCGCCCAACATCGCGGCATGGCTCGAACGGCTCGAGAGGCGAGAGTTGATCAAGCGCGCCCCGCATGCAACGGATCGCAGGGCCCAGTACCTTCGAACCACCCCGACCGGCGCAACGCTTGCCAGCAGCGCTACACGGTCGGTGATCGAAGGCGAGCAGCATGTGCTCGGCAACCTCTCCAAGGGCGAGCAGTTGATCTTGATCGAGCTCCTGCACAAGGTTGCCGTGTCACGCAGGGTGTGAGCATTCAGGCATCCATTCGATGCAGGCTCTTTCGCCTGCGGGCGCACGCCCGTGCCGCGCGCGGTTCGTGCAGGCTGCGTTCAGTCGCCGAAGGCGACTTCCGCGCTGGTCACGGCGCGGATCGGCACGCCGAAGCTCGTGATGTCCGACAGCGTGGCGTTGTGATGCTCGCGGATCTTCGCGCCCGTGGCGTGCGGCTTGTCGTGCGAAGTGTGCGCATCGGCCGCGAGCACCACGTGGTAGCCGAGGGCGGCAGCGCGGCGCACTGTCGTGTCGACGCAGAACTCCGACGAATAGCCGCAGACCACCACGCGCTTCACGCCGTGCCCGGAGAGCCAGGCTTCCAGCGGCGTGCGAAGGAAGGAGTCGGGCGTGGTCTTGCGGATGCGCGCGTCGCGCGAGTCGGTGTTGAGCGCGCCGGCGAGCTGCCAGCGCTCGGAGTCGAATTCGAGGTCGACCGCATTCTCGTGCTGGATGAAGGCCACCGGCACGCCGGCCGCGCGGGCGCGTTCGGTGAGCGCGTTGATGCGCTGCATCACCTCGTGGGCCTGATGGGGACGCGGCGGATCGTCGCAAAGGCCACGCTGGACGTCGATGACGAGAACGGCAGTTTTCATGGGTCCGGAATCGGCGGGTTCTTGACCGGCGCGATTGTGCCCCACGCTGCCTGACCTGCGCCCTACTGCCAGGCGCTCACCTCCAGCCGCACCTTGCCGCTGATGCCGGGCGCGGCCGGTGCAGCGCCAAGGCTGGACAGCGGCACCACGAACTGCAGCTTGCCGCCGGCCAGCTGCTTCGGGCTCATCGGCAGCGAAGCCCGCCCTGCCGTGTCGGTCTGCCAGCCGTACTTGACGTTCCAGTTCTGCGCCGGGTCGTCGGCCTGGGGCGGCGCGATCTCGATGATCAGCGTGTCGCGGAACAGCGAGCTGCCCTCGTAGTGGCCGTCGAGCCAGAACTTGTTGTTGACCTGGTAGTCGGGCACGCGCACGCCCAGCGTCATGGCATAGGCAAGCGTCGGGCGGTCCTGCTTCACGCGGGCCTTGTTGGCGAGGAACACGGTCGAGAGGTAGATGGAGCGGCGGTCGGCCTTGGCCGGGTCGGTCAGTTCCTTGTGCGTGCGGCAGGCGGGCGAGTCTTCCTCGGCCACGCGCCGGCTCAGGTACCAGCGCTTGCCGCGCGGCGCGGCGAGCAACTCGACCTGGTAGAGCGCATCGACGTCGGCACCGGCAGGCAGGTCGGGCGGCAAGGTGACGCCGTCTATGTCGAACCACAGGTCGACCCGCACGTCGCCGAACAGGAAGCGCGTGAGGTTCTGGTAAGCCTCCTCGGAATTGACGATGCCGAAGAAGCCGGAGTGCGACCGGTAGGTGAAGGCGGTGGCCACCGGCTGCGTCTTGCCTGCGGCATCGGTGGACCAGAGCGAGGCGTTCTCGATGCGCACGAGCCCGTCGCTGCCGTGGCCCGCGAACATGCGCGACAGGCCCTTGGCGCTTTCGTAGTCGCCGCGATTGGTGCCGACCATGCAGAAGAAGCGCTCGGCCGGAAAGGCCGTGGCCGGCAGGTAGTCCATGCGGCCGTTGATCGGCTGCGTGGCCAGGAACTCGGACATCTTCTCGCGGTTGAAGGTGTTCATCTCGTTCACCGTGAGCCAGGCCGGCACGTTGATGCCGCCCATGTCGATGCCGTTGTGCGGCGTGGCATAGGTGAACACCTTGTCGACGCAGGCACGCGCGGCCGCATCACCGAGTGCGGCGTTCTGCAGGAAGGCCCGCACCACCAGGCCGCCCATCGAATGCGCGACGAGGTAGCAGCGGAAGTCGGCGGGCGAGTAGCCCGGCCCCTCGCGCAGCGCCACGAGCTCGCGCACGCGCAATATCAGCTGGCTCAGGCCCTGCGCATACACCTTGACGTCCTTGGCCTGGCCGTCGCCCAGCAACTCGGAGCCCGAGTCGTAGTAGCGGTAGATGATGACCGAGGCCGAGGGGATGCCGTCGACGTCCCTGCCGTTCTCGTCCGGCGAGGGCTTCCAGTCGGGGTCGAGGATGTCCAGGCCGTTCTGGTAGACGCTCTGGTACTGGAAGTCGGCCAGCAGGCGCACCATGGGCGATTCGAAAACAAACTTCTGCGCCGGCGCTTCCTTCTTGACGGTGGCGCGATACACCGTGGAGCCGATGTTGAAGCCGCAGAACGGATCGGCCGCGGTTTCGTCCCGCTCGGACTCGGTCATGGCGTAGCCGCGCACGTAGATGATGGGATAGCGATTGCTGCTCATGGAATCTGCCGCCTCGTCGAAAGTCGATGAAGCTTTCCAGTGTGCCGAACCTGGCAGGGGCCCGCCATACGGCTCATGGCATAGGAAGGCCGGGGGACATTCGCGCAGGGGAGACCGATATACCCCCGCGCCCCAAATGTTTCTACCGCTGAAACCATTGAAACGTTCGCCGTGGCTACTCTCGCGCCATCCTGCAAACAAAGATCCAGAGGGCTTTCTCATGGCTGACGATTCGGGCTCCCAGGGCTCCTACCTGCCCCAACTGCTGCGCCGGGGCACAGTGCTGGCCGCGGCCGGCTGCGCCCTCGTCGCGGGCTGCAGTGCCGCCGGCAGCGGCGAGACGCGCTATGACAGCTCGCCGCAATTCAAGGACGGCGGCTTCCACAACATGGCCAACCCCGACCTGCCCGCCCAAGCCAGCGCATGGCGCATCTGGTCGCGTTTCATCGTGGGCAGCAAGGTCGACACCGTGCCGGTCGATGCAATTCCGGTGAAGGCGCTGGACCGCGGTGCGCTCGATTCGCTCGACGTCAAAGCCAACCACGTGGTGCGCCTCGGCCATTCGTCGCATCTGCTGAAGCTGCGCGGCAAGTATTGGCTGATCGACCCCGTGTTCAGCGAACGCGCGTCACCCGTGCAATGGGCCGGGCCGAAGCGCTTTCACCAGCCGCCGATCACGCTCGAACAACTGCCACCCATCGAAGGCGTGATCCTCTCGCATGACCACTACGACCACCTCGACGTGGCAACCATCGAATACCTATCGAAGAGCGTGCAGCGCTACTTCGTGCCGCTGGGCGTGCGTGCGCGGCTGATAGTGATGGGCGTGCCGGCCGAGCGCGTGACAGAGCTCGACTGGTGGCAAGGCGGCGAACACGACGGCGTGAAGCTCACCGCCACGCCCGCACAGCACTTCTCAGGCCGCACGCTGAACGACCGCGACCGTACGCTGTGGGCCTCATGGGTGGTGCAAAGCGGCGACCAGCGCCTCTTCTACAGCGGCGACTCGGGCTACTTCCCGGGCTTCAAGCAGATCGGCGAGCGCTTCGGCGGCTTCGACATCGCGCTGATGGAAAACGGCGCCTACGACACCATGTGGCCCGCCGTGCACATGACGCCCGAGCAGAGCGTGCAGGCCTTCGAAGACCTGCGCGGCAAGGTGTTCTTCTCGGTGCACAACAGCACCTTCGACCTGGCGTTCCACACCTGGCATGACCCGCTGGACCGCATCGCGGATCTGGCGGAGGCGAAGAAGATCGAGCTGGCGACGCCGGTGATCGGCGAAGTGGTGACGGTGGGACAGGCGCGGACCAACACGCGGTGGTGGCAAGGGTTGCGCTAGTCGCAACGCGAGGCGCTGGGCTCCTCGATACGTGAAACCTCGCCGTTTCCGGCCAGAACAATCCTGCGCAACTGAATGGTGCAGCGAGGCGCCGATGCAGGCCAGAGAAAAATCGCTTCGTACTGTTCGCCGCTGCGAGGGACGAAGCGAACGGTTCCCACGCAATTCGACCACACGGTGCTGCCGCCAGCCAGCAGCACCACTTCAACGTCCGCCGGAATGATCCGCTCAGAGCTCATGAAGTCGGTACTCAGACGGGGCGCCATGCCTACCCTCCTGGACTCCGATCGCTCGTTGAAGAGCACGCCGCCCTTGGGCCCCTCCCTGCGGCAACTCTCGCGCACCGCGAAGGAGTAAGAGATCACCCGGGCCGACGCATTCTGGACAACACGCAGCCTTGCAGTCCTGTCGCCCGTCGCGTCCTTGTATTCGACGCTCGCACACCCCGACAACACAGCCGCTGCGCCTGCGAACGCGATATAGCGAACGCAACCGAGCAGTCCCTCAGCTACTGCCATAACGCTCTCTCCTCCTGCTGTTCGACTCCAAGCGCAAGCGGCCATGTTTACTCGCCGCGCTCCTTGCGCTCCCGCGCGCGCCGCACCTGGCGCGTCTCGTTGGCCTGCGACGCAATGCGGTTCTTCTCGCGCTTCTTCGCCGCCCGCTTCTCGCGCATGCGACGGCCCAGCACATAACTGCCAAGGCCCGTGACCACGGCAATGAAGATCCCGATGACGCTGATGTCGATGCCGCCCATCACAGCACCCGCACGATGCTCGTCGGC
The DNA here is from genome assembly GCF_900111625.1 of Variovorax sp. OV084. NCBI lineage: Bacteria > Pseudomonadati > Pseudomonadota > Betaproteobacteria > Burkholderiales > Comamonadaceae > Variovorax > Variovorax sp. OV084. The sequence continues at coordinate 34,061 of NZ_FOII01000015.1, read as the reverse complement.
TTGAAGCCCAGGTCGGCCGCCTTGCCCTTGCGCGCGCGGGTGCCGCGCGCGTTGTTGAGGGTGCGGATTTCCAGCGTTTCTTCGCGCTCCTTGGCGCCGCGGCCGATGCCTTCGATCTTCACGCTGCGCGTGTAGGCAGCGGCTCCGGCCAGGGTGTCCTTGGCCTCGAGGTCGATCAGCGTGAGGCCACGGCCGCCCTTCGGCAGGCTCTTGAGCTCGGTGATGTCGAAGGTCAGGATGCGGCCGCCGGTCGAGGCGCAGGCCACATGCGTGGCCTGGAGCATCGGCTCGGCGCCGCTAGCGCCACCCACCAGCGACGGACGGCACAGCTGCTCGCCCTCGCCCACGTCGATGAAGGCCTTGCCGCCGCGCTGGCGCGACATCATGTTCTCGACCGTGGCGATGAAGCCGTAGCCGCCGGTGTTGGCCAGCAGCACGCTGGCGCCCACCGGGCCCGCGAAGAAATGCGTGACGTGCGTGCCCGCATCGAGCTCGATGAGCGTGGTGACGGGCTGGCCGTCGCCGCGCGCGCCGGGCAGCGAGGCCACGGGCACCGTATAGACGCGCACGGACTTGTCCTTGGCGCTACCGAAGACCAGCAGCGTGTCGACGCTGCGGCACTCGAAGGCGCCGTAGAGCGCGTCGCCCGACTTGAAGCTGTATTCGGGCGTTGCGCCCTTTTCTCCATTCGCACCGTTGCCCGCGGCCTTCTCGCTGGCCCAGCCCTTCTGTGCACGAACCCAGCCCTTCTGCGACACGATGACGGTGACGGGCTCGTCAACCACTCTCACTTCGGCCACTGCGCGCTTCTCGGCCTGGATCAGCGTGCGGCGCGCGTCTTCAAAAGACTTGGCGTCGGACTCGATTTCCTTCACCAGCAGGCGGCGCAGCGCGGCCGGGCTGCCGAGGATGTCCTCGAGCTTCTTCTGGTCCTCGCGCAGTTCCTTGAGCTGCTGCTCGATCTTGATGGCTTCGAGCCGCGCAAGCTGGCGCAGCCGGATTTCGAGGATGTCCTCCGCCTGCACTTCGCTGAGATTGAAGCGCGCGATGAGCGCCGCCTTCGGGTCTTCCGCCGCGCGGATGATCGCGATCACCTCGTCGATGTTCAGCAGTACCAGCTGCCGGCCTTCCAGGATGTGGATGCGGTCCATCACCTTGCTGAGCCGGAACCGCGAACGCTTCTCGACGGTGATCTCGCGGAACGCGATCCACTCGTTGAGCATCTGGCGCAGCGACTTCTGCGTGGGCTTGCCATCGATGCCGACCATCGTGAGATTGATGGGCGACGAGGTTTCGAGCGAGGTCTGCGCGAGCAGCGTGGTGATGAAGTCGTCCTGGCTGATGCGCGAGGTCTTGGGCTCGAACACCAAGCGCACGGCGGCGTCCTTGCTGGACTCGTCGCGCACCACGTCGAGCACCGACAGCATCGCGGCCTTCAACTGGGTCTGCTCGGCGGAGAGCGCCTTCTTGCCGGTCTTGACCTTCGGGTTGGTGATTTCCTCGATTTCCTCGAGCACCTTCTGCGTGCTGACGCCCGGCGGCAGCTCGTTGACCACCAATTGCCATTGCCCGCGCGCCAGGTCCTCGATCTTCCAGCGCGCTCGCACCTTGAGCGAGCCGCGGCCGGTGCGATAGGCGTCGGCGATGTCGCTCGCGCTGCTGATGATCTGCGCGCCACCCGGGTAGTCGGGGCCGGGCACGATGGCGAAGAGCTCTTCTTCGCTGAGCTTGCCGTTCGACTTGATCAGCGCCACGCAGGCGTCGGCGATCTCGCGCAGGTTGTGGCTCGGGATTTCGGTGGCCAGGCCCACGGCAATGCCGCTCGCGCCGTTGAGCAGCGTGAACGGCAGCCGCGCGGGCAGCAGGCGCGGCTCCTCGGTGCTGCCGTCGTAGTTGGGAATGAAGTCGACCGTGCCTTCGTCGATCTCGTCGAGCAGCAGGCTGGTGATGCGCGCCAGGCGAGCTTCGGTGTAGCGCATGGCCGCGGCACCGTCGCCGTCGCGGCTGCCGAAGTTGCCCTGGCCATCGACCAGCGGATAGCGCTGCGAAAAATCCTGCGCCATGCGCACCAGCGCGTCGTACGCGGCCTGGTCGCTGTGCGGATGGAAGCGGCCGAGCACGTCGCCGACCACGCGCGCGCTCTTCACGGGCTTGGCGCCCACAGTGCCGTTGGTGCCGCCGAAGCCCAGGCCCATGCGCGACATCGAGTACAGGATGCGGCGCTGCACCGGCTTCTGGCCATCGGACACATCGGGCAGCGCGCGGCCCTTGACCACGCTGAGCGCGTATTCGAGGTAGGCAGTCTGGGCGTAGTCAGCGAGGGTCAGGGTCGTGTCGCCGTCGGTAGGACCCTGGAGATCGAGCGGAGGTTGGGAATCCATGAAAGAGAAGGTGAGAAAAACAGTTGCTGCGGGCCGTGCGCGAGGGTAGTCGCGATCAGCCCAGTGTGAATGCCTCGTGCACCGCGGACTGCACGGCGCCGCCGAGCACCGCGCCGCCGCCCGCGACGTAGATCCAGTCGCCGATGACGGCCGCGCCCACGGCGTGGCGCGGCGTGGCCATGGGAGCGTGGCGTTGCCAGGTGTCGTCCACGGGGTTGTAGCTTTCCATCTGGCCGAACACCTTGGCCTGGCGCGGTACGCCGCTGACGAGAATGCCGCCCTCCCCGCCCATGGCGAAGAAGCGGCCTCGATATACCACGAGGCCATGGCCCGAGCGCGCGGTAGGCAGCGGCGAGCGCAGCTCCCAGGTGTCGCGTGCGGGCAGGTAGACGTGGTGCAGGTCGGTGTTGTATTCGAAGGTGTTGAAGCGCCCGCCGATCACGTGGATCTGGCCGCCGTTCGACACGCAGCCGACGTGGTCGCGTGCGCCGGGCAGCGGCTTGGCGGTTGACCAGCGATCGGCCTTGGGGTCGTAGACCTCGTGCCAGCTGACGCTCGCGCGTTCGGCAGCAGGCTCCGAGGCTCCGCCGATCAGGTGAAGCGCGCCGTCGAGCATTACCGCAGCCGCCGCGCCGCGCGGTCGCGGCAGCGGCGCGATGGCAGTCCAGCGGTTGGCGGCGATATCGTAGACGTAGGCGTTCGTGTCGGAGCGGCGGTTCTGCTCGACGAAACCGCCGAGCGCATAGACGCGGCCACCCTCGGCCGTCACCGCGACATGGTTGGCGCCGCGCGGCAGGGGCGCGCCGTCGAGCCAGCGGTCGGCCTTCGGGTCGTAGATGTGGTGGTAGTCGCGGTTGACTTTGCCCTCGCCATATCCGCCGACCACATGCATGCGCCCCATCGCGGCGGTGGCCCAGGCCATCTCGCTGCGCGGAATCGGCAAGGCCGCGCGCGGCTCCCAGCGGCCTTGCGGGCCGGGCGGCGCGGTGCTCTCGGTGAAGCGCTGCGCCTCCTGGTCGGGCGTCATGTGGTGCGGCACGCCGCCCTGCAGCTTGGCATAGGGCTCGGTGGACGAAGGCGCCGTCGGCAGCGTGTCGTGCGTGGCCGGATGCTGTGCACGCACGGTGCCTGCCACCATGCCGGCAGCGGTCGCGAGAACGAAGCTTCGACGGTGCATGCCGGACTTCTTCATCAGGACAGCGGTGCGCCGGGCACATCGGCCGCGCCGGTCGGCACCGCCGAAGGCTCGGGAATGTCCGGCATGGTCGGCATGTTGCGCGGCGCGTCGGACGGCATGTTGCCGCGGCCGATGGCCCCGCCCTGCGGCACCGTCAGTTCCATGCGGATGCGGCCCGGCGTCTTGCCACCACGCACGGCACCACCGCCACTACCGCCCGTCGCCACGGACGGCTTCAGGTACGCATACAGCTGCAGCACGGTCTGCACGTAGTTCTGCGTTTCCTTGTAGTTCGGGATCTTGTTTCCCGCGCGCTGCACCGCCCCCTCGCCCGCGTTGTAGGCGGCCAGCGCCAGCTCGATCTGGCCCGGGAACATCGCGATCAGGTCGCCGAGGTAGCGCGAGCCGGCAGCGATGTTGATGCGCGGGTCGAACAGCTTTTTCTCGATGGTGTTGCGCTTGTCCGCCGACACGCCGTAGCGCTGAGCCGTCGCAGGCATCAGTTGCATGAGGCCCATGGCACCCTTGGGCGAGACGGCCTGCGCGTCGAAGCCCGACTCGGTCGCGATGAGCGCCTGCAGCAGTTCGTAGTCGATCGAATGCTTGTTCGATGCGTCGCGCAGCGCCGTCTTGGCGGTCTTGTAGCCGGGCGATGCCTCGAACATGGCGAGCAGGCTCTGCGAGGCAGGCGACACCTTGCCGTCGAGCTTGCGGCCACCACGGCCCAGCGGAGAAATGCCTTGTGCCGTGTCGAAGCTCTGGCCGCCGCGAAAGAAGATCTGGTAGCGCTCGTCGATCTTTTCGGAAGCGAAGTGCGCGATGCCCTTGCTGTCGATGTAGCCGTAGATGTCAGCGGCGTGCGCGCCCTGCAGCGACAGCACAAGGCCTGCACACAGCATGAAGGGGCGAAACCAGCGTGTCATGGCAATGCGTGTCCTGTCGTCAGAACCACCAGCCGTAGCGCTTGCGGCGCTCGGCGTGAACCGCAGCGTCGTCGCTCATGCCGCGCACACGCCCGAAGCCCTTCAGACCGGCCCAAATCAGCACGCCGCCAACCGACACGGCGAGGACAACGGCTGGCACCTGCCCGGGCTGGATACCCTCGACGAACATTGACGCGGCAATCAGGAGGCAGACGAACGCACCGCCCCAGCAGACGAGCCGGCGCATCCACAGCCAGCCAGTGGCGACGGTCCGCTCCGCCAGGCTGGGCTGGGCGTTGTCGTTGACCGCCTCGTCCCACCAGCCCGCCCAGAGGAACACGAACACGAAGAACACGAACAGCCCGGAAAAGAACAGGTCCGGCGGTGCGATGGCCGGATGGGCGCGCGCCAGCATGGCAATCGCGCCTGCAACGCAAGCCCCTGCCAGCGAACCGCAAATGATCTTGTGCCCGTTCATGCCCTGTCGTGAGGAATATTCCGGTCGGAATCAGACGTCGATGTCGACATCGTCGGCGCGCAACTCCATGAGTTCGCGCCGGGCTGCCGCTTCGCCCTTGCCCATGAGCTTGGTGATCTCGCCCTGGGTGGACGTGAAGTCGAACCGGCCCAATTGGACCTGCATCAGGCGCCGGGTGTCAGGATTGAGCGTGGTTTCCCACAATTGTTCCGCGCTCATTTCGCCCAGGCCCTTGAAGCGGCTGATGCTCCAGGCGCCTTCGCGCACGCCATCTTTACGCAATTTGTCGAGCGTGGCGGTCAGTTCGCCCTCGTCCAGCGCATAGACCTTGGAGGCCGGCTTCTTGCCACGCGCGGGCGCATCGACCCGGAACAATGGCGGCTTTGCGACATACACGTGGCCAGCTTCGATGAGTTTCGGGAAGTGACGGAAGAACAGCGTGAGCAGCAGCACCTGGATGTGCGAGCCGTCCACGTCGGCATCGCTCAGGATGCAGACCTTGCCGTAGCGCAGGCCGCTCATGTCGGGCGTGTCGTTGGGGCCGTGCGGATCGACCCCCACGGCCACCGAGATGTCGTGGATTTCGGTGTTGGCGAACAGCCGGTCGCGCTCCACTTCCCAGGTGTTGAGCACCTTGCCGCGCAACGGCAGGATGGCCTGGCTTTCCTTGTCGCGGCCCATTTTGGCGCTGCCGCCGGCGGAATCGCCCTCGACCAGGAAGACTTCGTTGTGGCTGATGTCCTTGCTCTCGCAATCAGTGAGCTTGCCGGGCAGCACGGCCACGCCGGAGCCCTTGCGCTTCTCGACCTTCTGGCCGGCGCGCTGGCGCGTCTGCGCGGCCTTGATGGCCAACTCAGCCAGCTTCTTGCCGTAGTCGACATGCTGGTTGAGCCACAGCTCGAGCGCGGGACGCACGAAGCTCGACACCAGGCGCACGGCATCGCGCGAGTTCAGGCGTTCCTTGATCTGGCCCTGGAACTGCGGATCGAGCACCTTGGCGCTCAGCACGTACGAAGCGCGCGCAAACACGTCTTCGGGCAGCAGCTTCACGCCCTTGGGCAGCAGCGAGTGCAGTTCGATGAAGCCCTTCACCGCGGTGAAGAGGCCGTCGCGCAGGCCGCTTTCGTGCGTGCCGCCGGCGCTGGTGGGAATCAGGTTGACGTAGCTCTCGCGCACTGGCTGGCCGTCTTCGGTGAAGGCCACGCACCAGTCGGCGCCCTCGCCTTCGGCGAAGTTGTCGGCGTTCTTGTCGGCATGGCCGCTGCCTTCGAACAGCGGGATGACGGGGTCGCCGTTGAGCGTCTGCATCAGGTAGTCGCTCAGGCCGCCCTTGTAGAGCCACTGCTGCGTTTCCTTGGTCTTCTCGTTCGTGAGCGTGACGCTCACGCCTGGCATCAGCACGGCCTTGCTGCGCAGCAGGTGCGTGAGCTCGCCCATGGGCAGCACGGCGGTTTCGAAGTACTTGGCGTCGGGCCAGGCGCGCACGGTGGTGCCCTGCTTGCGCTCGCCCGCTTCGAGCTTGCGGATTTCGAGCGCCTCGATCACGTCGCCGGCACTGAAGGCCAGCTTGGCGGCTGAGCCTTCCCGGTGCGAGGTGACTTCGAGCCGCTTCGACAGCGCATTGGTCACCGACACGCCCACTCCGTGCAGGCCGCCCGAGAAGCTGTAGGCGCCGCCCGAGCCCTTGTCGAACTTGCCGCCCGCGTGCAGCCGGGTGTACACGAGTTCGATCACGGGGGCCTTTTCTTCAGGGTGCAGGCCGAAGGGAATGCCTCGGCCGTCGTCTTCGACGCTGACCGAGCCGTCGGTGTGCAGGGTGACCTTGATCTTCTTGCCGTAGCCCGCGAGCGCCTCGTCGGCGGCGTTGTCGAGCACTTCCTGGATGATGTGCAGCGGGTTGTCGGTGCGGGTGTACATGCCCGGGCGCTGCTTGACGGGCTCGAGGCCCTTGAGCACGCGGATGGAGCCTTCCGAATAGCCGGAGGATGCGGACGGTGAATTGGGGGGAGTCTTGGGGGGAGTCGCCATGGGGGCGGATTGTAGTCAGTCGCCGCCAAATGACTGGATACCCATACAGGAGCCTCCGGCCGCAGCCAGAGGGTTGCATGATGGCCGGGCCTACTTGTCGATGATGACCTGACCGGTGTAAGCCAGCGAGGCAAGTTCGGGCCTGGCCTTTTCAGCCGGCTCCATGTCCAGAACGATGCTCCCGGTCACCAGGCCGAACGACGGCGACATGCGCACGTATTTCGTTTCGCCGGCTTCGAGGGAAATGCCGAGCGTCTTCCTCAGGTCGCTCATGGTCGCAGCCTGGTAGGTGCCGGCGGGACGGTCGACATAAAAGAAGCCACCGGACTTCGAAGCTCCCACCACCACCTTGTCGAGGCGAATGAGAGGCTGCAATGCCGAGCCGTAGGGGGTTGCAGCGCGGAAGAAAAAGATGCGGCCTTCGCCGGGCTTCACCTTGGGAATGGTGCCGGACATGTCCTGATATTTGGTGCCGGTAACGGCGCAGCCCGCAATCGTGATCGTCATCACCGTGAGTACGGCAAGCTTCAGGGCGGTTCTTCTCATTGTTTGAATTCCTCGTGAGGAAAAAGCACTGCGGATGAATGTAACGAATTGCAAACACGGATTTACGAGGCCCGCGTCAGCTTGATGCGCCGATTGCATCAAAGCCGCCCCGATAAATCATCAATGGCTTTGGCCGCCGTGCCACCTGCCAAAGCAGGCGAATCGTTACATTCGAAGTCATGCAATCCTCCGCCGCCCCCGCTCTCTCGGTCAAGCAAGTCCTGTTCTGCGGGGCGATGATCGTCACGCTCTCGATGGGCATCCGCCACGGCTTCGGGCTCTGGCTGCAGCCGATCACGCAGGCGCAGGACTGGAGCCGGCAGACCTTCTCGTTCGCGCTGGCCATCCAGAACCTCTCGTGGGGCATCTTCGGCGTGTTCGCGGGCATGCTGGCCGACAGGTTCGGCGCGTTCCGGGTGTTGATCGGCGGCTCTGTGTTCTATGCGCTGGGGCTGTTCGGCATGGCGCACTCGCCGACGCCGCTGCTCTTCACACTGAGTGCGGGCGTGCTGATCGGCGCGGCGCAGGCAGGTTCGACCTATGCGGTGATCTACGGTGTGATCGGACGGCAGATTCCGGCCGAGCGGCGATCGTGGGCCATGGGCGTGGCGGCGGCGGCCGGCTCGTTCGGCCAATTCCTGATGGCGCCCATCGAGGGGCGGCTGATCGGCCACCTGGGCTGGCAGACAGCGCTGGCCGTTGTGGCTGTGCTGGTGCTGGTGATCATCCCGCTGGCCTTCGGCCTGCGCGAACCGAAGACGGCAGCGCTGGCCGGGCACCGCGAACAGTCGGTGCTGCAGGCGGTGGGCGAAGCCTTCCGCTACCCGAGCTTCGGGCTGCTGATGGCGGGCTACTTCGTCTGCGGCTTCCAGCTGGCGTTCATCGGCATCCACATGCCGACCTACCTGCGCGACCGCGCGCTGCCGGCCGAGGTGGCTGGCTACGCGCTGGCGCTGATCGGGCTGTTCAACGTGTTCGGCACGTATACGGTGGGGCTGCTGGGGCAGAAGCTGGCCAAGCGCAAGATCCTCGCGGCGATCTACTTCGCGCGGGCCGTGTCGATCGCGCTGTTCCTGCTGGCGCCAATCTCGCCGCTCAGCGTGTATGTGTTCTCGGCGGCAATGGGCTTCCTGTGGCTGTCGACCGTGCCCGCGACCAATGCGATCGTGGCGGGCATCTTCGGCGTGGCGCATCTGTCGATGCTCAGCGGCTTCGTGTTCCTGAGCCACCAGGTCGGCTCGTTCCTGGGCGTGTGGCTGGGCGGCTACCTGTACGACACCACCGGTAGCTATGACATCGTCTGGTACATCGCGATCGCGCTGGGCGTGTTCGCGGCGCTGATCAACCTGCCGGTGAAGGAAAGCGCCATTGCGCGCTCGTCGCCCCAGCCGGCCGGTGTCGCAGGCTGATCTGATTGCGTATAAACCAGGGCCATGACTCCGCAAATGCGCCACCACATCATCCACGCGGGCTGGCTGGCCGCCGCACTGGCTGTGCTGGGTGGCGTATTCGCGCTTTACGTGCACCCGGACTTTCTGGTGACGCTGGTCGATCAGATCTGGTCCTGCTTCTGAGGCCGGGCCGGTCATGAAAGACGTAGCGCCCATGCACGGCCTGTCCGCGCCTTCCGAATGGATCGTCCGCTGGTCGCACCTGCTCGCGCCTGGCGCCACGGTGCTCGACGTGGCCTGCGGCGCCGGGCGGCACATGCAGTGGTTTGCGGGCCGCGGGCACCCGGTCACCGGTGTCGACCGCTCGCCCGAAGCCATCGAGGCGGCCGGCGCCTTCGGCCGCACCGTCGAGGCGGACATCGAATCCGGCCCCTGGCCCTTTACCGGCCAGGCCTTCGGCGCTGTCGTCGTCACCAACTATCTCTGGCGCCCGCGCATGGCCGACATCGTCGGCGCAGTGGCACCGGGCGGCGTTCTGCTCTACGAAACCTTTGCTGCGGGCAACGAGACCGTCGGCAAGCCCTCGCGCCCCGACTTCCTGCTGCAGCCCGGCGAGTTGCTGGCGGCCTGCGCCGGCCTGCGGGTGGTGGCCTACGAAGACGGCTTCATCCGTGAACCGGCGCGCTTCGTGCAGCGAATCGCGGCCATACGCCCGGCCGCACCCGACGCCGGCCAGCCCGCCCGCCACCTCCTTAAGGGAAACTGAGGGGGCCGGGGCGGCTGTCTTGCGGGGCGCCGGAGTAAGTAGAATCGGCGCTTTCGTCCACCGACAAAGAGATTCCCCCTTGGAGCAACTGACAGGCAGCATCGTCGCGCTCGTCACGCCGATGCACGACGACGGCAGTGTCGACTACCCCGCCCTGCGGCGGCTCATCGACTGGCACATCGAAGAAGGCACCGACTGCCTTGGCGTGGTCGGCACCACCGGCGAATCGCCGACGGTCGATGTCGAAGAGCACTGCGAAATCATCCGTGTCTCGGTCGAGCAGGCCAAGGGCCGCGTGCCCGTGATGGCCGGCTGCGGCGCGAATTCGACCAAGGAAGCCATCGAGCTCGCCAAGTTCGCCAAGGGCGTTGGCGCCGATTCGCAGCTCCAGGTCGTGCCGTACTACAACAAGCCCACGCAAGAGGGCCAGTACCAGCACTTCAAGGCCATTGCCGAGGCCGTGGGCGACCTGCCCATCGTCCTTTACAACGTGCCCGGCCGTACCGTTGCCGATATGGCGCACGACACCGTGCTGCGCCTGGCGCAGGTGCCCGGCATCATCGGCATCAAGGAAGCCACCGGCAACATCGAGCGGGCCCAGTGGCTCATTCGCGACCTGCCGAAGAACTTTGCCGTCTACTCAGGCGACGACCCGACCGCGGTCGCGCTCATGCTCTGCGGCGGCCAGGGCAACATCAGCGTCACGGCCAACATTGCGCCGCGCAAGATGCACGAGCTGTGCGTGGCGGCGCTGGCAGGCGACGTCAAGCGCGCCATGCAGATCCAGTTCGAGCTCATGCCGCTGCACCGCAACCTGTTCGTCGAGCCCAACCCGATTCCGCTGAAGTGGGCCATGGCCCGGCTCGGCCTTTGCGGCGGCGCGCTGCGCCTGCCGCTCACCGAACTCGGCGAAGCGAGCCGCCCCGCAGTCGAAGGCGCCCTGCGCGCCACCGGCCTGCTGAAGGGCTGAGCACCCCTCCCCCTACATTCCGGAACTGCCTTTTCCCTGGTCGCAGCAAGGTTAAGCAACCTTTTGCCCGAACCGTGCTCTGAGATGGCGGGCACTGCGGCCCATAGATAGACCGAACCATTCCAACAAGGAAGACGACGTTGAAGAACCTTTCGCGACTTGCACTGCTGGCCCTCGTTGCCAGCCTCGCCGCCTGCTCCGTCCTCGAGAGCGACAAGATCGACTACAAGAGCGCAGGCAAGGCCCCGACGCTCGAAGTCCCACCCGATCTCTCCCAACTCTCGCGCGACAACCGCTATGCCATTCCCGGCGGCGCCGTGACTGCCAATGCCTACCAGGCCGGCATCGCCAACGCCCCCGGCATCCCCACCGCCGTGAGCAACATCGGCGACGTGCGCATGGAGCGCTCGGGCACGCAGCGCTGGATCATCGTCAACCGCACGCCTGACCAGCTCTGGGACCCGGTGAAAGACTTCTGGCAGGAAAGCGGCTTCCTGCTGACCACCGACCAGCGCAACCTGGGCATCATGGAAACCGACTGGGCCGAGAACCGCGCCAAGCTGCCGCAGGACATCATCCGCGGCACGCTGGGCAAGCTGGTCGATTCGGTCTACTCGACCGGCGAACTCGACCGCTTCCGCACCCGCCTGGAGCGCACGCCGACCGGTACCGAGATCTTCATCAGCCACCGCGGCATGCAAGAGGTCTACAACAACTCGCGCCAGGACCAGACCGTGTGGCAGCCCCGCCCCAGCGATCCTGAACTCGAGACCGAATTCCTGCGCCGCCTGATGGTCAAGCTCGGCGTCTCGCAAGAGCAGTCGAAGATCCTGGCCGCCACCACCGCGCCGACCAAGACCGCCACCATCGCCAAGGTCGGCAACCAGCCGGTCGTGCAGATCAGCGAAGGCTTCGACCGCGCATGGCGCCGCGTGGGCCTCGCGCTCGATCGCACCGGCTTCACCGTGGAAGACCGCGATCGCAGCGCCGGCCTGTACTACGTGCGCTACGTGACGCCCGATCCCGACAAGAAGGAGCCCGGCTTCTTCGGCAAGCTGTTCAGCGGCTCGAGCAAGACCGAAGCGCCGCTCAAGTTCCGCATCTCGGTCAAGGGCCAGGGCGAAGCCACCACGGTGTCGGTGCTCAACGAAACCGGTGCGCCCGAAACCTCGGCGAATGCCGAGCGCATCGTCAAGGTCATCGCCGACGACCTGAAGTAACCCGCATGCTCCGCTTCCGAAGTCTCGGCAGCGGCAGCACGGGCAACGCCGCGCTGGTCGAAGCGACCAGCGGCGGCCGCACCTCCCGCCTCCTGATCGACTGCGGCTTCGGCATCAAGCAGCTCGATCTGCGGTTGGCCCAGGCGGGCCTTGCCGCCGGCGACATCGATGCGGTCTTCGTGACCCATGAGCACGGCGACCATATCGGCTGCGCCCATTCGCTGTCGCGGCGCAACCGCATTCCAGTCTGGATGAGCGAAGGCACGTGGCTCGCCACCGGCGGCCGCGATTTCGAGGGCCTGCTGAACCTGGCGCGCGACGATGCGGAGTTTGCGATCGGCGACATCTGCGTGCAGCCCTTCACCGTTCCCCATGATGCACGCGAGCCGCTGCAACTGCGCTGCACCGACGGCAACCGCACGCTGGGCGTGCTGACCGATCTGGGCCACGCCACGGCCCACGTGCTGGCCCGCCTGAGCGGTGTGCATGCGCTGTTGCTGGAGTTCAACCACGACAGCGATCTGCTGGCCAACTCGGCTTATCCGCCTTTTCTCAAGCACCGAGTCGGCGGCAACTACGGGCACTTGTCGAACACGGCCGCGGCCGAGATCGCACGCGCGGTGCTGCACGACGGCCTGCGCCATGTGGTCGCGGCGCACCTGAGCGAGCAGAACAATCGGCCCGAGATCGTGCGGCGCCTGATGGCCGAAGCGCTCGGCGGTGATGAAGCCGAGATGCTTACCGCCACCGCATCAGAGGGCTCGCCCTGGCTCGACGTGTGAGCCGAAGCGTCCTCACTCTCTCCTAAGAAAAAAAGCCGCCTCATGGCGGCTTTTTGCATGGCGAATGCCGAGGCCTTGCTTATTGCTTCGGCGCTTCATTCTTCTTCGCGGCCTCGGTAGCTGCGTTCGCGGCATCGAGTGCCGACGAAGCACCGGGTGCAGGCGCTGCGGCGGGATCGGTGGCAGGCGCAGGGGCCGGAGCGGGCGCAGGTTCGGTCACGGGCGCAGGAGGCGGCGTCACGACAGCCGGCGCTGCATCCTCCTTCTTTCCGCAGGCGACGAGCGCGGCAGCGGCAATCAGCGAGGCAATCAGGACGGACGATGACTTCTTCATGGAATCTCCTTTGGCAATGAAGGTCTGGACGAAAAAATTCTAGACCTGCATACCCGCCCGAATATGTCTCGCGGCCGCATTCGCGGCATTGGCTTACAAGCCGAGTGTCGATGCAGGAAAGGCGGGCCGCGCAAGGCGCCAGCACTCGTCGATGGCCTCGCGCAACGCACGGCGCGCACGCGCGTCGTCACCGCTCACGCCCCTGCTGCGCTCGGGGTCGATGCGGTGCACGAACCACGTGGGCGTCCAGATGGCGCTCGGCACTTCGGAGCCCGCGGCCTTGCCGGTGGCGCGGCATTCGATGATGTGGTCCCACATGCGGCGCCACGGCACGAAGCGCGCGTGGCCGCGCTCGAGAACATCGAAGCGCTGCGCGAGCAACATCAGGCGGCGGCCGCTGGCCGACCAGGCCTGCAGCGCTTCGATGGTCGCGCGCTCGCCCAGGGGCCAGTCGGCGAAGTCGGGGTCGCTGAAGACGACCTCTTTCCAGCCCTGCTGCGCCGCGACCGACAGCGCGCCGCGCAGGAGTGCATCGAAGGCCTCGCGGCCATCGAAGCGCCCTTCGGGCAACGATAGGCTGGGCGCGTCGTCATTCGGCATGAAGCCACCCTGCCTCGCACCACTCGCCCAGCAACGCGAGTGCGCCTTCGCTCGCGCGCGCCAGCTCGCGTGCGCCGAGCGCGCGCTGGTCGGCCAGACGGCGCATCAGCGTCGCGTCGGCACCGCCCGCGCGAAAGCTCTCGCCGTTGATGTAGATGTGCCGCGTGTCGTAGAGCATGCGCGTGCGGCGATCCAAAGACACGCGCTGCATCGCATCGGGCGCCTCGCCGCCTTCGCCGAACCAGACGTTGGCCTTGGGCTCGGTGAGTGACTCGCCCAGTGCGCGATCGACGGCGTCAGGGTCGCGCAGTGCGGCCTCGATGGCCTTGCGCGCGAAGCCCTGGAGCGCGGCAGGCATTGCGGCCGGCGCATCGACCGCGGGCTGTGCCGGATCGCGGTAGCGCGCCAGCTCGGCCGGGCCTGCATCTTCCAGGTCTTCCGCGTACGCCTGCGCCATGCGCGCCAGCAGGTCTGCGCCGAGTTCGCCCAGGGCCGACGAACGCAGGCCGATGGAGCAGGTCATGCAATCGTCGCCCACGGCCACGCCGTCGTGGGCATAGCGCGGAGGCAGATACAACATGTCGCCGGGCTCGAGCACGAAGGTCTGCTCAGGCTCGAAGTTCTCGAGAATCTTGAGCGGCACGCCCGGCTGCAGGCGCAGATCGCTCTGCTTGCCGATGGACCAGCGGCGGCGTCCCTGTGCCTGCAGCAAGAAAACGTCGTAGCTGTCGAAATGCGCGCCCACGCCGCCGGTGTCGCTCGCGTAGCTGATCATCAGGTCGTCGAGGCGGGCGTCAGGTAGAAAGCGAAACTGCCGCAACAGTTCGTGCACACCCTCGTGATGCAGGTCGACGCCCTGCACCAGCAGCGTCCAGGCCGGCTGCTTCAACGGCGGCAGGGCGCGCCGGGCCAGCGGCCCATGCTTGAGCGACCAGCCAGCCTTGCCGTGGCGGATCAAGCGCGATTCGACGTCCTCACGCTCGGCCAGGGCGAACAGCTCAGTACGCTCGATCGGTGGCACCATCGCGGGTATCGCCTGGCGGACGAACAAAGGTTTTTTCTGCCAGTACCGCCGCATGAACTGCGCGGCGCTCAGGCCGCCGAGCAACGGCAGCGGTTGGTTAATCTCCATGGGAGAATTCTGCAATGGAAATCTCTGAACAATGCGTGGTCGGCTTGACCTGGACCATGAAAGACACGCTCGGCGACGTGCTGGATGTGCTCGACGAGCCGGTGGAATTCATGGTCGGCGGCGACGATCTCTTCGACGTGATCGAAGCGGCCCTGCAAGGCCATGAGCCCGGCGCCCGGGTGCAGCTGCAAATTGAACCCGAACAGGGCTTCGGTGACTTCAACGACCAGTTGCTCTTTCTGGAACCCCGCTCGCTCTTCCCTGAAGGCACGGAAGAAGGCATGACCTTCGACGGCTCCGCCCTGCCCAAGGGCGTGAACAGCAACATTCCAAAAGACGCGATCTACACCGTGGCCGAGATCTATCCCGATCACCTCGTGCTCGATGGCAACCATCCGTTGGCCGGCATCGCGATCCGGCTCGACATCACGGTGCGTTCGGTGCGCGAGGCCACCGAAGAGGAAGTCGGCCGCGGCTCGGCAGGCACGGGCTTCTTCAAGGTGTCGCCGATGGCGCCAAGCAACCAGACGCTGCACTGACCGAAGGGCCGCCAGCGAGCGCCCACAAAAAAAGCCGGGCGACGCCCGGCTTTTTCACGCCCCGAAGGACGAAGCGACTTACATGCGCGAGATCTGACCGTTGTCGATGCGCACGCGGTCGCCGATGCGCAGGTCGCCCGGGCTCTGCACGTCGAAGGCGCGGAAGCCGCCACGGTCGGTCTGCACCGACACGCGATAGGTTTCATAGGCACGCGGGCCGTTCTGCTGAGCCTCGATAGTGTTGCCCAAGAGAGCACCACCCACGATACCCAGCGCGGTGGCTGCGGCACGGCCATTGCCACGCCCGAACTGGTTGCCCACCACCCCACCGATGACGCCGCCGGCGACAGCGCCGCCGCCCGTGGTGCCGGTGCCAGCGGTTTCGCTGCGCAGCACCTCGATGTTGGCCACGTGGCCATACTCGACGTAGGAAGCTTCGCGGTACTGAATGGCCTGCGGAGGCGCCTGGTACGGATAGCGCGAGGTCTGGTAGACCGGCGCCGGGGCCACGCATGCCGTAAGCGTGGCCACGGCCAGCACGGAAGCAGTGACGGAAACAAAGCGCATTGAGATCTTCATGTTGGGAGGCTCCTCGAATAGAACGATGCATGAAGAATGCATGCATCGGCTTGTGCCTGCCTGACTAACGCCGCAGCGCCCGCTGCGATGACGTCAGAACACACACTGATACCTTCGAGGTCGGCCGGCCTTTGCCGGTTCCGCTCTTTACCGCTCGGAAACCCAACTTCCCTCCCAGATCGGCTCAGTGCTTGCCCGTGGAGCCGTAGCCGCCCTCGCCCCGTTGCGAAGGTGCAAAGTCTGTGACCACCCGAAACTGCGCCTGCACCACCGGCACGATCACCAGTTGCGCGAGCCGTTCCATCGGCTGCAGCACGAAAGGCGTGTCGCTGCGGTTCCAGGCGCTGATCTTCAGCTCGCCCTGGTAGTCGCTGTCGATCAGGCCGACGAGGTTGCCCAGCACGATGCCGTGCTTGTGGCCCAGCCCGGAGCGCGGAAGGATCAGCGCCGCATAGGCCGGGTCGGCCAGGTGGATGGCAATGCCGGTGCCCACCAGCTGCCAGCCATTGGGCTCCAGCGTGATGGGGGCATCGAGGCAGGCCCGCAGATCGAGGCCGGCGCTTCCGGGAGTGGCATACGCGGGCAATTGATCCACCATGCGCGGATCGAGGATACGAACGTCGACTTTCACTTACTTGCTGCCTTGCTTCTGTTGCTGTTCTTTTTGCTTGCGGGCGGCTTCCTCGAGCACCTGCTGCCATTTGGCGACGCCGGGGGTGAGCTTCACGCCCTTCAATTTCTTGCCGAACCAGACGGCCAGGCCCGCCAGCAGGACCAGCACGCCGAACGGCACGCCGGCCGCCCACAGCACGAGGAACACCAGTGCGCCGCCGACGCCCAGCACCTTGAGGGTCAGGGGGTCGAACGACCCGGGCTGTGACTTCGGCACTTCGCCGTTCGACGCTGCCTCGTTGCGTTGCTGCATGGCGGCAGTCACGGGGCCGCCCTGCTGCCCGGGTGCCGTCGTGATGCCGACATCGAGCCCGGGCTCGCCGGGCTGCGCTGCCCTCTTCGGCAACGCGGCCTGCGCCGACAGCCGCTCGACATAGCGAGCGAAGTCGCCGTTCGGCGGCGTGTTCCATTGGGGATTCAGGTTCATCAGACCCTCCAGTCGGTAAGCCGGGCTGCAATTTCGGTCATCAGTTCGCGCGCCAGCGTGAGCTTGGGCGCGCGCGGAAGCTCGCGCACGCCGTTGGCGTCCACTAGCAGCAGCGCGTTGTCGTCCTGCCCGAAGGTCAGTGGGCCGATGTTGCCGACCAGCAGCGGAATGCCCTTGCGCTCGCGCTTGGCCTTGGCGTGCTCGGCGAGGTTCTCGCTCTCGGCTGCGAAGCCAACGCAGAAGAGCTTCTTCGACTGGGCCCGCTCGCTCTTGGCGACCGTGAGGAGGATGTCGGCGTTCTCCACGAAATTCAGCACCGGTGTCTTGCCACTGCCGTCCTTCTTGATCTTCTGGTCGCTGTGCGTTGCGGGCCGCCAGTCCGCCACGGCGGCTGTAGCTACAAAAATGCTAGCAGACTGCGTAGCGCGGATGGTCGCTTCGAGCATGTCTTGCGCCGACAGCACGTCGACGCGCGTCACGCCGCGCGGGGTCGGCAGGTGCACCGGGCCGGCCACCAGCGTGACCTCGGCGCCCGCCTCGCGGGCCGCACGGGCAATGGCAAAGCCCATCTTGCCGGACGAATGGTTGGTGATGCCGCGGATCGGGTCCAAAGCCTCGAAGGTCGGCCCGGCCGTGACCAGCACCTTCTGCCCCGCCAGCAGCTTGGGGCTGAAGAAGGCTGTGATGTCCTCGAGCAGCTGCGCCGGCTCCAGCATTCGGCCGTCGCCGGTTTCGCCACAGGCCTGCCAGCCATTGCCCACGCCCAGCACGGTCGCGCCATCGGCCGACACCTGCATCAGGTTGCGCTGCGTGGCGGGATGGACCCACATCTCGCGGTTCATGGCCGGCGCGATCAGCAGCGGGACGCGGTCCATGGGGCGGGCCAGGCACATCAGGCTCAGAAGGTCGTCGGAGCGGCCCTGCACCAGCCGCGCGATGAAGTCTGCGCTGCAGGGCGCCAGCACGATCGCATCGGCCTCGCGGCTCAGGTTGATATGCGGCATGTTGTTGGGCTCACGCGTGTCCCACTGCGAGGTGTAGACGGTGCGCCCGGAGAGCGCCTGCATGGTCACGGGAGTGATGAACTGCTCCGCCGCCTCGGTCATGACGACCTGGACGGTCGCGCCCGCCTTGACGAACAGGCGGCACAGCTCGGCCGACTTGTAGCAGGCGATGCCCCCTGTGAGGCCCAGGACGATGTGTTTGCCGGCGAGATCTTGCATGGGGCGTATTGTTGCTCACATGCCATCGAACAAGCGGCAACAAGCCCTTGGCGAAAGGTGTCGCGAAGGGCACACCTATAATCGCAATTTCCCACTGCCCGGATCTATGGTCCGGAACTGGCATGACCAAATTTGTCTTCGTCACCGGTGGTGTCGTTTCTTCCCTTGGCAAGGGAATCGCCTCCGCCTCGCTCGCCGCGATCCTCGAATCGCGCGGCCTCCAAGTCACCCTCATCAAGCTCGATCCGTACATCAATGTCGACCCCGGCACGATGTCGCCCTTCCAGCATGGTGAAGTGTTCGTCACCGATGACGGTGCCGAGACCGACCTCGACCTCGGCCACTACGAGCGCTTCATCAACACGCGGATGCGCAAGGCCAACAACTTCACGACTGGCCAGATCTACAAGACCGTGCTCGAAAAAGAGCGCCGCGGCGACTACCTCGGCAAGACGGTGCAGGTGATTCCGCACATCACCAACGAAATCCAGGAATACATCAAGCGCGGTGCCGGCATCGGCACGGCGCACGAGGTGGACGTGGCCATCGTCGAAATCGGCGGCACCGTGGGCGACATCGAGTCGCTGCCCTTCCTCGAAGCCGTGCGCCAGATGAGTCTGCGCATGGGCCCGAACAACTCGGCCTTCGTGCACCTGAGCTACGTGCCCTGGATCGCCGCCGCCGGCGAGCTCAAGACCAAACCCACGCAGCACACCGCCAAGGAACTGCGCGCCATCGGCATCCAGGCCGACGCCCTGCTGTGCCGCGCCGACCGCCCGATTCCCGACGACGAGCGCGCCAAAATCTCGCTGTTCTCGAACGTGCCCGAATGGGGCGTCATCTCGATGTGGGACGTGGACACCATCTACAAGGTGCCCCGCATGCTGCACGAACAGGGCCTGGACGGCCTGATCTGCGACAAGCTGCGCATCAACACCCCGCCCGCCAAGCTGCAGCGCTGGGACGATCTGGTGTACGAAGTCGAGCATCCGCAAAAGGAAGTGTCGATTGCCATGGTCGGCAAGTACGTCGACCTGTCGGACAGCTACAAGTCGCTGAACGAAGCACTGCGCCACGCCGGCATGAAGAACCATGCCCGCGTGAAGATCGACTACATCGACTCCGAGACCATCTCGGCACAAGACGTGTCGCGCCTGGCCAAGTACGACGCCATCCTGGTGCCCGGCGGCTTCGGCCAGCGCGGCGTCGAAGGCAAGATCTCGGCCGCCCGCTTTGCCCGCGAAGGCAAGGTGCCCTACCTCGGCATCTGCCTGGGCATGCAGGTCGCCACCATCGAATACGCCCGCCACGTGGCCGGCCTGAAGAACGCCAACAGCACCGAGTTCGACCCCGAGACGCCTACCCCCGTGATCGCGCTGATCACCGAGTGGAAGGACCGCGACGGCACTGTGAAGACGCGCGACGAGAAGTCCGACCTCGGCGGCACGATGCGCCTGGGCGCGCAAAGCTCCGACGTGGCTCCCGGCACGCTGGCGCACAGCATCTACGGCGACGTGGTCACGGAGCGCCACCGCCACCGCTACGAAGCCAACGTGAACTACCTCGACGAGCTGCGCAACGCCGGCCTCGTGATCTCCGCGCTCACGCAGCGCGAGCACCTGACCGAGATCGTCGAGCTGCCGCAGGACGTGCACCCGTGGTTCATCGGCGTGCAGTTCCACCCCGAGTTCAAGTCGACCCCGTGGGGCGGCCACCCGCTGTTCAACGCCTTCATCAAGGCTGCGCTCGAGCACAAGGACAAGGGCGCCGGCAGCACCAACAAGGCACTGAAGGCGGTCGCATGAGCGCCGCGCCGGGCCGCCCCAAGCAAGCTCGCGCCGCAGTGCGGAGCACGGAGGTATTCGAATGAGCAGCGGCTACGTCATCGCCCACGTCGAGGTGACCAACCCGACGCAGTACGAGGAATACAAGAAGTGGTCGACCGTCGCCATGCAGGCGCACGGCGCCGAAGTGTGCGTGCGGGGCGGCCAGATTCAACCGCTCGAAGGCGACTGGAAGCCCACGCGCATCGTCATCCTCAAGTTCGCCAGCTTCGAGAAGGCCAAGGCCTTCTACGAGACACCCGAGTACCTCAAGGCACGCGAAGCGCGTGCCGGCGCGGCAATCATGAACATGATCGCCGTCGAAGGCCTCTGATCCCAATTTGTTCATCCGCCAAAGAGACCAGAAAGAGAAAGACAAAAGATGAGTGCAATCGTTGACATCGTCGGCCGCGAAATTCTCGACAGCCGAGGCAACCCCACCGTCGAATGCGACGTGCTGCTCGAATCGGGCACCATGGGCCGCGCAGCCGTGCCTTCGGGCGCATCGACCGGTTCGCGCGAAGCCATCGAGCTGCGCGACGGCGACAAGAGCCGCTATCTCGGCAAGGGCGTGCTCAAGGCCGTGGAGAACATCAACACCGAGATCTCGGAAGCCGTGCTCGGCCTCGACGCCAGCGAACAGGCCTTCCTCGATCGCACGATGATCGACCTCGACGGCACCGACAACAAGGGCCGCCTGGGCGCCAACGCCACCCTCGCCGTCTCGATGGCCGTGGCCCGCGCAGCAGCCGAAGAGTCGGGCCTGCCGCTGTACCGCTACTTCGGCGGCATGGGCGGCATGCAGATGCCGGTGCCGATGATGAACGTCATCAACGGCGGCGCGCACGCCAACAACAGCCTCGACCTGCAGGAATTCATGATCATCCCCGTGGGCGCCAAGAGCTTCCGCGAGGCCGTGCGCTATGGCGCCGAAGTGTTCCATGCACTGAAGAAGATCCTGGGCGACCGCGGCATCAGCACGGCGGTCGGCGACGAAGGCGGCTTCGCCCCCAGCGTCGAGAGCCACGAAGCAGCCATCCAGCTGATCCTCGAAGCCATCGACAAGGCCGGCTACACCGCCGGCGAGCAGATCGCCCTGGGCCTCGATTGCGCGGCCAGCGAGTTCTACAAGGACGGCAAGTACGTGCTGTCGGGCGAAAACCTCTCGCTCACGGCCGAAAGCTGGACCGACATGCTCGCGACCTGGGTCGACAAGTACCCGATCATCAGCATCGAAGACGGCATGCACGAAGGCGACTGGGACGGCTGGAAGCACCTGACCGAACGCCTGGGCAAGCGCGTGCAGCTGGTGGGCGACGACCTGTTCGTCACCAACACCAAGATCCTGCAGGAAGGCATCGAGAAGGGCATCGCCAACTCGATCCTGATCAAGATCAACCAGATCGGCACGCTGACCGAAACCTTCGCCGCCATCGAGATGGCCAAGCGCGCGGGCTACACGGCCGTCATTTCGCACCGTTCGGGCGAAACCGAAGACAGCACCATCGCCGACATCGCCGTGGGCACCAACGCCGGCCAGATCAAGACCGGCTCGCTGTCGCGTTCGGACCGCATCGCCAAGTACAACCAGCTGCTGCGCATCGAAGAAGACCTCGGCGACATCGCCGTCTACCCGGGCCGCGGCGCGTTCTACAACCTGAAGTAACGCCCGGACGCCACGCGGCATGCGCGCCCGCCTCGTTCCACCGATCGTCCTGCTGCTCCTGTTGGCCATCCTGCAGTGGCAGCTGTGGAACGGGCGCGGCAGCGTGCGCGACGTGACGCAATTGCGCACCAAGCTGGCCGACCAGAAGGAAGCCAACGCCAAGGCTGCGCTGACCAACGAGCGCCTGACCTCCGAGGTCAACGACCTCAAGGACGGCCTAGAAATGGTCGAGGAGCGTGCACGCGCGGAACTCGGCATGGTGAAGCCGAACGAAGTGTTCGTACAGATCGCACATTAGGATGCCCCCCAGTCTTCGCGCACTTCGTGTCGCTTCGCCAACCCCCTTCCAGGGGGCGACACCAGCGGCCCGGCAAAGCCGGTTCCGCGGTGTCCCACGCACAGACTGCGACGGTGCCCTCCGGGGGAGAACCTGATCCTCGAGCTTCTCTCGGCCCCTGCATTTCTGCTGTGGGGCTCTCCTGTCAGCTGGCTCGAGCTCGTGGCCTCGCTCCTGGCGCTCGCCATGGTCGGCTGCAACATGCGCGAGATTCACTGGGGATGGCCGCTGGCCATCGTCAGTTCACTGCTCTACGTGGCGGTATTCGCCAAGGCGCGCATCTACGGCGACGCCTCGCTCCAGGTCTTCTTCGCTTTCGTCGCGCTATGGGGCTGGTCGCAATGGCTGCGTGGCCATCGCGCCGACGGCAGCGCCTTGCATGTCACCCGGCTCTCGGCGCGCGGCATCGCGCTCACACTTGCTGCCTGCGCACTGGCGTGGCCGGCCGTCGCCCTCTTCCTGCGCCGCTTCACCGACACCGACGTGCCCTGGTGGGATGGTTTCGCCACCGGCCTGAGCCTTGTCGGGCAGTTCCTGCTCGGGCGCAAGTTCATCGAGAACTGGCTGATCTGGCTGGCCGTGAACGTCGTGAGCGTGGGCCTGTTCATTCACAAGGGGCTGTGGCTCACCGTGGGCCTGTACGCGGTATTCGCCGTGCTCAGCGTGGCGGGCTACATCGCGTGGCGGCAGCGCATGCCCGCGCAGGCGGTGCGTGCATGACGCCAGTGCTGCCGACCGGCTGCGTCATCGCACTCGTGGGCGCCGAGAGCACCGGCAAGACCGAGCTGGCCCGCGCCATCGCGCAGCGCCTGCAGGACCGCGGCACGCCGACCATGCTGGTGGGCGAATACCTGCGCGAATGGTGCGAGCGTGAAGGCCGCACGCCACGCCCCGACGAGCAGCAGGCCATCGCCGACGAGCAGACCCGCCGTATCGACGCCGCGGCCGCCACCGGCGTGGTGGTGGCCGACACAACCGCACTCATGACGGCCGTCTACAGCGAGCAGCTGTTCGCCGACACCATGCTCTACGAAAGCGCCCTGGCCGCGCAACGGCGCTATGCCATCACGCTGCTCACCGCGCTCGACCTGCCCTGGGTGGCCGACGACATGCGCGACGGCCCGCACGCGCGCCAGCCGACCGACACGCTGGTGCGCGCCGCGCTCACGGGCGCGAAGCTCTCGTATGCCGTGGTGCACGGCACGGGCGGCGAACGGCTTGCCAATGCCTGGAACGCCATCAATTCCATCGCGGGCAGCGAAGGCCGTCCGCGTACGCGCGTCCAGTCCGACGCGAAGCCCGCCTCGTGGTCGTGGCCTTGCGAGAAATGCTCCGACCCGGAATGCGAACATAAGCTCTTCAGCGACCTGATCGCGCGCCGCGAGTAGCGGCGCGCCTCACTTCTTACCGGAGACCCGATGCCCCTTTCGACCGTCGCGCGCGTCACGCTTCTTCCCGGCGTTCTGGCCGCCCTGCTGCTGGCCACTGGCCAGGCCACCGCAGCCCCCGTTGCCGCCACCGTCGAGAACGGCACCACCACCACCGCCTGCGCCGAGGAAGACAACGTCTCGCTGACCCTGCGCGGGGATGGCATCCGCCACATGCGCATCGAGGCGCTGCAGCCTGACTATCTCGACAAGATCGGCAACGACGTCACCAAGCCCGACTTCTCGGGCTGCAATTTCGACGGCGGCGCGCACCCGACCGACCCGGCGCACCGCTTCCGCAAGCGCACCGTGGTGCTGATGGACAACGCCCAGTGGCGCATCGTCGGCATGACGCTGCCGACCTTCTGGCGGCCGCAGCGCGTGCCTGTGCAGGTGGGCAAGCGCAAGGACAGCGGCTTTCACCTGCTGCAGGTGTTCAAGAAGGAAAACGGCAAGGCGCTCGAAGCGATCGTGCTCTACCCGTCCGACGGCTACTGGCGCATCAAGCCGCTGCCCGAAGCCCGCTTCGGCGATGGCGTGTACGGCTCGTCGTTCCTGCTCGGCCCGGTCGAGGCGGCCGCGCGGCCGGTGGTGAACATCGCGTCGATCCGCATCGTGCCGCGGCCGCTGGCCATTAACGTGCGCTTCACCAACGGCGGCAGCGCCGCGGTGCGCGTGGACGAAATCAGCCGCGCACGCACCGCGCTCGACGTGACGCTGTCGAAGCCCACCGCGAGCGCACAGCCCTTCGCGGTGCTGCGCTCGATGTACGTCACGCCCGACAACGCCGACGTGAGCGAAGTGCGCTGGCAGGCATCGCCTCAAGCGGCGCTGCAGGTGCTGCCGTTGCCCGAGGTGAAGACGCTGCAGGCCACGCAAGTGCGCTTCGGCCGCAGCCTGCCGTCGAAGCACAACACGAGCGCGCCCGACATAGCTTTCAGCGAATTCGACGACGGCGCGCGCTGAGCCTGCCCAGCCCGGGCACCCAGGATTACTGAACGACCGGGCTACCCGGAATCTGGTCGCCCAGCGGCTTGAACAGTTGCGCCGCGTCGACCGCGTCGAAGCGGTACTGCTTGCCGCAGAAGTCGCAGCCCACCTCGATGTCGCCGCGCTCGGCGAGGATGCTCTCGGCCTCCTCCACGCCCAGCCCGCGAATCATCTGCGCCACGCGCTCGCGGCCGCAGGTGCACGCGAAGTGCGGGCCCAGCAGGCCGGCCTGCGGCTCGAAGCGCAGCAGCTTTTCTTCCCAGAACAGGCGGCGCAGGATGGTCTCGATGTCGAGCGTCAGCAGCTCGTCGCGCGTCAGGCTAGACGCGAGGATCGAGATGCGGTTGTAGTCCTCGTTGCGGCCGATCTGGTCTTCGTTGGCCTGGTCGTGATCCTTGTCGGAGGTGCCTTCGAGGTTGCCCTCGCCCTTCACCGGCAGGCGCTGGATCAGCAGGCCAGCAGCCACCTTGTCGTCGGCCGCGAGCACCAGCGTGGTGTCGAGCTGCTCGCTTTGCAGCATGTAGTGCTGCAGCACGTCGCTGAGCTTGCCGAGCTTCTCGCCCTCGTCGCCGAAGAGCGGCACCACGCCCTGGTAGGGGGTGGCGCCCGGCAGCTTGTCCTTGGGATCGAGCGTGATGGCGCAGCGGCCCTTGTTGTTCACGTTGACCATGTCGGGCAGGCGCGCATCGGTCGGCAGGTCGCCGATCACCTTGGCGGTGGCGCGCAGGCTCAGGTCGGGTTTGGCCTCGGCCACCGCGACCTTCACGGGACCGTCGCCGAAGATCTGCAGGATCAGCGCGCCATTGAACTTGATGTTGGCCTGCATCAGCGTGGCGGCAGCCGTCATCTCGCCGAGCAGTTCGGCCACGGGCGGCGGGTAGGCGCCGGTGGCGGTGTTGGAGGCGCGCCGCGCAAGGATCTCCTGCCACGCATCTGTCAGGCGCACGATCATGCCGCGCACCGGCAGGCCATCGAACAGGAATTTGTGCAGCTCGCTCAAAACGTCTTCTTTCTCTGTGTGCCTGCCACCGGGGCGGTCAGGCGATCTTTTTCAGGCCCTTCGCGAAGCGACGGGCGTTCAACACATAGTGCTCGGCGCCCTGTCGCAGCTTGGCGGCCGCCGCGTCGTCGAGGGTGCGCACCACCTTGGCCGGCGAGCCCATGATGAGCGAGTTGTCCGGGAACTCCTTGCCCTCGGTCACGACACTGCCGGCGCCAACGATCGAATTGCGGCCGATCCTCGCGTTATTCAAGACCACCGCCTGGATGCCGATCAGCGTGTTGTCGCCGATGGTGCAGCCATGCAGCATCACCTGGTGGCCGATGGTCACGTTGTCGCCGACGGTCAGCGGGCAGCCGATGTCGGCGTGCAGCACCGACAGGTCCTGGATGTTGCTGTTGCGCCCGACGGTCAGCAGCTCGGTGTCGCCGCGCAGCACGGCACCGAACCACACGTTGGCGTTGTCCGCCAGCTTGACGTTGCCCATGACCTCAGCGCTGTCGGCCACCCATGCTCCTTCGCCCATCTGGGGGGCCACGCCGTCGAGTTCGTAGAGCGCCATTGCTTTCAGTCCATGGAAGGTCAAAAACTAGAATTGTAGGGATGCACCCCCGATTGAGCGCGCTCGCCGCGCTACGCCTGACAGACCCCGACGAGAAGGTGGCTGCAACGCGCGCCATATCTTTGTCCGGCGCTACCGATTCCATAGCAACCGACCCGATCCGCACCGCCGGCGACGATGTTGGCGTGCCGGGCCGCCCCGAACGACCGCTGCGCGTGGCCGCCACCGCCGTGCAAAAGCGCTCGCCCTTCACCACCGAAGGCCGTGCCGCGCTGATCCATTCGATCTGCCACATCGAGTTCAACGCGATCAACCTCGCGCTCGACGCCGTGTGGCGCTACGACGGCATGCCCGAGGCCTACTACCGCGACTGGCTGCGCGTGGCCGACGAAGAAGCTCTGCACTTCACCCTGCTGCACACGCACCTGCAGGACATGGGCTGGCGCTACGGCGACTTCCCCGGCCACGACGGCCTGTGGAACATGTGCGAGAAAACGAAGGACGACGTGCTCGCGCGCATGGCGCTGGTGCCGCGCACGCTGGAGGCGCGCGGGCTTGACGCCACGCCGCTCATCCAGGGCAAGCTCAAGCGCGTGAACACGCCCGATGCGCTGCGCGCGGTGGAGATCCTCGACATCATCCTGCGCGACGAAGTGGGCCACGTGGCCATCGGCAACCACTGGTACCGCTGGCTGTGCGACGGCGCGGGCCTCGATGCGGAGGCGACCTACCCCGCTTTGGTGGCGCGCTACGACGCACCGCGCCACAAACCGCCTTTCAACCTCGAGGCGCGCAGCCGGGCGGGCTTCAGCCCCGAAGAGCTCCGTGCGCTGACCGACTCGCGCCCCGAATGAGCAACATGATTTCCGACCAGACCTGGTCGCGCCCCGACCTGCTGGCCTGCCTGCAAGACCACAAGGGCGCCGAGCCGCTGCATTTCGAGCGCTGCAATTTCGATGAAGCCGACCTGTCGCGACTCGACTTGCGCGGTGCGCAGTTCACGCTCTGCAACTTCGCCGAAACCTCGTTCGACCGCGCGCTGCTGTCGGAGACGCGCTGGGCCGGATGCAGGGCACGCCAGGCCGACTTCGGCCTTGCAGACCTGACGAACGCGCGCTTCCAGGACTGCGACCTGAACAACACGCAGTGGACGCGCGCCAAGCTGGCCTCGGCGTTCTTCAGCGGCGTGAAGCTCACGGGTGCGCACTTCGGCGAAGTCTCGGCGCTGGGCATCGGCTTCAAGGATTCGCTGCTTGTGGACGCGCACCTGCGGGGCATGTCATTCCGCAAGCAGAAGCTCGAACAACTCGACTTCTCCGAGGCCGACCTGTCGGGCTGCGATTTCCGCGAGGCCGTGTTCGAGGGCGGCAGCCTGCGCAACGCGCACCTGAAGCTCGCGCGCTTCGAAGGCGCGGACTTGCGCGAGGTCGACCTGGGCGGTCTGCGGCTCGCGAACGCGGCCCAGTTCAAGGGCGCCACCATCTCACATCGACAGGCCGCCTCCCTGGTCGAGGAACTGGGCCTGCGCGTGGTCTGAACTCAGGCCGATGCTGGCCTGCTGTGCACCACCAGCTTCGGCGTGAAGGATTGAAGCACTTCGCCGCGCTGGTTGAGCGTCTGGCAGTGCATCGTCACCATCGCGCGGCCGGGCTTGGAGCGCGAGGGCATGATCTCGACCACCTCGCTCACCACGTGCAGCACGTCGCCGGGGCGCGTCGGCCTGGGCCATTGGAGCTCGCCGCCCGAACCGATGATGCCGTCGGCCAGGGGGATGCCGCTGTCGACCAGCAGCTTCATCGTGAGGGCGGCCGTGTGCCAGCCGCTCGCGGCGAGGCCGCCAAAGAAGGTGGCTTTGGCGGCCTCTTCGTCGGTGTGGAAAGGCTGCGGGTCGAACTGCTGCGCGAAGGCCTTGATCTGCGCCACGTCCAGCACGTGCTCGCCGCTCTGGAAGCGGTCGCCTACCGCCAGGTCTTCCAGGTACAGCTTGCGCTTCGCGCCGGCTTCAGTGCTTGCCGTCATCGGGTCTCCTTGTGGTTTCTGTCCGCATTCTCGGACGCTCAGACCCGCTCGAGAATCGTCGCAATGCCCTGCCCGCCGCCGATGCATTGCGTGGCCAGCGCATAGCGGCCTTTCTCGCGCGCCAACAGCGATGCAGCCTTGCCGGTGATACGCGCACCCGTCGCGCCCAGCGGATGGCCGATCGAAAGCCCACCGCCGTCGAGGTTGATCTTCGCCGGGTCGAGCCCGAGGTCGCGGATGCAAGCCAGCGCCTGCGAAGAGAAGGCCTCGTTGATCTCGATCACATCAAGGTCGGCCGCGCTCAGGCCGGCGCGCGCCAGCGCCTTGCGGGTCGCGGGAATCGGGCCGATGCCCATGATGGCCGGGTCGACGCCCACGGTGGCGAACGACCTGATGCGCGCCAGCGCCTGCAGGCCATGCTTGGCAGCGAAGGCATCGCTGGTGACGAGCACCACGGCCGCGCCGTCGGTCAGCGGCGACGAGGTGCCGGCCGTCACGACGCCATCGGGGCGAAATGCGGGCTTGAGGTTCGCCAGTGCCTCGGCCGAAGTCGTGGGCCGGATGCAGCCGTCGGCATCGACGATGTCGCCCGATGCCAGGCGCACGGGCACGATCTCGCCTGCCAGGCGCCCCTGCGCGCGCGCCTCGGCCGCCTTGCGGTGCGACTCGACCGCAAAGGCCTCCTGGTCGGCGCGGCTCACGTTCCAGCGCTGCGCCACGTTCTCGGCCGTCTCGCCCATCGAGATGTAGGCGTCGGTGTTCTCCTTCAGCTCGGGGTTCGGCGAGAAGTTGAAGCCGCCCTGCGGCACCATCGTCATCGACTCCACGCCGACGCACAGGAAGGCGTCGCCCATGCCTGCCTCGATCTGCGCGGCGGCGATGTGCACGGCCTGCATCGACGAGCCGCAGAAGCGGTTCACCGTCATGCCGCCCACCTCGTGCGGCAGGCCGGCCAGCAACCCGACGATGCGCGCGAGGTTGTTGCCCTGCGAGGCTTCAGGGTACGCGCAGCCGAGGATGACGTCTTCGAGCAGCGCAGGGTCGAGGTCGGTGCGCTGCAGCAGGCCACGCACTACGCCCGCAGCGAGCGTGTCGGGCCGCACTTCAGCGAGTGCGCCTTTCTTCGAGAAATGAAAAGGGGAACGGGCGTAGGCAGAAATGACGGCTTTCATGGGTGTGCTCCAACAGGTTTGTCTACCATCCAATCGGTAGGCTACGAGGTCAAAAAATAGGCACGCCGAAACGTGCCTGCATCAGGCCTGGCGGTCAGCCGGGCAGTGAACTCCTGAGTTGCGCGACGGCTTCGTCGAAGTCGTCCACGCGCCCTGTCATGCGCGCCGACAGCAGCGCGCCTTGGCAGACCGAAAACACATAGGCGGCCAGCGAAGCGACCGACGCGCCCTTTTTCCGCGCCGGCATCAGCGCGCCCAGCACACCGGTGAGCCACGTCACCTGCGTGTTGCGCAACTCCTGCACGGCCTGGCGCAGTTCGTCGTTGATGACGCCCCAGCCGGGCGCCAGCGCCCCGGCGGGACACATGCCCGAGCCAGCCCTCAGCGTGTTGCGGTACATGCGGAAATACGATTCGAGCGCGTCCTTCGGCTCGCGCGCCCGGGCGGCGTCCCAGTCCTTGAAGCCCTGCGTGGCCGCGCGGATCACCGCGACACCCAGCGCCTCCTTGGTCGGGAAGTGGTGGTACAGGCTGGCTTTGCGCACGCCGACCGCGTCGGCCACGTCCTGGAAGCTGAAGCCCAGGTAGGAGCGCGTTTCGATGAACCCGCGCGCCACCGCGAGGATCTGCTCGCGGGTGCTGCCGGTGGCAAGGGCTGTGGCGCTGGTCATCTACCTACTATAAGGTAGGGAAAATCAAACCACAAGCCGAGGTGTCATTCAGGCGTCAGTCGGCCTTGATGCCCGCGGCCTTCACGATGCGGCCGTTGCTTTCGAACTCGCTGGCGATCTCTTTCGCAAACGCGGCCGCATTGCCACCGGTCGGCACGTTGTCGGTGGCCGTGAGCTTGGCGCGCAGCTCGGGGCTGGCCAGCGCCTTGTTGATCTCGGCGTTGTACTTCGCAACCAGAGCGCTCGGCGTGGCTGCGGGCGCGAACACGCCGAACAGTGAATTGATGTTGGCCGCCTTGTAGCCCAGCTCGCCCAGCGTGGGCACCTGGGGCAGGCTCTCGAGGCGCGCGGGGGCGCCCACCGCCAGCGGACGCAGCTTGCCCGACTGGATGTGCGACGACAGCGTCGGGCTCGCGTTGGTCGACAGGATCTCGAACTGCCCGCCGATCGCATCGTTGAGCTGCTGGCCGCCGCCCTTGTAGGGCACGTGCGTGATGTCGACGCCCGCCGCCGCACGCAGCTGCTCCAGCACGATGTGCCCGAGCGAGGCCGGCCCCGACGTGGCCCAGCGCACCGCACCCGGATGCGCCTTGGCGTCATCGATCAGCGCGCGGAAATCCTTCGCCTTGCTGGCCGGCGTGGCAATCAGCAGCACCGGCGAATACATCACGCTCGCCACCGGTGCCACGTCTTTCAGCGGGTCGAAGGGCAGCTTGCCCAGGTGCGGGCTCAGCACCAGCGGGCTGATGGCCGAGAAGCCCAGCGTTGCCCCGTCGGGCGCGGCCTTGGCGACGGCGTCCATGCCGATGGCACCGCTCGCGCCGGCGCGGTTGTCCACGATCACCGTGATGCCCATCTGCGCAGCGAGCCGGTCGCCCAGTGCACGCGCGACCACGTCGCTGACGCCGCCCGCCGGGTAGGCAACGATGAGCCGAACCGTCTTGGGCACGGCCTGCGCGTGCGCGCCGGAAGCGGCGCACAGCGCGGCGGCAGCAAGAAGGCGGGTCGCCATGCGGTGCGAGGGCTTCGAGGAAGCAAGGAAATTCATGGTGTCTGTCGTTCGTCTGCGAGGGTTGCGTCGCTTCTCATTGTCCGCCTTCATCCACGCGGATGGTGCTGCGCATGCAGCTGCTTCAGGCGCTCGCGCGCCACGTGCGTGTAGATCGTCGTCGTCGAGATGTCGGCATGCCCCAGCAGCAGCTGCACCGCGCGCAGGTCGACCCCATGGTTCAGCAGGTGCGTGGCGAAGGCATGGCGCAGCGTGTGCGGCGACAGCGGCACGTGGATGCCGGCCGCGGTGGCGTGCTTCTTCACGATGATCCAAAACATCACGCGCGTCATGCCCGCACCGCGCGCGGTCACGAACAGGTCGGGCGTCTGCTGCCCATCGAGGATGGCGGGTCGCGACTCCTCCAGGTAGCGCTCGATCCAGCGCCGCGCTTCGCCGCCGAAGGGCACGAGCCGCTCCTTGTTGCCCTTGCCCAGCACGCGCAGCACACCGTCGTTCAGGCTCATGTCGATGGCCTTGAGCGCCACCAGCTCGCTCACGCGCAGGCCGCTCGCATACATCAGCTCCAGCATCGCGCGGTCACGCAGGCCGAGCGCCGACTCGACGTCGGGCGCGGCCAGCAGGTCGTCGACCTGCTTTTCCGACAGCGTCTTGATGGCGCGCGGCATCTGCCGCGCGGGCGCGAGCCGGATGCTCGGGTCGGCCACGATACGGCGCTCGCGCAGCGCCCAGCGGTAGTAGCGCTTGAACACGGTGAGGCGGCGGTTGGCCGAAGTGGCCTTGCCCTTGGTGGACAGGCGCGCGCCCATGTAGGCCTGCAGGTCGGACTCCTTCGCGGCATCGAGCCCGGCGCCGCTGCGCTGCGCGTGCAGCCACTGCGCGAACAGCGCGAGGTCGCGGCGGTAGGCGGCCAGCGTGTTCTTCGACAGCCCGTCTTCGAGCCAGAGGGCGTCGATGAAGTCGTCGATGTCGGGTGTCTGCGTGGCTGCCTCGGTCATGCCTTGCAAGATAACAAAAGAAAAAGCCGCCCGGCATGCGGGCGGCTTTCTTTCGTGCGAAGAAGAGTTATCAGTCGAGCTTCAGGTTCTGCTTCTTCACGACCTGCTTGTAGACCTCGTACTCGGCCTTGATCTGCGCAGCGAACTGCTCGGGCGAGTTGGCCACGATCAGCGAGCCCGTGTCCTCGATGCGCTTGCGCACCGCCGGTTCTTCCACGGCCTTCTTCACGCCAGCGCTGATCTTTTCGACCACTTCCTTCGGCAGACCCTTGGGGCCGAGGATGCCGTAGTAGGCCATGCGGTTCACCGGCTCCAGGCCCACTTCCTTGAAGGTCGGCACATTGGGCAGCGCGGCCAGGCGCTGCGGCGCCG
Organism: Variovorax sp. OV084; assembly: GCF_900111625.1. Taxonomy (NCBI): domain Bacteria; kingdom Pseudomonadati; phylum Pseudomonadota; class Betaproteobacteria; order Burkholderiales; family Comamonadaceae; genus Variovorax; species Variovorax sp. OV084. The sequence goes on along the minus strand of NZ_FOII01000015.1, from coordinate 1,848 downwards.
ACACCACGATGGGGATCAGCCGGCCGCTGGTGATGAAGGGCATGGCCGAGGGAATGTTGTCGAACATGATCGGCACCTGGCCGGCCACCACGTCGTTCAGCGCCGGGCCCGCGCCGCGGTAGGGGATGTGCGTGACGAAGGTGTTGGTCAGGCTCTTGTAGAGCTCCATCAGCAGGTGGCCGATGCCGCCCGTGCCCGACGAGGCGTACGAATACTTGCCGGGGTTCTTCTTCAGCTCGGCCACGAACTCGGCATAGTTCTTGGCCGGGAAGCTCGGGTTGACCGCAATGATGTTCGGCGTGGCCGCGATGTTGATGATCGGCGTGAAGTCGTTGATCGGGTCGTACGGCGTCTTCGGGTTGATGGCCGGGTTGGCCGCCGTGCTCGACACTGTGGCAATGCCGAGCTTGTAGCCGTCGGGCGTGGCACGCGCCGTTTCGGCCGCGCCCACGATGCCGCCGCCGCCGGCGCGGTTGATCACCACCACGGGCTGGCCCAGCACCTTGCCCAGCGGATCGGAGATCACGCGCGCCACGATGTCCGTCGTGCCGCCCGGTGCGAAGGGCACGCTCAACTCGACGGGCTTGTTGGGGTAACCCTGCGCAAAGCTCTGACCCGCGATGGCGACCAGTGCGGCGCCTCCCACCAGCGCGCTCCATTGACGACGTTGCATCGAAAACTCCTTGGTATTTGAATGAATGATGTCGAAAAACGAAGCCCGGATGCTAGCGGTTCAGGAGCGCTCTCCGTGCTGTGGATTACCCATGGTCAAGCGGGTTTATCCTCGAAGCGGTGAATTACGCTCAGCTGCTTTTCCCCGACTTCTCCCTCATCGCCATCGGCTGGCTCCTGTGCCGCTACACCGCGCTCGACCGCCGCGTGTGGGATCAGGTCGAGAGCCTCGTTTACTACTTTCTTTTTCCCGTACTGCTGTTCCATTCGATCGTGCGCAGCCCGCTCGACTTCGGTGCGACATCGAGCCTGCTCACGGCGGGCGTCGGCGTCGGTGCCTGCGGCATCGCGATGGCCTATGCCCTGCCCTTTATTCCGGGCCTGCGCACCCACATCGACCGGCGCGACCACGCGGCCAGTGCGCAGGTCGCGTTCCGCTTCAACTCTTTCATCTGCCTGGCGTTGGCGGAGCGGCTGGCCGGGGCCGAGGGCCTGTTGCTGATCGCGGTGCTGATCGGTGTGTGCGTGCCCATCTTCAACATCGCGGCCGTGTGGCCGATGACGCGACATGCGCAGACCGGGTTCGTGCGGCAGCTGGTGCGCAACCCGCTGATCGTCGCGACGGTGGCAGGGCTGCTGGCGAATGTGCTGGGCTTGACTGTGCCTGCCTGGGCGACGCCTACGTTGACGCGTATCGGGGCTGCGTCGCTGGCGTTGGGGTTGCTGGCTGCGGGGGCTGGGATGAAGTTCTCCACGCTGGGGGCGGGGAAGGTGCTGGCTGTTTCGGTGCTGGCGATACGGCATCTGTTCTTGCCGCTGGTCGCATGGGGGTTGGCGCTTTGGTTGCGGCTGGATGCGACGCATGCTGCCGTGTTGATGGCTTTTTCTGCTGTGCCTACGGCTTCCAGTGCTTATGTGCTGGCTGCTCGGATGGGGTACAACGGGCCTTATGTGGCGGGGTTGGTGACGTTGTCTACCTTGCTGGGGGTTGTTAGTTTGCCGTTTGCCTTGGCGCTGCCTCGGTGAAGTGCTGTGTTCTGTAGTGCGTTCCGGGGCCGGGTCTCGGCCCGGCGGCCGACTCACTTTCTTTTGCTTCGCCAAAAGAAAGTAAGCAAAGAAAAGGCGACCCTGCTGTCTGCGTCCCTACGCTTCGCTTCGGGCAACCTGCGGTGCTCG
>NZ_FOII01000023.1:0-73931 GCF_900111625.1 Variovorax sp. OV084 | reverse complement strand
CGAGGGCTTGTGGAAGTGCTCGCCGCCGGCGCGTGCGAAGGCGTGGTCCATGCCGGGGTACACGTACAGCGAGACACCGGGCCGGCCCCGGAGCGCGGCGACGATGCGGTCGCGCGCCTCGGGTGGGCAGAACTTGTCGAGCTCTGCGATGTGCAGCGTGAGCGGGCGCTTGATCTTGTCGGCTTCGTCGAGTGCGGCGTCGATGCCCACGCCGTAGTAGCCGACGGCGACGTCTGCATCGGTGCGGCAGGCCGCCAGGTAGGCCAGCTTGCCGCCCAGGCAGAAGCCGAGCACGCCGACTTTCTTCGAAGGCACCTCGGCGCGGCCGCGCAGCGCATCGATGGCGGTCTGCATGTCTTCCATGCCCTTGGCCTCGTCGAAGCCGCCGTAGAGCGCGAAGGCGCGTTGCCAGTCGGCTTCGCTGTAACCCAGTTCCACGTTCGGCTCCTGTCGCCAGAACAGGTCGGGCACGAGCACCACGTAGCCCTCCTCGGCGTAGTAGTCGGCCACCTCGCGCATCGTGTGATTGATGCCGAAGATTTCCTGCGCGATCACCAGGCCCGGGCCGGTGCCGGCTTCGGGTAAGGCGAGGTAGCCGCGGAAGGTGCCGCTGCCGTCGGCGGCTTTCATCTGGATGTACTGGCCTGTCATCGTGTGTTTCTCCGGGTGGGGTAAGTAAGTCTTATGGCTGCTGCAGTTGCTTGAACATGACGAAGGCATCCACGAAGCCATGCTGCGGATGCCTGAACGCGCCAGGCAGTGTGCCGACGATGGCAAAGCCCAGCTTGCGCCAGAGGCGCACCGCGCCTTCGTTGGTGGACACCACGAAGTTGAACTGCATCGCGCGAAAGCCCATGCGCACGGCCTCCTGCTGCGAGTGTTCGCACAGCGCCGAGGCCACGCCCAGGCCGCGCGCGGCCTCGGACACCACGTAGCCGCAGTTGCTCACGTGCGAGCCGTGCCCGGGCTGGTTGGCCTTGATGACGTAGGTGCCGAGCACCGCACCCTGCGCGTCGCAGGCCACGAAAGTGGCGGCGGGCAGGTTCATCCACGCATGACGGGCCTCGGCTTCGGTGACGTCGGTCGCGAAGGTGTAGGTGTCGCCGCGGCGGAAGGTGGGTTCGAGCACGGACCAGATGGCCGGCCAGTCTGCGTCGGTGGCAGCGCGTATGTGCAGCATGGGGTGATTCACAGGGCGTTCGGTTTCAACAAGGATAATCCGCGGCCATGGAAATCATCAGCTTTCTCGTCGACTTCATCCTTCACGTCGACAAACACCTCGAGGCCTTTGTCATTGCCTATGGCCCCTGGGTCTATGCCTTGCTGTTCCTCATCGTCTTCGTCGAGACCGGTGCGGTGGTGATGCCGTTCCTGCCCGGGGACTCGCTGCTCTTCATCGTTGGCGCACTGTGCGGTGCGGGGCTCATGAATTTCCCGCTCGCCTGCGGGGTCCTGATTGCGGCGGCCATTCTGGGCGACCAGTGCAACTATTCGATCGGCCGCTACTTCGGGCCGAAGGTGTTCCAGTGGGAGAACTCGCGCTTCTTCAACCGCAAGGCCTTCGACCAGGCCCACGGCTTCTACGAGCGCTACGGCGGCATCACGATCATTCTTGCGCGCTTCATGCCGTTCATTCGCACTTTCGCGCCCTTCGTGGCCGGCGTGGCCGAGATGAGCCGCGCGAAGTTCACCATGTTCAACGTGGTGGGCGGGCTGATCTGGGTGCTGGGCATTGCAACAGCGGGTTACTTTTTCGGCAATCTGCCGTTCGTGCGCCAGCATCTCGACAAGATCATCTGGGCGCTGATCTTCGTGCCGGGGTTGCTCGCGATCTTCGGCGCGTGGCGCGCCTCGAAGGCCGAGAAGGCACGCGAGGCGCAGGCCTCGCAGGCCTGACGACTGCCTGGCCGATCAACCAGCAAAAAAGCGCGCCACTGGCGCGCTTTTTCGTTCAGGCCGTATCTCAGTAGTTCGGGCCGTTGCTCGGGTAGTAGCCGCTGCCTTGCGGATAGCGCTGCTGGTTGTAGTAGTTGCGTTCGTCGGCATTGCGGCCGACCTGGTTGCCGATGATGCCGCCGATGGCCGCGCCACCCACCGTGCTTGCAGTGTTGCCGCCGATGGCGTGGCCCACCAGCGCGCCGCCGACGGCGCCCACACCAGTCCCGAGGTTCTGGTTGGGGCCGCTCGCGCAGCCTGCAATCGTCATGACCGAAGTGGCTGCGAATGCAGCGATCCAGAGACGTGTGTTCATGATGTCCACCTTTCGAGGAGTGATGAGTCATCATGTCCAGAAGGCCGGTGGCATCTGTGTAGGAGCCTGCCGCGCCTGCCTGTGCGGACTCGTGGGCCGCACGGCGTGGGACAGCAGTACACGCTTTGGCTTTACACAGTCGCGCGGCCGATCAGAGTTGCCGGCTGCGCGCCAGAGGCGGGTTCTGCGCAAAGTAGCGCTGGATGCCGCGCATCAGCGCGTCGGCCAGGTTCTCCTGGTAGTCGACGCGGCGCAGGTTGGCTTCTTCTTCCGGATTGCTGATGAAGGCTGTCTCCACCAGCACGCTCGGGATGTCCGGCGCCTTCAGCACCGCGAAGCCGGCCTGTTCGACCTGCCCCTTGTGCAGCCGCGCGCCGATGTTCTTGATCTCGCCGAGCATCGCGCCGCCGAGCTTCAGGCTGTCGTTGATCTGAGCGGTGGTGCTCATGTCGAGCAGGGCACGCTGCACCTGCGCCTCGTGGCCGCCCACGTTTACGCCACCGACCTTGTCGGCATCGTTTTCCTTGTTGGCCATCCAGCGTGCCGCGCTGCTCGACGCGCCGCTCTGGCTCAGCGCGAACACGCTGGCGCCGCGCGCGGCGGGTGTGGTGAAGGCGTCGGCGTGGATGCTCACGAACAGGTCGGCCTGCACGCGCCGCGCCTTCTGCACGCGCACGCCCAGCGGCACGAAGAAGTCGGCGTCGCGCGTGAGAAAGGCGCGCATCGGGCTGCCGTTCACGCTGCTTGCGTTGATGCGCTCGCGCAGCCGGTGCGCCACCTGCAGCACGATGTCTTTCTCGCGCGTGCCGTTGGGGCCGATGGCGCCGGGGTCTTCACCGCCGTGGCCGGGGTCGAGCGCCACGATGATGATGCGGTCGGTGCGGCTGGCCGTGGCGGCGGTGCTGCTGCCGCCGCGTGCGGCAGCCACCGGGGGAGGGGGCACCACGGGCCTGACGGGCGCGGTGCCCACCACGGGCGGTGGCGGCGTGATTAGCACGGGCGGCGGCGTCTGCGGGCCGGGGCGCATCGACTGTTGCGCCATCAGCTCGCCGAGCGGATCGGCCGCAGGTGCGGCCGGGGCCGAGGGCACGATGCCGGCCACGGCCGGGGCGTTGTTTGTGTTGCTGCCGCTGCCCGCGCGAGGCGCATCGCGCAGGCGCTCGGCAATCAGCGCTTCCATCGGGTCGATCGCCTGCTCGGGGTACAGGTCGAGCACCAGCCGGTGCTTGTACGCGGCCACGGGCGCGAGCGAGAACACCTGCGGCACCACGGCCTGCTTCAGGTCGAACACGATGCGCACCACCTTCGGCGCGTTCTGCCCGACGCGCAGGCCGTTGATGAACGGGTCGCCCGGCTTGATCTTGCCGACCAGCTCGCGCAGTTCGGGGCTGAGGTCGATGCCCTCGATGTCGACGGCAAGCCGCGGCGGGCTGCCCACCACGAGCTGCTGCGAGTTGAGGCGGGCATCGGACTCGATGGTCACGCGCGTGTAGTCGGCTGCGGGCCACACGCGCACGGCGAGGATGGTGGCGCCGCGGGCGATCTGGTGCACGCCGAGCATCAGCGCGATGCTGCCGCCTTGCAGCAGCACGCGCCGTTTCAGGCCGGTCGCCTTCATGCGGCGATGCGCGCCAGCAGATCGCTGCCGCGAGGGGTGTTCGCGAGGAGGGTCACGCTGCGTGTGTCGTCAGTCATTGCTTCTATTTTAATAGCGAGGTCGGCAACCGGTGTGCGGCCCGCGGCGTTCTCTGGCCATTCGGCCAGCTTGAGGCCCGGTCCCGCGAAGATGTCGCGGAAGCCGGCGTCGTCCCATTCGCGCGGATCGGCGAAGCGGTAGAAGTCGAAATGGAAGATCTGCAGGCCGTCGGGCGCCTCGTGGGGCTCGACCACCGCGTAGGTGGGGCTCTTGATGCGCCCCGCGATGCCGAGCGCGCGCAGCAGGTGTCGAACGAAAGTGGTCTTGCCGGCGCCAAGGTCGCCTTGCAGCGCGATGAAGGCATCGCGCAATGCGGGCGAGGACGCGAGGGCCAGCGCGAAAGCGTCGGTGTCGTCCTCGCTGCGCCAGCGCAGGGTGCGGGCGTTCTGGGTCGTTTCTACAATCGGCAAGTGATCGTCAGCCATCCACTCGTTGTTCGTATTCAGGCTTTGGCCCGGGAACTCGGATTCTCCCAAATCGGAATCGCGGGCGTCGATTTATCGAGCGCCGAGGCCGGTCTGATGCAATGGCTGGCCCATGGGTTCCATGGCGAGATGCAATACATGGAAACACACGGCACGCGCCGCGCCCGTCCGGCCGAGCTGGTGCCGGGCACGGTGAGCGTGATCACCGCGCGCATGGACTACCTGCCGCGCAGCACGCAGCCCGAGTGGCAGGCCATCGAGTTCGACCGCCTCACGCGGCCCGGCGAGGCCATCGTGTCGGTCTATGCACGGGGCCGCGACTATCACAAGGTGCTGCGCAACCGGCTCGCCAAGCTGGCCGAACGCATCGCCGAGGAGGTCGGCCCCTTCGGCCACCGCGCCTTCACCGACTCGGCCCCCGTGCTCGAAGCCGAGCTGGCCTCGCGCAGCGGGCAGGGCTGGCGCGGCAAGCACACGCTGGTGCTCGACCGCGACGCGGGCTCGATGTTTTTCCTGGGCGAGATCTATGTCGACATGGAACTGCCGCCGAGCGGGCCCGTCACGGCACATTGCGGCAGCTGCAGTGCTTGCATCGACATCTGCCCGACACAGGCCATCATCGCGCCGCAGCGGCTGGATGCGCGGCGCTGCATCTCCTACCTGACCATCGAGCACGGCGGGCCCATTCCGCTGGAGCTGCGTCCGCTGATGGGCAACCGCATCTACGGCTGCGACGACTGCCAGCTGATCTGCCCCTGGAACAAGTTCGCGAAGAAGAGCGAGCTGCCCGACTTCGATGCGCGCGAAGGGCTCACGGGGCGCACGCTGGCCGAGCTTTTTGCGTGGACCGAAGAAGACTTCCTGCGCCGCACCGAAGGCAGCCCGATCCGCCGCATCGGGCATGAGCGCTGGCTGCGCAACATCGCCGTGGCGCTGGGCAATGCGGCGCGAACGGGCGAGGGCGATGCGCAGGAGGCACTGGCGACGCGGGCCGAACACCCAAGCGAACTCGTGCGCGAGCATGTCGCGTGGGGCCTGGCGCAGCGGGCCACGAGCTGACGCTTCAGGCCGGAAGGATCTCGCGCACGCGCCCCCATGGCCGGCACATCAGCGTGCCGCGCGGCGACACCACGATGGGCCGTTGCAGCAAGATGGGGTGCTCGACGATGGCGTCGAACAGCTGGTCGTCGGTCCACTTCGAATCGGCCAGCTTCAGTTCTTCGTACGGCGCTTCCTTGGTGCGCAGCAGTTCGCGCGCGCCCATGCCCATCGCCTTCGCGAGCTCGCGCAACTTCTTCTTCGGGGGCGGCGTTTCCAGGTACAGGACGATCTCGGGCTCCACGCCGCTTTCGCGGATCAACGTCAGCACGTTGCGCGAGGTGCTGCAGTTGGGCTTGTGGTAGATGGTCATCGGGTAGACGGTGGTCGGTGTGCGTACGGTCATGGTGTCGATGATAGAAAACAGGACTCAGCCTCCCGGAGCGCTCGGGTCCATGGTGAAGGGAAAGCGCGCAGCCCAGAACTCCGCCAGCCGAGGGTCGGCATCCACGCGGCGCACCATCCGGGCCATGCGCGGCGCCACGCGGTAGAAGCGCCTGCGGCCCGGCGTCCAGCGCGACATCACGGTCACGTACAGGTCGAGCATGCTCAGCTTTTCCCCCAGAAGGTAAGGCGCGGGCTCGTCGATCTGCGTGTCCATCAGGTGCCAGCAGTGAGCGATGCGCTCGGCAGAGCGTTCGAGCATCGCGGCTTGCGCGGTGTGGTCGGGCACGAGGCGCTGCGGGTCGTCGCGCACCCAGAACAGCGAGTAGATGGCCGCCGGCAGATAGACCATCCAGCGCAGGTAACGCGAGCGCAGCGGATCGTCGGGTGCGGGGCAGAGCCCGGCTTCGGGGTAGCGGTCGCCGAGCCAGATCAGGATGGCCGCGCTCTCGGTCATCACCTCGCCCGAAGGCAGCACCAGCGCGGGCACCTGGCGCATCGGGTTGACGCCCGACACGCGCTCGCGCTCGGCCTCGCTTTCCCAAGTGGCGACATCGACGGTATCGACCTGCGCGCCGATCAGCGTCAGCGCGGCATGTATCGGCGTGGCGCCCGAGCCAGGGGCGCCGTAGAGGGTGTAGCGGTCTTCGCGGGCGGATGATGAAGAGCTCATCCGCCCAGATTACTGCAGGCCTGCGCCTGTTGTCACGCAGCGGCCAGCAGCGCGTCGACCTTCTTCAGCCCTTCGAGCGTCTTGAAGCAGGCCTCGGCCACTTCCGTGCCCTTGACCGCGAAGTGGCGGTGGAAGTACTTGCGGTGCTCCACATGCTCGTGGAAGTGATGCGGCGTGAGCACGGCCGAGAAGATCGGCACGTCGGTTTCCAGCTGCAGCGACATCAGCGTGCTGACCACCGTGTTCGCGACGAACTCGTGGCGGTAGATGCCGCCGTCGACCACCAGCGCGCAGCCGATGATGGCCGCGTACTTGCCGGAATTGGCGAGCCGCTTGGCATGTAGCGGAATCTCGAAGGCACCGGGCACGTCGAATATGTCGATGAGCTCGCGCGCCACGCCGAGGCGGTCCATTTCTTCGAGAAAGGCGTCGCGCGCCTGGTGGACGATGTCGGAATGCCACTGCGCCTCGACGAATGCGATGCGCTCGCCGCGCGGCGAACCCGACGCGGTAACGGCAGAAAGGGGAAGGTCGTTGATCTGACTCATGGTGTGCCTCTTGAAAGCAGGTTTCCTGAATCAGGGCGCACGAAACTGCAAGGCTACCTGCGCGCACGGCAAAGCAATGCGCGCGGGCGAGCCCGCATTTCGCGCTCTCTTTCATCCGGACTGTGACCGTCGGCTTCGGAATCGCACCGAAATCTGCTGACCCTGAAACTTGTTGCAAGCTCCAGGCGCTCGCGGGCTTGTACGGCCTTTTTTCAGAAGAGCCGCCATTACCGCCGGTGGGGAATTGCACCCCGCCCTGAGAACGCTTGCCGCCCGGCGAACCGGACAGCGGGGGCGATTCTAGGAGCCCATCGCCGTATGGACCTGTCGCCCGCGCGGCAGACCTTCGCCCGAGCGGGGATTTTCTTCAGAAACGATACGTGGCGGCCGCAGTCACGGTACGGCGCTGGCCGTAGAAGCAGTCGCCGCGTGCCAGGCAGGTGGTGAGTTGGACCTTGTCGGTCAGGTTGCCCACGTTGAGCGACAGGCGAAGTGGGCCGTTGTCCCAGGCGACCATCGCATCCAGCAGCGTGACAGAGGGCACGGGGTTGGCGTCCATGCCGTCCCATGACTTGCCGAGGTAGCGCACGCCGCCGCCCACCGAGAAACCCGACACGCCGCCGATCGTGAAGCGGCGCATCAGCCAGGCCGAGGCCGTGTGCTTCGGCACGCCCGAGATGCGCTTGCCCAGGTCGGCGCCGTTGCTGCGCGACACGCGCGCGTCGGTGTAGGCGTACGAGGCGATCCAGTCCCAGTCGCGCCCGATGCTGCCCTTGTACTCGAGCTCCAGGCCCTTCACGTGCACCTCGCCGAGCTGGATGCTGTTGAGCGGGTTGGTCGGGTCGGTGGTCTTGCGATTGGTGTCGCGCAGGTCGTACACCGCCGCCATGAACGAGGTGCGCTGGCCTTCGGGCTCCCACTTCACGCCAGCCTCCCACTGCTTGCCGCGCTGCGGCTTGAAGGGCGTGTTGTTCGCGTCCGCGCCGCCCAGCGGCAGGAAGGACTCGGCATAGCTCAGGTACGGCGCCCAGCCGCCGTCGGCCAGGTAGACGATGCCGGCGCGCTTGGTGGTGGCCTTGTCGTCGACCGCCACCGCGGGGCGGCCCTCGGTGTCGGTGGTGGCCTTGTCGTGGCGCAGGCCGAGCAGGCCGATCCAGCGGCCGTACTTGACCTGGTCCTGCACGTAGATGCCGGCCTGCTTCTGCAGCACCGCGGGCTGCCGCGTGAGGAAGGTGGGCGCCGTGTAGTTGCCATACACCGGCGCATACACATCGAGCGCGCCCGCGCGGCCGCGGCCGGTGAGCTGCGAGGTCTCGTTGCGCTGGAAGTCCGCGCCGACGAGCAGCGTGTGCTCCACCGCGCCGGTCTTGAAGTGCGCCTCGGCCTGGTTGTCGATCAGCAGCATCTTGCCGCCGTTGAGCTGCACCACCAGGTCGCGCTCGATGGTGCGCTGGTCGGCGTTGAACACCGGTCGCGCCGGGCGACCGGTGAGCCGGTTGGCCGTGAAGCTGGTGTAGGAGGAGTTGTAGACCACCTTGCTCTCGGTCGAGCGCAGGTTCTGCCTGAAGGTCCAGGTGTCGTTGAAGCGGTGGCTGAACAGGTAGCCCAGCGAGATGTTGCGCGTGTCGTAGCGGTCGAAGCCCGGCTCGCCGGTGAAGGTCGAGGTGGGAATCTGGCCGTACAGCGACGGCAGCAGCGTGCCCTGCCATGGGAAGAAGCCGATCAGCGAGCCGCTCTTGTCCTTCTGGTAGAGCGCCTGCAGCGTGAGCGAGGTGTCGGCGTTCGGGCGCCAGGTGAGCGAGGGCGCCAGCAGGATGCGGTCGTCGGGCACATGGTCGACCTGCGTGCCGCTGTCGCGGTTCACGGCCACCAGGCGATAGAGCCACTTGCCTTCGGTGTCGAGCGGACCGGTGAAGTCGGCCGCGACCTGCTTGCGGTTGTGGCTGCCCAGCTGCACCTGCACCTCGCGCTGTTGCTCGGCCTGCGGCCGCTTCGACACCAGGTTCAGCACGCCGCCGATGCCGCCCTGGCCGTAGAGCACGGAAGAGGGCCCGCGCAGCAGCTCGACGCGCTCCAGCATGTACGGATCTACGCGCGTGGTGTTGTAGGTGCCGTAGCTGCGCTGCAGCCCGTCGAGGTACTGGATGGCGTCGCCGCCGCGCACCTTGAACGAGTCGACGCGGCTGTCGAAGTAGCTCGACACCACGCCGGCCGTGTAGTTGGTGGTCTCGCGCAACGTGAGCGCGCCCTGCGCCTCCATCTGGTCGCGCGTGATGACCGAGATGGCCTGCGGCGTTTCGATCAGCGGCGTGTCGGTCTTGGTTGCCGAGCTTCCGCGCTTCGCGACGAAGCCGGTTACCGGGCCGGTTGCGGTCTCGCCCGAATCGCCCGATACGGTGACGGTGGGCAGTGCCCTGCGGGGCTCGCCGGCTTCGTCTTTTTCTTCGGCATAGGCCGGTACGGCGGCGCTCAGCGCCACGGCGGTGGCCGCGAGCGTGGCGCGGCGGGTGTGTGAAAGGTGCCACGTCGGGCGGCGATGCTTCTTCGATGTCATGTGCAGCTTCTCCTGAGTCCTGCGGTAAGGGGAGTGGCTGCGGCGCGCAGCGGGGCGTGCCATGGCTTCTCGGATTCGGTTCAATCCGGACGAGCGCTACCGGCGGCTCGCTCAATCAATCAAGGCTGGCGGCCGGTGGGTGTTGTAGGTTTTTCTTGCGTCGTCGGGGGGAGCAGCCGTTGCGGCTGCGGTCTTCGTTCCTTCGAAGACGGCTGGCGGCCCGTTGCGGGCGGCTGGCTGAGGCCGCGCGATTATAGGAAGAAAGGTGTCAGCGCCCGGAGAGGAACTGCGTCATGCGCTGCAGTTCGTCGTCGAGCGCCGCGCGAAAGGCCGCGTCGCGCGGCTTCTTGCCGGCATAGCCGAAGGTCGGTTGCAGCCGGCCCTCGGGCGCGGTGACGTTGGCCCACCCGATCACGCGGTCATGCCACAGCATCGGCAGCGCGTAGTAGCCGAACTGGCGCTTGGGCGCGGGCGTGTAGGCCTCGAACTTGTACGTCCAGTCCCAGAGCAGTTCGAAGCGGCGGCGGTCCCACACGACGGGGTCGAAGGGCGCGAGCAGGCGCACGGCGTCGTCGGGCGCGTGGCGGCGCGAGGCCGGGTTCTCGTCGGCGGGCCAGTACCAGGTCGTCCCGTCGATGCGGCAGCTTGCGAGCAGTTCTTCGCGGGCGATGCGCAGGGCCGCCTGCGTTTGCAGCGAGAGATGCGGCGCACCGTAGCCGAGCAGGCGCACGAGGTAGGTGAGGCTCGCGGCAGGCAGCGGCGCGTATTTGCGCACCACCAGTTCGATCAGCGCGGCGGCGCGCTGTGCGCGGCCGGCAGGGCTGTCGTCGGCGGGCTGGTGCGTCACGGCCTCATAGACGCGCGTGCCGCTGTCGCGCCGCACCACGCGCAGCATGCCGCGATAGTGCATTTCGTCGAGTAGGTGCGTGGTCGCGTTGCTCGAGCCGCCCCAGTAGTTCTTGATGCGGCCGTGCGCGAAGTGCTGCTCTACCTGTCGTGGATGTACTTGGCCGTGTTCCTGCACATAGGCCAGCACATCGGTGGCCTTGCGCCGCGTGTCGGCGTCCCATGCGCGCTTGGCTTCGCGCGGGTGCATCAGCGCCAGGTGCTCGCGCGGCAGGAAGCCGTAGTTGACGAGGCAGTCTTCCTCGACGGCGAGGCGGGTGTAGCGGTTTTCGAGGTCGCCCGCGCGGTAGTCCTTCACACGGTGGCGCAGCGTGAGGTCTTGCGCGCGTGCGGGAGCGCGGATCGGGTCGGCCTGCACGAAGCCGAGCTGGCGGATCGCGGCGGGCAGCGTGGTGGGCTTGAAGAGGGTGCGTGCTACCGCGTAGCGGCGCAGGTCGTCGAGGGTCGGGGTAGCCATGCTGCGGATTGCAGCACAAGCGGCCGCGTTCCGCTCGAGGCCATCCGGTCAGACGGCGCTTCGGTGCCGCTCGATGCAGACGTCCAGCGTTTCCGCGCCGGGCCGCTGCCACCAGTCAAGGTTCGAAAAGATCTCGACCTCGCTGAAGCCGGCGAAGCCCGCGTCCTCGACCCACCCGCGGATCTTCTTCAGCTCGACCACGCCGTCTCCCATCATTCCTCGATCACTCAGCAGGTCGCGCGTGGGCGTGAGCCAGTCGCAGACGTGGTACGCCAGCAGACGCTCGCGGCCGGCGCGGGCAATCTGCTGCTGCAGCTTCGGGTCCCACCACACGTGGTAGATGTCGAGGGCCACGCCGAGCATGCCGCTCTTGCCTGCGTCGAGTTCATCGCAGAGGTCGAGCGCGTGTTCCAGCGTGTTGATGCATGCGCGGTCGGCCGCCTGCATCGGGTGCAGGGGCTCGATGGCGAGCGGCATGCCGACTTCACGGGCGTATTCGAGCGATGCGGCGATGCCGTCGCGCACCTCGCCGCGTGCGCGGCCGATGTCTTTGTAGGCCGCCTTGCCTTCGAGCGCGCCGGGCAGGGCGCCGACCACCAGCACGAGACAGGGCGCATCGAGCGTCTTCGCTTCGTCGATGGCGCGGCGGTTGTCGTCGAGCGCGGCCTTGAGGCCAGCCGCATCGGGCGCGGGGAAGAAACCGCCGCGGCAGTAGCCCGAGAGGCCGATGCCGTGCGCCTTCAGTTGTTTCGCCACCTTGTCGAGTCCGACAGCCGCCACCTGGTCGCGCCAGGGGCTGATCGCGCGGATGCCGCGCTCGGCGCACTGGTCGATGATGCGGTCGAGCGAAACCTCCGCGCCGGACTGCTTGCGCACCGTGGCGGTGTTGATCGACAGCCAGTCGTGGTTCTGAGAGAAATCGCGCATGGTCCGGGTCAACTTTCCACGCCGTGCAAAGCCAGCAGCGTCTTCATGCGCTGAACCGCCAGCTCCGGCTGCTCCAGCAGGTTGGCCGCATCGGCCAGCCGGAACAGCTCGGCGAAGTGGGGCAGCGAGCGCGTGCTCTGTTGCCCGCCCACCATCGTGAAATGCTTCTGGTGGCCGTTGAGCCACGCCATGAACACCACACCGGTCTTGTAGAAGCGCGTGGGCGCCGCGAAGATGTGGCGCGACAGCGGCACCGTGGGGCCGAGGATGGCGTGGAACTTCTCGGTGTTGCCCTGTGCCAGCGCACCGAGGGCGGCGCTCGCGGCGGGGGCGATGGCGTCGAAGATGCCCAGCAGCGCATCGCTCTTGCCGTGCGTCGGTTCGCCGCCGAAGCCGTCACCGGCAATCAGCTCGGCGTAGTTGAAGTCGTCGCCCGTGTACATGCGAACACCCAGCGACAGGCGGCGCCGCATCGCAATTTCCTTGTCCTTGTCGAGCAGCGAGATCTTGATGCCGTCGACCTTCTGCGGATGTGCCGCGATGATGCCCAACGCCGTGTCCATCGCCGCATCGACATCCTTCGTGCCCCAGTAGCCTGCCAGCGCAGGGTCGAACATGTCGCCCAGCCAGTGCAGCACCACGGGCTGCTTCGCCTGGCTCAGGATGCGGTCGTACACGCGCTCGTAGTCGGCCGGGCTCTTGGCCACGCGGGCCAGCGCGCGGCTGGCCATCACGATCAGCTTGCCGCCGAGCGCCTCGATGGCGGCCATCTGCTCTTCGTAGCCGCGGATGACGTCGTCGACGCTCTTCACGTCATCGATGTTCAGGTGGTCGGTGCCGCAGCCTGACGCAACCAGTGCGCCCGGCATGTCCTTGGCGGCGTCGAGCGAGCGGCGGATCAGTTCGAGTGAGGTCGGCCAGTCCAGGCCCATGCCGCGCTGCGCGGTGTCCATGGCCTCGGCCACGCCCAGGCCCAGCGAGAACAGGTGGCGGCGGTAGGCGATGGTGGTGTCCCAGTCGACTGCGCATTGCAGCCACGGGTCGATGGCCGCCAGAGGATCGGCCACCACGTGCGCGGCCGAGTAGGCGATGCGGTTGAACTTGATGCCCGCATCGGGCTTCACCGGTGCGGTGCCGCGCAGCGCGTAGGGCGCGAGCGTGCCGCCGGCGGTAGGGAGGTTCAGCGAAAGAGCCATGGCGAGGGACCTCAGACCTTCAGCGCCGGAACATCGACCCAGCGACGGTCTTTCCACGATTCGAGCGCCGCCTCGACCAGTTGCACGCCTTTGGCGCCTTCGGGCAGCGTCCACTTGTACGGCTCGTTCTCGACCACGTGGCGAATGAAGTGCTCCCACTGGATCTTGAAGCCGTTGTCGTAGACCTGCGAGTCCGGAATCTCCTGCCACTGGTCGAAGAAATTCATCATCTGCTTCTCGTCGGGGTTCCACACCGGGCGCGGCGTGGCCACGCGCGACTGGGCACGGCAGCTCGACAGGCCCGCCACGGCCGAGCCGTCGGTGCCGTCGACGTGGAAGGTCACAAGATCGTCGCGGCGCACGCGCGTGACCCAGCTCATGTTGATCTGCGCGATGACGGGTTCGCCGTTGTGGCCGGTGAGCTCGCAGGTAGCGTAGGCCGCGTCGTCGGCGGTGGCTTCATACGGCTTGCCGGCTTCGTCCCAGCGCTTGGGGATGTGGGTGGCGCCAATGCACGACACCGACTTCACTTCGCCGAACAGGTTGTCCAGCACGTAGCGCCAGTGGCACATCATGTCCAGGATCATGCCGCCGCCGTCTTCCTTGCGGTAGTTCCAGCTCGGGCGCTGGATGGGCTGCAGGTCGCCCTCGAACACCCAGTAGCCGAACTCCAGGCGCACGCTGAGCATGCGGCCGAAGAAGCCGGCGCGGCGCAGCATGTCGAGCTTGCGCAGGCCGGGCAGGAAGAGCTTGTCCTGCACGGCGCCGTGCTTCAGGCCCGAGCCTTCGGCGAGGCGCGCGATCTCGACGGCTTCGTTCAGGTTGGTGGCGATCGGCTTCTCGCAATACACGTGCTTGCCGGCGCGGATGGCCTTGGCCAGCAGCGTGGGGCGCATCTGCGTGGTGCCGGCGTCGAAGAAGATGGTGTCGTCCTTGTTCTCCAGGGCCTTGTCGAGGTCGGTGCCCCAGCGCGCGATGTTGTGAGCCTTGGCCAGCGCTTCCATCTTCTCGGCGTTGCGGCCGATGAGGATGGGGTCGGGCATGACCTTGTCGCCATTCGACAGCGTGACGCCGCCTTGCGCGCGGATGGCGCAGATCGAGCGGATCAGATGCTGGTTCATGCCCATGCGACCGGTGACGCCGTGCATGATGATTCCTAGACGTTGGGTGGTCATCGTTTTCTTCCTTGAGATGCGAGAGAGATTGCAGATCGAAGCGGGGGGCTTCAGTAGACGGAACGCATGGCGTCCCACGAGATGCCGGCGCCGGGTTTGCCTGTGGCGAAGCCGGACGCGGTGGCGAGCGAGGACAGGTCGAGCTGCCCGTCGCGGATGGCGAGGCGCACGGCGCCGTCGCTTTGTTCGTACAAGCCCGGGTGGGCGCGCAGCAGTGCCTGCTGTTCAGCCTCGGGAGCCGCGGCAAGGCCGTTGACGTAGTGGTGGCCGTTGCGCTCCACGTGCGAGAGGCCGAGCCAGGAGACCAGCGCCAGGTCTTGCTGCACGCCGATGCCGGCCTGCATGGTGAGGTCTTCGCCGGAGAGGAGGTAGCGCGGCTTTTCCTCGGAGGCGTTCCAATGCGCGCAGCGCGCTGCGTTGATGACCGACTTGTAGAAGCCCTTGCAGCTCTTGCTCGATACGCCGGTGTAGCCAAGCGCGCGGGCCTGCACGAAGGCATCGAGCATGGCGTCGGATTCGTCGATGAGCAGCGGAATGCGCTTGCCGAGCGCGGATACGTCGCGCTGCAGGGCTGCATCGCGGCGGATCGGCTGTTCGACGAAGACCGTCTTCTGCGAGAGCTTCCACAACACGGGAGTGGACAGCATGCGGTCGAGGAAGACGCCGAAGTCGTCCGCATCGGCGTATTGCTCATTGCCGTCGAGCGTCACGAGCTGTGCGTGGCCGTCTATCACGCGGGCGATGCGTTGAAGCCGGTCGATGTCTTGCGCGGTGTTGCCGCACAGTTTGAGCTTGAAGTGCGTGAGACCGTAGCGGCGCACGGCCGCTGCGAGCGTCGTGGGCAGGCCGTCGGTGGGGGCGTCGGGCTGGGCGTCGCTGTCGTCGATGGCATCGGCCAACCCGACTGTGTGGCGCGCCGCGATGCGCGTGCGCGGCGATTGCCTAGACAGGAAGCCGGGCATGTCGAAGCCTGCGAGGTCATCGGCCAGACCGCTGCCTGCGACGTCGATGCCGCTCAGGTTGCCGCTCATCGCAGCGGCGAAGCTCACGCCACTGTGCAGGCATAGTGCGTCGAGCAGGGCGCGGTCGATCAGCGCCGGGCCGTAGCTGGCCACGAGCGGCTGCAGGCCCTTGGCCCTGGCGCGCGCCTGCAGCGCGGCGTAGTTCGACGCGAAGTGAGTCCAGGCGGTCTGTGTGTCGGGCTCGGCCGTGTAGGCTTCGCGCGCGTCGCGCAAGGCGAAACGTAGTTGCTCGAAGTTCTGTTCATTGGTGAGGGCTGGGTTCTTGTCGAACCACTTGGGCACCATCATCTCGGCGGCGTAGCCCTCGGCCGCGCGGCCGTCCGAAAAGCGGATGCGGGCCTTCACGTAGACCTGCGGGCAGGCGGTGACGGTGGCCGCGCCGAAGCGGAACGGCAGCCGCAGCGTGACGTTGCGCTCGGCAAAGCGGATCTCCTCGACGTGAAAACGGATGGCTTCCATGGCTGGCGCTTTCAGTGGTCCAGGATGCCCTGCGAGAAGAAATGCGCGCGCACCAGCTTCGTGTATGCGCCGAACTCGGCCGAGGCCATCATGTCGAGCGTGCGCGGGCGCGGCAGTTCGATGTCGTACACCGCGGCGATGGAGCCGGGCCGCTCGCTCATCACGATCACGCGGTCCGACAGGAAGATGGCTTCCGGAATGCTGTGCGTGATGAGCATCACCGTCTTCTTCGACGCCATCCAGATGCGCTGCAGCTCCAGGTTCATCTTCTCGCGCGTCATCGCGTCGAGCGCGCCGAAGGGCTCGTCCATCAGCAGCACCGACGGGTCATGCAGCAGCGCACGGCAGATCGACGCGCGTTGCTGCATTCCGCCCGAGAGCTGCCAGGGGTATTTGCCCTCGAAGCCCTTCAGGCCGGCCATTTCCATGAGCTGACGCGCGCGGTCCTTCGAGGCGGCCTTGGGCAGATGGCGCATCTCGGCCTGTAGCAGGATGTTGTCTTCCACGCTGCGCCAGGGCAGCAGCACCGCGCTCTGGAACACGATGCCCACATCCTTCTGCGGACCCTTGATCGGCTTGCCGGCCAGCGTGAGGCTGCCGCCGCTGATGGGCAGCAGGCCCGCCACCATCTTCAGCAGCGTGCTCTTGCCGCAGCCCGAGGGGCCGACGACGGAGACGAACTCGCCTTCCTTGATGGCGAAGTCGAGCGGCTTCAGCGACTCGACCGGGCCGTCCTTGCTTTGGTAGATCTTCGAGACGCCGCGCGCTTCGATCAGGACATCAGTGGACATGGAGAGTAGTTAAAGGACGGAAGCGGACGAGGCGGCGGGATGCTGAGGTCTTTTCGGGGAACACCGCGGAACCGGCTTTGCCGGGCCGCAGGTGTTGCCCCCGGTAGGGGGAAGGAGAAGCGACACGAAGTGCGCGGAGCCTGGGGGCGAGCCTGCTTACGGCAGGAAGTCGAGGGTCACGTAGTCTTCGGGCTTGCCGCGCGTCGATGCGTCCATGCCGCCGTACTGCACCAGCAGGTCGAGTGAGTCGCTCACGTTCTTCATCGCCACGCGGTACGGGCGCTGGTTGGCCGTTTCCTTCGTGTGATAGAGCGCCACGCTCTGCTTCATGCCGACGATCAGGGTGTCGCGCACGCCGGCCTTGGGGTTGGCCTTGAGCATGGCGTCGACCGCGGCCTCTGGGCTCTTCTCGGCGGCTTCGGCGGCCTTGGTGGAGGCGCGCATGAAGCGCTTCACGAGGTCGGGGTTCTCGGTCAGCAGGTTCTTGTTGGTGATGATCCCGGAGCTGATCTGGTTCACGCCGGAGTCGGCGAAGCGGATCGGCGTCACGGGCTTGCCGGTGGCGTCCTGCAGCTTGATGGCCTGGTCCATCACGTAGCCCAGCAGCAGGTCGGCCTGGCCGTTGGTCACGGCATTGAGCTTGGTCTGGCCGTCGCCCGAGACGATCTTCACCTGGTCGGGCTTGATGTCGTTGACCTTCAGGAACAGCGGCCACATCTGCGACATCGAGTCGCCGGGCGTCACCGCCACGGTCTTGCCGATGATGTCCTTCGGCGTCTTGATGTTCTTCTCGGTGAAGCCCATGACCGACATCGGGCTCACCTGGAACAGCACGCCGGTCGACTTCAGCGGCGCGCCCTTGGCGGCGGCCTTGATCATGGTCGTGACGTCGATGTAGCCGAAGGTTGCCGACTTGGCGGCCACCGCCTGCGCGGTGACGGCGGAGCCGCGGCCTTCCTGGATGTCGAGGTCGATGCCTTCCTCGGCGTAGAAGCCCTTTTCCTTGCCGAGGAAGAAGGGCGCGTGCTCGCTGTACAGGTACCAGTTGAGCATCAGCGTGACCTTGTCCTTGGGCTTGTCGCCCTGGGCCTGCGCAGGAGCGATGGCGAAGGTGGCGAGCGCTGCTGCAGCGAGCAGCGAGGGAAGCAGTTTCTTCATGGTCTTGTCTCCGGGAGTTGTTGGCTTTGCGAAGGAACTTGAAACGGAAAACTCAGTTCGCGTGGCGCTGCGAGGCGTGCCAGGGAATCATCACGCGCTCGACCAGGTCGACCGCGACGAAAAGAATGACGCCGATGCTCGAGAGAACCACCAGCGCGGCGAACATCAGCGGCAAGTCGAAGTTGCCGTTGGCAACCTGCAGCACGTAGCCGATGCCCGAGTTGGAGCCGACGAATTCACCGACCACCGCGCCCACCACGGCCAGCGTGACCGACACCTTCAGGCCGCTGAAGATCGAAGGCAGCGCCTGCGGCAGGCTGATCTTGAGAAAGGTCTGCAGGCGGCTCGCACCCATCGAGCGCGAGAGGTCGAGCATGTCGGGCTCGACCGACTTGAAGCCCATCACCGTGGACACCACCACAGGGAAGAAACCCAGCAGGAAGGCGCTGATCACCTTCGGGAAGATGCCGAAGCCGAACCACACCACGAACAGCGGCGCGATCGCTACCTTCGGGATGCTCTGCGAGAACACCAGCAGTGGATAAACGTACGACTCGACGACGCGCGAGTAGGCGATGACCATCGCGATCGGAATGCCGATCAGGATCGTCAGGCCGAAGCCGCCCAGCGTGGCGAGCGTGGTCTTCCAGCTTTCGGCGAGCAGGCGCGGCCACTCGGCGACGAGCTGCTTCACGACCTCCCACGGCGGGGGAATCAGGTAGGCCGGAATCTTGAAGAGGCGGATCGCCAGGTCCCACAGCACCAGCAGCAGCAAGATGAGGATGAAAGGGCGCAGGGCCGGAGAGAGCAGGAGCTTGCGGAACATGGCGAGGGCCGGGGCTTTCAGGGGGGCTTACTGTTGGACCGAGAGCCCGGCTGCCTTCACGAGCTGCGCGTTGCTCGCGATCTCTTCCTTGATGTAGGCGTCGAACTGCTCGGGCTTGAGCGTCCAGGCGTCGGCGCCGAGCTTGGCGAAGCGCTCCTTCACCTCGGGCGTGGCCAGCGCCTTGGCTACCTCGGCATGCAGGCGCTCGACGACGTCGCGCGGCGTCTTGGCGGGCGCCATCATTCCGATCCAGAAGTTGAATTCGGAGCCGGGCACGCCGGCCTCGGTGGTGGTGGGCACGTCGGGCAGGGCTGCGGCGCGCTTGGGCGAACCGACCGCCAGCGCCAGCAACTGGCCTTCCTTGATCTGGCCGATGACCGGAGCAATGGGCGAGAAGTAGTAGTCGACGCGGCCCGAAAGCACTTCGGTCACGGCCTCGCCCGATCCCTTGAAGGGAATGTTGGTCGCGTCGATCTTGGCGGCCATCTTGAACTTCTCGGCGTTCAGGTGCGTGGCGCTGCCCTGGCCGGCGGAAGCGAAGTTCATGCTGCCGGGCTTGGCGCGCGCGGCGGCCAGCAGCTGGGGCAGCGTCTTGATGTTCTTGCTGGGCGAGATCACCAGCGCATTGGGCAGCGACGAGATTGGCGTGACCCCCGCGAAATCGTGCACCGTGTCGAACGGCAGCTTGGCGAAGGTCGAAGGGCTGACCGTGTGCGACGACGAATGGATCATCACCGTGTAGCCGTCGGGCGCAGCCGTGGCCACCGCCTGCTGGCCGATGGTGCCGCTGGCGCCGCCGCGGTTGTCGACCACCAGCGTCTGGCCCATGCTGGCGCTCATCTTGTCGGTGATGGCGCGGGCAATGATGTCGGTGGTGCTGCCGGCCGCGAAGGGAACGATCACGCGGATCGGCTTGCTGGGGTAGCCGTTCTGCGCGGCGGCCAGGCCCGGTAGCAGTGCAGCGATGCAGGTCAGCGAGGCAACGACGGTGGTGCGTGCAGTGCTGGCAAAGAGCTTCATGGATGTCTCCGCGCGGTCGGGCCGCTTTCTTGAACCGATCAATTCACCAATGAGTGAATTATCGATTGTAGGAACGGCTGCGCTGCAGCGTCAACGGCCGCTGCCTAGTAGATACCCGGAGAGCACGAAGACGCGCTGATGAAGCTCAGTGCAGGACGTAGCCCAGCACGAGATCAGTCATGTGCGAGAGGCGTTGCGCCATTGCCTTGGGCGCGCGCAGGTCACGGCCGAAGATGGCCGAGAGCGTGTGGTTGTTCGAGAGGTAGAAGTAGCAGAGCGACGCGATGGAGATATAGAGCTGCACAGGGTCCACGCCGGCGCGGAACAGGTTGTCGCGCCGGCCGCGCTCCAGCACGGTGTCGAGCAGCTGTACCAGCGGCGAGTTCATCTCCTGGATGCGCTCGGAGCGCTTGAGGTGCGCCGCGCAATGCAGGTTCTCGCTGTTGAGCAGCGTGATGAACTCGGGGTGCTCGAGGTAGTAGTGCCAGGTGAACGAAACCAGCTGGCGGATGGCCTCGACAGGCTCGATCTCGTCGAGATGCAGGCGCTGCTCGGCCTCGCGGATATCGGCGTAGGTGCGCTCCAGCACCGCGAGGAACAGGTCGTCCTTGCTGCCGAAGTAGTAGTAGATGAGGCGCTTGTTGAGGCCCGCGCGCTCGGCGATGCTGTCCATGCGCGCGCCGGCGAGACCGCGCGCGGAGAACTCGTCGCGCGCCGACGCGAGGATGGCGAGCTGCGAGCGGTCGGCGTCGCGCGAACGGGGTTCGATCACTTCGGCGGCGTCGGGTGAGGGGTCCTTGGAGGCCTTCATGGCGCGAATTTAACCAATTGGGGAATTAACGCAAGGCGTCTGGAGCGGGCGCACATAATTGCCGAAGACATTTGCAGCTGAGGTTCTACTTCTCATGAGTACATCACAACCCGCGGGCCACCTGATCGTGGAGTGCCTGGTCGAACAGGGCATGGAAATGGCGTTCGGCGTGCCTGGCGAAAGCTTCCTGGCGGTGCTCGACGGCTTTCATGCGTACCGCGATCGCACGCGCTTCATCGTCAACCGGCAGGAGGGGGGCGCGGCCTTCATGGCCGAGGCGCACGGCAAGCTCACCGGGCGGCCGGGCGTGTGCTTCGTCACCCGCGGGCCCGGCGCGACGAACGCATCGATCGGCGTGCACAACGCCTTCCAGGATTCGACGCCGATGGTGCTGTTCGTCGGCGACGTCGGCAGCGACTTCCGCGATCGCGAGGCTTTCCAGGAGGTCGACTACGGCAGCTTCTTCGGGCCAAGCACCAAGGGCTTTGCCAAGCGCGTGGAGCGCATCGACGATGCGAACCGCATTCCCGAGTACATCGCGCGCGCCTTCGCCACCGCGATGAACGGACGGCCGGGGCCGGTGGTGCTTGTGCTGCCGGAGGACATGCTGCGCAGCGAGACGACGGCTCGGCCGCTGGCGCGCGTGGAAGCGGTCGAGCCCTGGAGCGACCCGGGTGCGCTGCGCACCTTGCGCGAACTGCTGCTGAAGTCGCAGCGCCCGCTGGTGATTGCCGGCGGCGGCGGCTGGACGACGCAGGCCGCGCAGGCGCTGCAGCGTTTTGCGGAGAACTGGCGACTGCCGGTGGCGAACGCCTTCCGCTTTCAGGACACTTTCGACAACCACCATCCGCTGTATGCGGGCGATGTCGGCATCGCGATCAACCCGAAGCTCGCGCAGCGCGTGAAAGACGCCGACCTGATCTTGGCCATCGGTCCGCGCCTGGGCGAGATGACGACCGGCGGCTACACGCTGCTCGAAGCGCCCAAGGCGAAGCAGACGCTGGTGCACATCCATGCGAGCGCCGAAGAGCTCAACCGCGTGTACCAGGCCGACCTGGCGATCAACGCCGGCATGAGCGCGGCCGCGCGCAGCCTGGAGGTGCTGAGCGCGCCGCCGACGCTGCCCTGGGAAGAATGGACGCTGCAGGCGCACGCCGACTACGAGGCCAACCTTGTGCCGCAGGCGCTGGCCGGCATGCCCGCCGAGACGCCGCGCGGGCCGGTCGACATGGCGGAGGTCGTCGCGCTGCTGCAGAAGCACTTGCCGGCGGACGCGGCCATTACCAACGGCGCGGGCAACTTCGCAAGCTGGGTGCACCGCTACTTTCGCTATCACGGGCTCGCGAAGGGCGCGAAGACGCAGCTGGCGCCGACCAGCGGAGCGATGGGCTATGGGGTGCCGGCCGGCATCGCGGCCAATCTTGCGACGGGGCGCGTGGCCTTCACCATCGCGGGCGATGGCGATTTTCTGATGACCGGGCAGGAGCTGGCGACGGCTGCGCAGCATGGCGGCAAGAGCATCGTCGTGCTGCTCAACAACGGCATGTTCGGCACCATCCGCATGCACCAGGAGCGCGAGTACCCCGAACGCACGAGCGGCACTGCGCTGCGCAACCCCGACTTCTGCGGCCTCGCGCGCGCCTATGGCTATGCGGCCGAGCGCGTGACGGAAACGGCGCAGTTCGAGGCCGCGCTGCTGCGTGCGCTGGCGGCCGATACGGGCACGCTGATCGAGATCCCGCTCGACCCTGAAGTGATCACCACGCGCGGCACGCTGGCGTCGATCACGCGTTCGGCGAAGCAGCAGCAGGCGCAGGGCTGAGTGCCGAGCGATGTCGGGCCACTTCGTCGCGCAAGGACGGCGAGCGCAGCTCGAACACGTCGAACAGGCCGAGCGCGTCGAGGGCGGGAATCAGGGAGACCAGGTCTTGCTCGGCGGCGTGCCTGTCGGCGGCCGACGCGCTTGCGTCTTCGAGGATGCGCACGTTGGCGAGGAAGGCGCCGACCGATCCCTTGCGCAATGTGCGGCCGTTCACGACGGTGAAGTCTGCGCCGTCGGGCAGTACGTCTTGGGCTTTCATGGATGTTCCTTGGATGGGTTGGTGAGGATGAACTCGATGCTAGGCAGCGGCGCGCGTTCGGGCTTGCGGCGCGGGGCCAATCGATACCTCTGGCGGGCCAACCATGGCTGCTGAGGCCCCTGTGAAGCTCTGGATCAACGCCTACGAGGCGCCGCGCGTCACGGACTACCACGCGCATGAAACCGGCCAGCTGTTCGCACTGCGCGAGGGGTTGCAGGTCATCGAAACGCCTTCGGGCCGCTGGGTGCAGCCGCCGGGGTGGATCGGCTGGATCGCACCGCGCTGCGCCCATGCGGCGCAGAGCTTTGGTGCCACCACGGGCTGGAGCTTGCACATCGACTCGATGATGGCGGCGTCCTTGCCGGACGGACCGCATGTGTTTGCCGTCACGCCGCTGGTGCAGGGGCTGATCGACCGGCTGACATCGATGGATGCCACCGAGCCCCTGCTGGAGCCGCGCCGTGCGCGTCTGGTGGGCGTGCTGATCGATGAGCTTGCGGCGAGCGCCAGGCCGTCGCTGCACCTGCCGATGCCGCAGGACAAGCGCCTTGCCGCGATGGCTGCTGCGGTGGCCAATGATCCGGCGTTGCCGGACAGCATCGACGAATGGGCCGATCGCATCGGCATGGCGCGCAGGACGCTCACTCGCCGTTTCGCCGTGGAAACGGGCCTGAGCTTCGCGCAATGGCGCCAGCAGGCGCGG
This sequence comes from Variovorax sp. OV084, assembly GCF_900111625.1. NCBI lineage: Bacteria > Pseudomonadati > Pseudomonadota > Betaproteobacteria > Burkholderiales > Comamonadaceae > Variovorax > Variovorax sp. OV084. The sequence continues at coordinate 50,770 of NZ_FOII01000023.1, read as the reverse complement.
TTGCTCAAGGCCGTCGAGCTGCTGAGCCTGAAGGAGGCCGTGACGGCGGTGGCGCTGACGGTGGGCTACAGCTCCGTGAGTGCCTTCATCGAAGCCTTCCGCAAGCACTTCGGCCGCACGCCGTCGCGCTTCTTCGAAGAAAGCGTGGCCTTGCCGCAGGCGAAAAAAAAGCCCGCATGAAGCGGGCTTTTTGATTCAGGAGCGCGAGGCCCCTGAGCGCTTACTTGACGTGCTTGCCGATCAGCGCGGCCAGTTCGAACATCGACACTTGGGCCTTGCCGAAGATTTCCTTCAGCTTGGCGTCGGCGTTGATGTTGCGCTTGTTGGCCTTGTCTTGAAGGTTGTTCTTCTTGATGTAGTCCCACAGCTTGCTCACGACAGCGGTACGCGGTAGCGGCGTCGAGCCGACCACAGCGGCGAGTGCCGGGCTGGGGGTCAGGGCCTTCATGAACGCGGCGTTGGGCGTGCGCTTCTTGGCGGGAGCAGCCTTCTTTGCGGGAGCGGCCTTCTTGGCAGGAGCCTTCTTCGCCGGAGCAGCCTTCTTAGCAGGAGCAGCAGCCTTCTTGGCCGGTGCAGCCTTCTTCGCAGGAGCCGCCGCCTTCTTTGCGGGAGCGGCCTTCTTTGCCGGAGCTTTCTTGGCCGGAGCCTTCTTTGCAGTTGCCATGGTTGATTTCCTTTTTTGGTTGAACACTCACCAATGAAAAACTTGCGTCTCCAGTGGCAATGCGGATGCTAAAGGAGAAAAAACGCGTTTCCAAGGGAAAAAGCGCTTTTTTCATTGGGAGTTGTTGTTTTTTCAGAGGGGAGAAGCCCTGTTTTTCACGTTCGGCGCCCAGGCCATGTCGCAAGCACCACACCCGCGAGGGCAATGACGAACGCAACCAGCTGTGGCGAAGAGAGGTTTTCACCCAGCACGAGCACGCCGACGAGGGCTGCGCTCACGGGCAGCATCACGGCGAAGACACCCGCTTGTGCGGCTGGTACGTGGCGAAGTCCGGTCATCCAGAGCCACACCGTCCAGATGCTTGCAGCGAGCGCATAGACCACGAGCAGCGCCCAAGTGCCGAAGCGCACCGCGGTGAAATCGAACTGCAGCGCGAACCAGATGCCGAAGGGCAGCGAGAGCACGAAGCCCCACAGGTTGATGAGCGAGGCGATGCGCTTGGGCCCCAGGCGCCCCGTGAGCGACTTGCCGATCACCGCATAGGCCGTCTCGCAGAGCACCGCGCAGAACACCAGCAGGTTGCCGAGCCAGGGCATCGATGCCGACGAAGCAGAGGGCGATGCCGGTGCGTGCGCAGGCGAAAGTGCCAGCAGACCGATGCCGAGCGCGGCGCAGGCGATGGCCAGGCCGATGCGCACGGTGATGCGCTCGCGCAGGAACAGCCAGCTCGCCACGGCCACGCACGCGGGGATCGACGCCATGATCACGCCTGCCGACACCGCGCTCGTGAGGCTCACGCCGAACAGCATGCAGATCGAGAACATGAAGTTGCCGAGGAACGACTCGAGGAACACCAGCCAACGCGTGCGCGCGGTCATCGGCGGTTCGTCGGGTGTGCGCTTGAGCCAATGCGGCATGGCCAGTGCGGCGATGCCGAAGCGCAGCCATGCGAGCAGCAGCACCGGAAAGGCGGCGACAAGGGGCTTGGAGAGGGCGACGTAGCCGCCGACGAGCGACATGCTCAGGGCCAGGCAGCCGTAGGCCACGAGGCGGCCTGATGCGGGAGCAGCGGAGTTCAATAGACTGAAGTTCTGTAGTTGCGGAGAAGGCGGTTTCGATGATGCCCCACGTTTTTGTTTACGGCACGCTGCGCCGCGGCGGGCGCAACGACATCGCGCGATATCGGCCCGCGCCGGTGTGGGTAGGTGAGGCGAGCATTTCCGGCACGCTGTATGACCTGGGCGCCTATCCGGGTGTCGTGCTGGGTGGGGTGGGACGCGTGAAGGGCGAGGTCTATGTCGTCGAGCCCGCGGTCGAGGCAGCACTCGACGTGCTCGAGGAAGTGGCTGACGATGACTCAGGCGAGTACATCAAGCGGCAGGTGCGCGTGGATGTTGGCGGGCAGTGGCTCGATTGCCTGGTCTACGAGATCCATCCGGCGCGCATCGTGGGCCGCCGCGTGATCGAAAGCGGGGATTGGATCGCGCATGCGGTGCGAAGCGGTGCCTCGTTTTCACAACCGAAAGATTGATTGCGCATTGCGAAATAGACGGCTGCTGCGCCGCAATATTTTTCTCAATATGAGAAAAATAATTTTACATTGAGAAATATATCTGTAAGTAGTTGATTTTATTGATTGAAAAATATGTCTTCTATAAGACATAAGAGTCTGCAGTCCGATTACAGTAACTCCACGGCCGCAGCGCCCAACCTTCAATCAACCTCACGGAGTGACCATGCCCCAGACCCTCACAGAACAACTCAGCCGCGAACAGCAGATTGCCGCCCTCGAAAAGGAATGGGCCACCGATCCGCGCTGGAAGGGCGTCAAGCGTGGCTACAGCGCGGCCGACGTGGTGCGCCTGCGCGGTTCGTTCCCCATCGAGCACACGCTGGCCAAGCGCGGCGCAGAGAAGCTCTGGGACAAGATCAACGGCGGCTCCAAGAAGGGCTACGTGAACGCGTTCGGCGCCATCTCCGCCGGTCAGGCGATGCAACAGGCCAAGGCTGGCCTGGAAGCCGTGTACCTGTCGGGCTGGCAAGTCGCCGCCGACGGCAACAGCTCCGAGACGATGTACCCCGACCAGTCGCTGTACGCCTACGACTCGGTGCCGACGATGGTCCGTCGCATCAACAATACCTTCCGCCGCGCCGATGAAATCCAGTGGGGCCGCGGTGTCAACCCGGGCGACAAGGAGTTCATCGACTACTTCCTCCCCATCGTGGCCGACGCGGAAGCCGGTTTCGGCGGCGTGCTCAACGCCTTCGAACTGATGAAGAACATGATCACGGCCGGCGCAGCTGGCGTGCACTTCGAAGATCAACTGGCTGCCGTGAAGAAGTGCGGCCACATGGGCGGCAAGGTGCTCGTGCCGACGCATGAAGCCTGCGAGAAGCTGATCGCCGCGCGCTTCGCAGCCGACGTTCTGGGTGTGTCGACCATCGTCCTGGCCCGCACCGACGCGGAAGCCGCGAACCTGATCACCTCCGATCACGACGCCAACGACAAGCCCTTCCTGACGGGCGAGCGCACGCAGGAAGGCTTCTACCGCGTGAAGAACGGCCTGGAGCAGGCCATCAGCCGCGGCGTGGCCTACGCGCCCTACGCAGACCTCGTGTGGTGCGAAACCGGCGTGCCGGACATCGGCTTCGCCCGCGAATTCGCACAAGCCGTGCACGCCGCCTGCCCCGGCAAGCTGCTGTCGTACAACTGCTCGCCTTCCTTCAACTGGAAGAAGAACCTCGACGACAAGCAGATCGCCTCGTTCCAGGAAGACCTGTCGGCCCTGGGCTACAAGTACCAGTTCATCACGCTGGCCGGCATCCACGTCAACTGGTTCAACACCTTCCAGTTCGCCCACGCCTACGCTCGCGGCGAAGGCATGAAGCACTACGTCAACATGGTGCAGGAACCCGAGTTCGCCGCGCGCGACAAGGGCTACACCTTCGTGTCGCACCAGCAGGAAGTTGGCGCCGGTTACTTCGACGACGTGACCACCGTGATCCAGGGCGGTTCGTCCAGCGTGAAGGCGCTGTCGGGCTCGACCGAGGAAGAGCAGTTCCACTGATCGGGTGATCGATCCTCGCGGGTCGGTCTTTCGACAGGCAGATATTTCGCTGTCACTTTCAGCCCGGCCGCGCGCCGGGCTTTTTTGCGTCCGTTGCGTGCTCAGGCTTCGAGGCGCACCTCGCGCACGCCGCGGCCCAGGCGCTGGCGCAGCAGGGTGCGCAGCGTGACGCCGTCGGCGTAGCCCACCATGCCGGCGATCTGCTCCAGGCTCTTGTCGCTGGTCTTGAGCAGGTGCACCGCGCGCTCCACGCGCAGGTCCTGCACGTAGGAGAGGGGGCTCTTGCCCAGCACCTGCTGCATGCGGCGGGCCAGCGTGCGCTTGCTGGTGCCCGCGGCCTGTGCGGCCTCGTCGAGCGAGAAGCCGTCGGCCAGCCGGCCGCGCGCCCAGCGCTCGAAGCGCTCCACCAGTGGGTCGGAATGCGAGAGGTGGTCGGAGATCACGTAGGCCGACTGCGATGGTCGCGAATCGACGATCAGGTAGCGCGCGACCAGCGTGGCGAGTTCGGGGCTGGCCTGGCGCACGATCCACAGCGCCATGTCGACATGGCTCAGTGCTGCGCCGGCCGTGACCAGATTGCCGGAGCTGACCAGCATGCGTGAGTCTTCCAGTTGCACGGCAGGGTAGCGCTGGCGGAACAGCGTGGCCAGCCACCAGGTCGTGGTTGCCTTCTGGTGATCGAGCACGCCCGATTCCGCGAGCACGAAGGTGCCGATGCAGGCGGCGGCCAGATTGGCGCTTTTGCTTGCGCGCTCCCGAATTGCGGCGCAGGCGTCGCGCACGTCGGGGCGACACAAGGCGGGTTCCAGTGTTTCGGGCATCTTGCAGCCCAGCGCTGGAACGATCAGCCAATCCGCGGACCCGGCGTCGAGCGCGCGAGCCACCGGAACGGTGAGCCCCTGCGAGGTTCTCACCCGCTTGCGAACGCCCGTCACCGTGACTTCGAACGGCGCCACGTCGAGCTGCAGCATGGCAGCGAGTTCGTTGGCAGTGGTGAACACGTCGAGCACCGTGGACAGGCCGGTGTCGAACACGCCATCGAGAGCGAGTACATCGAGCTTCATGGCCATAACGATATCAAAGATGTCAAAAACGCCAATAGCTCCAGAGACAACGCCTGCCTAGAGTCCATACCAACGCCGCGCAATGTCGCGCGCCGTTCAACTCAGGAGATCACCCATGATCAAGTACGCACTGTTCGCTCGCCTCGAAGCCAAGCCGGGCAAGGAAGGCGATGTAGAGAAGTTCCTCGAAGCCGGCCTTGCGATGGCGCGCGACGAGAAGACCACGCCGATCTGGTTTGCGCTGCGCCTGTCGCCGAGCACCTTCGGCGTGTTCGACGCGTTCGAAGACGAAGCCGGTCGCCAGGCTCATTTGACCGGCCCGATCGCCCAGGCGCTGATGGCGAAGGCTCCCGAGCTGTTCGCCAAGCCGCCGTCTATCGAACCCATTGAAGTGCTGGGACTCAAGAACGCGGCGCCCGCGTCCTGAACGGGCAGCGGCTAGAATTGCGGACTCTGCACTCAACAAGAGCGAGAAAGGCACCTTGGTTATGACACCGCGAACTACTCCGCAAGGATTCAGCGGCTTTTTCTTCACTGAAGGAAAAGGCCGGTAGCCCGCGCTCGCTGGTTTCTGCCAGCTCTACAACCAAGCAAAGCGCGGCATCCACCGCGCTTTTTTGTTTTTCTCCCCGAGGTTTTCTTCAAATGATCCAGATCACGCTCCCCGACAACTCGCGCCGCGAGTTCCCCGGCCCGGTTTCGGTGGCCGAAGTCGCCCAGTCCATCGGTCCCGGCCTGGCCAAGATGACGGTGGCCGGCAAGGTCGACGGCAGGCTCGTCGATGCCAGCGACGTCATCGACCATGACGCCAAGCTGCAGATCATCACGCCCAAGGACGACGAAGGCCTGGAAATCATCCGCCATTCGACGGCCCACCTGGTCGGCCATGCGGTGAAGCAGCTCTATCCGACGGCCAAGATGGTGATCGGGCCCGTGATCGACGAGGGCTTCTATTACGACATTTCGTACGAACGCCCGTTCACGCCCGAGGACATGGCCGCCATCGAGGCGCGCATGCGCGAGCTGATCGCGCAGGACTACGACGTGATCAAGAAGATGACGCCGCGCGCCGAAGTCATCGAAGTCTTCAAGTCGCGCGGCGAGGACTACAAGCTGCGCCTCGTCGAGGACATGCCCGACGAGCAGGCCATGGGCCTGTACTACCACCAGGAATACGTCGACATGTGCCGCGGCCCGCACGTGCCGAACACGCGTTTCCTGAAGGTCTTCAAGCTCACGAAGCTGGCCGGCGCCTACTGGCGTGGCGACGCCAAGAACGAACAACTGCAGCGCATCTACGGCACGGCCTGGGCCGACAAGAAGCAGCTCGACCAGTACATCCAGCGCATCGAGGAAGCCGAGAAGCGCGACCACCGCAAGCTCGGCAAGGAGCTTGACCTGTTCCACATCGACGAAGTGGCGCCGGGCGTGGTGTTCTGGCACCCCAAGGGCTGGGCTGTGTGGCAGGCCGTCGAACAGTACATGCGCGGCATCTACCGCGACACGGGCTATTGGGAAGTGAAGGGCCCGCAGATCCTCGACAAGAGCCTGTGGGAGAAAACGGGCCACTGGCAGAACTATCGCGACAACATGTTCACGACGGAGTCGGAGAAGCGCGAATATGCGCTCAAGCCGATGAACTGCCCGGGCCACGTGCTGATCTTCAAGAGCGACCTGCGCAGCTACCGCGACCTGCCGCTGCGCTACGGCGAGTTCGGCCAGTGCCACCGCAACGAACCCAGCGGTGCGCTGCACGGCATCATGCGCGTGCGCGGCTTCACGCAGGACGACGGGCACATCTTCTGCACGGAGGACCAGATCCTCGACGAGTGCATCGCGTACACGGAGCAGCTGCAGAAGGTCTATGCCGACTTCGGCTTCACGGACATCCTCTACAAGGTCGCCACGCGGCCCGAGAACCGCGTCGGCTCCGACGAGCTGTGGGACAAGGCCGAGCACGCGGTGATGGAATCGCTGCGCCGCTCGGGCGTCGACTTCGTCATTGCACCGGGCGATGGCGCCTTCTACGGCCCCAAGATCGAATACACGCTGCGCGATGCCATCGGCCGCCAGTGGCAGTGCGGCACGATGCAGGTCGACTTCAACACGGCCGAGCGCCTGGGCGGCGAATACGTGACGGAATCGAGCGGCCGCGCGCACCCTGTGATGCTGCACCGCGCGATCGTCGGCAGCCTCGAGCGCTTCATCGGCATGCTGATCGAACACCACTCGGGCGCGCTGCCCGCATGGCTCGCTCCGGTGCAGGTGGCGGTGCTCAATATCAGTGAAGGACAGGCCGATTACGCCGCGCAAGTTGCGAAAGCGCTGCAAAATCAAGGGCTTAGGGTTCAGCTTGACCTGCACAACGAGAAGATTACGTATAAAATACGGAAGCATTCGTTGCAAAAGCTCCCTTATATCGTTGTCGTAGGCGACAAGGAAAAGGAAGCAGGTGCCGTCGCAGTGCGCGCCCGGGGCAATCAAGACCTCGGTGCAATGTCCCTCGAATCGTTCGTGCAACGGCTCGTCCAGGATATTGCCGACAAGCGTTGATTTGTCTTCGGAACACCCCATATGTTTCAAAGCCAAATCATGCCGTTTGTCCGCGAGGACTGACCGGTGTTCGCTACAGATTTTGTAGCAAATTTTGAAGGATTCTGACCATCGCTACTGCATTCCGCGACCGCCGCCACCGCGAGGAACGCCAACACCGCCTGAACCGGGAAATCATGGCCCCGGAAGTCCGCCTGATCGGCCCGGATAACGAGCAATTGGGTGTCGTGAGTCTTGCCGAGGCTCTGCGCCTTGCCGGTGAGCAGGACGTGGACCTAGTGGAGGTCGTTGCGGCGGCCAACCCGCCCGTGTGCCGCCTGATCGAGTACGGCAAGTTCAAGTACCACGAGCAGAAGAAGGCAGCCGAGGCGAAGTCGAAGCAGAAGGTCATCGAGGTCAAGGAAATCAAGTTCCGGCCCGGTACCGACGATGGCGACTACAACATCAAGATGCGCAACATCAAGCGCTTTCTTGATGAGGGCGACAAATGCAAGATCACGCTGCGCTTCCGCGGCCGCGAGATCACGCACCAGGAGCTCGGTCTGGCTTTGCTGCAGCGTATTCGCGACGAACTGGGTGACCTGATCATGGTCGAGCAGTTTCCGAAGCTCGAAGGCCGGCAGATGATCATGATGATCGCGCCGGGTCGCAAGAAGGCTGGTGGCGCTGCGCCGAAGCCGGCTGCAGATGCCGCTGCCGCGCCGGCAGCGTCGCCCGCAACAGCCTGAGCGTCAGGGTTGCAGTAGAGAAGAGAAGGTTCGAAGGGATTTCGCCCTTGCCAGCGCCTCGCAAGAGATGCCGGCAGGGGCGGGATAAAGAAGTGTCTCGGGGCCAACAAGTCTGTGGAGCATCCATGGCGCCTCACGAGCACAAACTAAAGGAGCATTCACATGCCCAAAATGAAGACCAAGAGCAGCGCGAAAAAACGTTTCCGCGTTCGTCCCGGTGGCACCGTCAAGCGCGGTCAAGCCTTCAAGCGTCACATCTTGACGAAGAAGACCACCAAGAACAAGCGTCACCTGCGTGGTGCAGTCGCAGTGCATGAGACCAACATGGTTTCTGTCGCCGCCATGCTGCCCGGCCGTGGCATTTAACTCAGACGAACAAGGAGTACACACATGCCTCGCGTCAAACGTGGTGTAACGGCTCGCGCCCGCCACAAGAAAGTTCTCGCACTCGCCAAGGGTTTCCGCGGTCGCCGCGGCAATGTCTTCCGCGTCGCCAAACAGGCGGTGATGAAGGCAGGCCAATACGCCTACCGTGACCGCCGTACCAAGAAGCGCGTGTTCCGTCAGCTGTGGATCGCGCGTATCAACGCCGCCTCGCGTGAACTGGGCCTGACCTACAGCCAGTTCGCCAACGGCATCCGCAAGGCCGGTATCGAGATCGACCGCAAGATGCTTGCGGACATCGCCGTGCACGACAAGGCCGCTTTTGCCGGCATCGTGGAGCAGGTCAAGGCCAAGCTGGCTGCTTGATTCTGCACAGCAGGGGTGCTGCCTCCGGGCAGCGTCCTGCGCCCACGGCTCAAGGGCTGGCGCTTGAAAAGGCTCCAGCTCTTTTTTATTTCCCCTCGAAGATTTTGTTGCTATGAACGAGTTGGACTCCCTGGTCGACACCGCACGCGCCGCTTTCGCCGAAGCGAAAACGCCCGCCGAGCTCGAAAACGCCAAGGCCCAGTTCCTCGGCAAGTCGGGCCGCATCACCGAGCTGATGAAGGGCATGGCTGCGCTGAGTGTCGAAGAGAAGAAGTCCCGCGGCGCCGCGATCAACGTCGCCAAGCAGGCCATCGAGGCCGCGTTGACCGACCGCCGCCAGCAACTGGCCGACGAAGAGCTCTCGCTACAACTGCGCGCCGAAGCGCTCGATGTGAGCCTGCCCGGCCGTCGCCGTATTCCCGGCGGACTGCACCCCGTGAGCCGCACCCTTGAGCGCATCGAGGAAATCTTCTCGAGCATGGGCTTCGACGTGGCCGACGGCCCCGAAGTCGAGAGCGACTGGCACAGCTTCACCTCGCTGAACAACCCACCGAACCATCCGGCGCGTTCGATGCAGGACACCTTCTACGTCGACATCAACGGCGACGACGGCATTCCCTACAACCTGCGTCCGCACACCAGCCCGATGCAGGTGCGCTACGCGCATCAGCACATCAAGAAGTACGCCGCCGAGTTCGCAGCCGCTGCGGCCGACACTACCGGCACCGTGAAGGCGCCCGAGATCCGCGTGATCGCCCCGGGCCGTACCTACCGCGTCGACAGCGACGCCACCCACTCGCCCATGTTCCACCAGTGCGAAGGCCTGTGGCTCGGCGAGAACGTGAGCTTCAAGGACCTGAAGGTCGTCTTCACCGACTTCTGCCGCACCTTCTTCGAGCGCGACGACCTCGTGCTGCGCTTCCGCCCGAGCTTCTTCCCGTTCACCGAACCGAGCGCCGAGATCGACATCCAGTTCGCGAGCGGGCCGCTGGCCGGCCGCTGGCTCGAGGTGTCGGGTTCGGGCCAGGTGCATCCGAACGTGGTGCGCAACATGGGCCTCGATCCCGAGCGCTACATCGGCTTCGCTTTCGGCATGGGCCCCGACCGGCTCACGATGCTGCGCTACGGCGTGAACGACCTGCGCCTCTTCTTCGACGGCGACCTGCGTTTTCTCTCGCAGTTCCAGTAAGCACCCCTCCATAGAAAAACCAGATCGAGATCGAAGAGATGCAATTCCCGGAATCCTGGCTGCGCGAGTTCTGCAACCCGCCCCTCGACAGCGCCGCACTGGCCGAAACGCTCACCATGGGTGGCTTCGAGGTCGAAGAGCGCCGACCGGTGGCGCCGCCCTTCACGCGCATCGTGGTCGGCGAAATCAAGGAAGCCGAGCAGCACCCGAATGCCGATCGCCTGCGCGTGTGCCAGGTCGACGCGGGGCAAGGCGCCTTGCTCAATATCGTGTGCGGCGCGCCCAATGCGCGCGTTGGCATCAAGGTGCCTTGCGCACTCGTCGGCGCCGAACTGCCGCCGGGTGAAGACGGCAAGCCCTTCCTCATCAAGCTCGGCAAGCTGCGCGGCGTCGAGAGCCAGGGCATGCTGTGCTCAGCGCGCGAACTGGGTCTGAACGAAGACCACGGCGGCCTGCTCGAGCTCGATGCCGACGCGCCCATCGGCGCCGACGTGCGCGACGTGCTCAAGCTCGACGACGCACTGCTCACGCTCAAGCTCACCCCCAACCTGGCGCACGGCCTCAGCGTCTACGGCGTGGCGCGCGAACTCGCCGCGCTCACTGGTGTGCCACTCAAGACCCCTGCCATCGCGCCGGTGGCGACGTCGTTCGCCGACGTGCTGCCGGTCAAGGTCGAGGCTCCCGAACTCTGCGGCCGCTTCTCGGGCCGCATCGTGCGCGGCGTCAACACCAAGGTCGTCACACCGGCATGGATGGTCGAACGCCTTGCGCGCTGCGGCCAACGCAGTGTGACGCCGCTGGTCGACATCTCGAACTACGTGATGTTCGAATACGGCCAGCCCAGCCACATCTTCGATCTCGACAAGATCCACGGCGGCCTCACGGTGCGCTGGGGCAAGGCGGGCGAACAGCTCAAGCTGCTCAACGGCACGACCATCACCGTCGACGAGAAGGTCGGCGTGATCGCCGACGACCGCGAAGTCGAATCGCTCGCCGGCATCATGGGCGGCGACGCCACGTCGGTGACCGACGACACGCGCAACATTTACGTCGAGGCCGCTTTCTGGTGGCCCGAGGCGGTGCAGGGCCGTTCGCGCCGCTTCAACTTTTCGACCGATGCGGGCCACCGCTACGAGCGCGGCGTCGATCCGAGCCGCACAGTGCAGATCATCGAGCGCATCACGCAGCTGATCGTCGAGATCTGCGGCGGCGAGGCCGGCAGGATGGACGACCAGACGCTGAGCGTGCCCGAGGCCGTGCCCGTCACGCTGCGCGTCGAGCGTGCGGCGCGCGTGATCGGCATGCCGCTGACGCAGGCGCAATGCGCCGACGCGCTGAATCGCCTCGGTTTCGCGATCACCGAAGGCGAGGGCACGTTGACCGTGACCCCGCCGCCGCATCGCTTCGACCTGCTGATCGAAGAAGACCTGATCGAGGAAGTCGCGCGCCTCATCGGCTTCAACAACCTGCCGACCACCGCGCCGCTCGCCCCCATCACCGCCCGCGTGCGGCCCGAGGCGCAGCGCAGCCGGTTTGCGGTGCGCCGCAGCGTCGCAGCGCTGGGCTATCAGGAAACGATCAACTTCAGTTTCGTCGAAGCGCATTGGGAGCAAGACCTTGCAGGCAATGCCAACCCGATCAAGCTGCTGAACCCCATCGCCAGCCAGATGAGCGTGATGCGCTCGTCGCTGCTGGGCTCGCTGCTGCAGGTGCTCAAGTTCAACCTCGACCGCAAGGCGCCTCGCGTGCGTGTGTTCGAAGTGGGCCGCGTGTTCATGCGCGACGACAGCGTTGCCACCACCGACAGCACCGTGCGCGGCGTGAACCAGCCGATGCGCGTGGCGGGCCTCGCCTGGGGCGACGCCGACGAGTCGCGCTGGGACGGCAAGCCGCAGCGCGTCGACTTCTACGACGTCAAGGGCGACGTCGAAGCATTGCTCGCGCCGCTGGTGCCCAGCTTCGAGGTGGCCGAGCATCCGGCCCTGCACCCGGGCCGTTCGGCGCGTGTGCTGGTCGACGGCAAGGCCATCGGCTTCGTCGGCGAACTGCATCCGCGCTGGCGCCAGAAGTGGGACTTCGCCCAAGCGCCCGTGTTGTTCGAACTCGACCTTGACGCCGTCACGGCGCGCCCCGTGCCGGTGGCACAGCCGGTGCCCAAGCACCAGGCCGTGGAACGCGACCTTGCCGTGGTGGTGGCTGAAGCCGTCACGCACGATGCACTGGTGCAGGCCATCCGCGCGACGACAGCTGCGCAGGGACTGCTGCGCGACGTGACGCTGTTCGACATCTATCGCCCGCAGCCGCTGCGCGATGGTGTCGTGGCTGCGCCGGGCGCGTTGGCGCAAGGCGAGAAGAGCATGGCGGTCCGCCTCAGTTTCCAGAGCGACAACGCCACCCTGACGGACGAGCAGGTCGAGCCCGCAGTCCGTGCAATCGTCGAACAACTGGACGCCAAGCTCGGCGGCCGCTTGAGGGGATGATGAGAATGAACGCTGCCGAATTCACGCTCGAGGCTCTCGAAACGCCTGCGCTCACCAAGGCGCATCTGGCCGACCTGCTGTTCGAGCAGATCGGCCTGAACAAGCGCGAGTCCAAGGACATGGTCGAGGCGTTCTTCGAGCTCGTGGCCAGCAGTCTCGTCGAAGGCACGGACGTGAAGATCTCGGGCTTCGGCAACTTCCAGATCCGCGTGAAGGCGCCCCGGCCGGGCCGCAACCCGCGCACTGGCGAGGCCATCCCGATCGGCGAGCGCCGCGTGGCCACGTTCCACGCGAGTGCGAAGCTCAAGGAGCAGATTCATGGAAGCATCGAACAGAACGGTGCATCCGAAGTCGAGTGGAGCCTGGGCGCCGAATAGTGCTTGGTGCTGCGCGCCTGCGTAGAGTAATCTCTCAGGTTTCCCGCGCACAGTCTTGATTTCAATGGAGAAAACGCTCCCTCCGATTCCCGTCAAACGCTACTTCACCATTGGTGAGGTCGGCGAACTGTGCGGCGTCAAGCCGCACGTGCTGCGTTATTGGGAGCAGGAGTTCACGCAGCTGCGGCCCATGAAGCGGCGCGGCAACCGTCGCTACTACCAGCACCACGAGGTGCTCATGATCCGCCGCATACGCGATTTGCTCTACGACCAGGGCTTCACGATCAGCGGTGCGCGCAACAAGCTTCAGGAGCTCGTGCAAGGTGAACGCGACCGTCGCAAGGCGGGCGAGGTGCCGCTCGACGGCATGGAGGCCATCGAGATCGACCAGGAAGAATTCGATGCCGCCGTGGTGCAGGATTCGCCCTCGGCGTCTGCCACGCAGACGGTCGACCTGTCGCAGTTGTTGCACCTGCGGCGCGAACTCTTTGAAATTCGTGAGCTGCTGACCCTCGGACGCTGAATTTCAACCGCTATAATCGAGAGCTTCGGTGTGTGGCGCAGCCTGGTAGCGCACTTGCATGGGGTGCAAGGGGTCGAAGGTTCGAATCCTTTCACACCGACCAAAATCAGCAGACAGAACGACGGGTTACGCTCACAAGGTGTAACCCGTTTTTCTTTGATAGAGCCAGCCAGAAATAGACGGCATTAGTCCAGAGTAGTGTTGGACTGCCGACCAACTTCTGGTGCTGCGACTAAAGCGGCTTCTTGGGACCTTCCTTCGGCCAAACCAACTCCTTGCCGGCGTATCCGATTGCGCACAAGGTCGCAACCACGGCAGTCGCGTGGAAGCTCGCTCTGCTTGCCCTGATCACATAGCCTCTGACTCCTCTGGCGCCGGGGTAGTACTGGGGAAGGCTTCGGTGCGCGACTTTGTGCGGCCTGACCGGATCTTCCTCGGATATGAAGATGGCGTTGGGTCGATTCGCAGGACCAACGAAGACTTTGCCCACGACGACACGGTTCTTGTTCTGGAAAAACAAGGGCTTATTCGTGAAATAGTCTTCCCAGACGTCAGCAACCAGCGATGTCTCGACTGACAAGGTGGGCTTGGTGAAGTCGTGATTGCCCAACCAGCCGAAAAAGTAGCCCAGCAGGTCGTACTGGCCTCGTTGAAGTCGTGGAGCAATGCCGTGCCAGAGCGCGTTGTCGGTCAGCGGGTGTCCCAGTCGCACGTTCGCCACGGAATTGGAAAGTCCCAAGGCCAATGAATTCCCGTATGCCAGCTGCCTGGTTTGTGGCAGTCCTGCTGCTTGAGCCGCGACGACCGCCAGCACCTTTGCCAGCGCACTGACCCATTGCGCCCAGATCACGAAGAGCCGTGGGGTAACTATCACGTCGACCCAACTCGTCAGATAGAGCGTGCCGATCCGGTCGACGAATCGTCCAAGGGTTATCTGCTTGTTCAGGTACTCGCAAACACACTGCTGGATCACATGGTCGGCCACATGATGCGCCCGCATGGTGTTCTGGCCGGGGACCGAGACCCCCGTCTTTGACGTCGTGCCAGTGTGAGGCACACCAGCCAGATACCTCTGCTCGACCAACCCCAGCGGGTTATAGCCGCCCAGAGGGTACATGGCTCGTTGCAGCCAGGAGGTCGATCGGTCGACGAACAGCGTCGTACTTTGTTGAAAGTCGTTCCTGCCCCTGACTTCGAAGCGTGGAGGCGGGCCTGGATTGAAGACGATCGGCATGGCTTTGCATTGCCACCTCTTATGTCGCCCGACTGGCTTGTGTGGCCTCCTCTTGCGTAAATGTAAGTTTGCGTCACACAAGATGCAAGTCGGGCCGTCTATCGCTTGCGTGGTGGCGAATGACGGTGCGGGCAAAAAAAAGCTCGCACAAAGGCGAGCTGAAGGACCCCGTTCTTGCGCATGGGGTCGGAGGGAGGAGCCCGCCGGAGGGAGGCGGGCAAGCCGATGATCGCGACCAATCTGGGAGACATTGAGGATGAGGGCGCACCGGATATCCCCCTGATGGCAATCTTGAAGTATTGCTAATGCAAAGGAACTAGTTCCTTGGGGCGCTGCGGGTTCGAGGCCTATCCTCAGCCCCAACATGAACGTCACACAGCAACAACTACAACTTCTCGTCAACCTGCCCGATGGCTGGTCGAGCCGCATCGATATCAAGCAGACCACCAGTGGCCGCTACGCGGGCGTTGCCGAGTTGAGCCTTCGTGGGCTCAGGCGGGGAGTGGTCGTATTCATGCAGCAGCCCACGCTGGAGGCTGCATTGCAGCGGGTGCGGCTCCGGGCCAGTCAGTTCGCGAGAGAGCGGCTCTCCTTGCCGGCTGCCAAGTCGTAGATGCCGCTCTTGCAGGTTGGGGTTTTCTATCCCGCACATGAGGATTCCCAACCCACGAACACCCCGCCGCGCGGCACCATTGAGCTTCACTGAAGGAGAACAACGCCATGAAGGCATTCAGGAAGTTCGTCGGCGGCGCCATTTCTATCGCCGGGGCCGTGGTGCTTGTAGCGCAGCACCTGTAAGGGGCACCAAGGGCGATCAGCCGAAGGTGAACACGTAGGCCTGCGCGCCCGCGTCGAGAAATTCGATTTCGAACAGGCGGTCCTTGTCGTTCGCCGTCTGGCGCACCAGTTGGTACAGGCGCTGTCCATCGATGGTGCCGTTGCCTTGCACATCGGTATCGGTGCCGTGGTCTGCCAGCGGTGGCTTGCCGTCGATCAGAACCTTGAAGCGCACGGGCTTGCCATCGGCCGACGGGCCGAGCACCAGATGCAGGTCGCGTGCATGAAAGCGATAGGCGATGCGCCCATTGGCCCGCACCAGCACCGCGCGTTCGCTTTCCACCGACCATTCGCCGCTCAGTGCCCACTGGTTGGCGCGCAGTGATGAAGCCACGGGATAGACCCGCGCACGATCCTTCGCGATGCCACCAGGCGAGGCGAAGCTCTGCGCGCGCTCGTAGCCCAGGTAGGTCTCGCCCGACAGGGCCGGCGACGCAGCCGCCGCAGCCTGCGTACCCTGGCCTTCCGGAGAGACCACGTCGGCCGGCACGACGGGCCGCCCGGCTTCCGCCAGCAACTGCTGGATGACCTGCTCCGACTTCGCATACTGCCCCTCGCCGAACTGGTGATGCCTGATGCGCCCCTGCGCATCGACGACATAGAACGCCGGCCAGTACTGGTTGCCGAAGGCGCGCCAGATCGCGTAGTTGCTGTCGACGGCCACCGGGAAGCCAATGCCCAGGTCCTTCGCTGCGCGGCGCACGTTGGCAGGCTGCTTCTCGAACGCGAACTCCGGCGCATGCACGCCGACTACCACCAGCCCCGCGTCCTTGTATTTCTCGGCCCATGCGCGAACGTAGGGCAGGGTGCGCAGGCAGTTGATGCACGAGTAGGTCCAGAAGTCGACCAGCACGACCTTGCCGCGCAGGCCCTCGGGCGTCAGCGGCGCGGAGTTGAGCCACTCGGTGGCGCCGGCCAGCGAAGGAAAGCCACCTTCGTCGGGCAGTGCCAATGCGGGCTTCTTCGGCTCCGGTTGCGTCGACGTCAGCATCAGGCCGCCCGGGTCGATGGAAGCCTTCGGTTGCGGCGATGGCATGGGCATGTCGATCTTCTCCACCAGTGCTTTCTCCAACGCCGAAGTTGTGCCGACAGAGAGGCGGCTGAGCAGCCCGGTGTCCAGCCCCAGCGCAATAGCGCCGACGCCCACAAGAACGGACACGCCGGCCACGCGCCGCATCCATTCACCGGTGCGCAGCGACCCCTTCATCGCCGAGAACAGTCGACCGCCAAAGAGCAGTGCAGCCGCCAGCGAGGTGCACGCACCGGCCGCATAGGCCAGCAACAACAACGACGTGCCGATGCTCGCGCCGTTGAGCGCGGCGCCGGTCAGGATCAGCCCGAGGATCGGCCCCGCGCACGGCGCCCACAGCAGCCCCGTGCCAACCCCCAGCAACAGCGGCGAGAACACCGACGCCTTCTCCGAGGCAGGCCCAGACAACCGCAAGCCAAGCGCCACCAGCGGACGGCTCAGCCGGTCGGCCACCGATGGAAACAGCAGCGTCACGCCGAACACCGCCAGCAGCGCAATCGCCGCATAGCGCCCGTATTCGTTGAGCGCCACGACCCAGCCGCCGCCCACCGCCGCCAGCGTGGCGATGGCCGAGAACGCCAGCGCCATGCCCAGCAGCATGGGCAGGCCATGCGAGCGGAACGGTCGATCGGCGCGCGCGAACACGAACGGGAGCACGGGCAGGATGCACGGGCTCAGGATGGTGAGCACACCACCCAGGTAGGCAACGATGAGGAGGAGCATGGTCGGGGTCTGGTCAATGGGGGGATGAGGGCGCGGCTCAGTTCGGCGGCGCGGCGCGCGTGCTCATGGTCAGCCGGGCTTCGAGCCCGCCTTCGGGTCGGTTGCGCAGCACCAGCTCCGCGCCCATCGCCATTGCCAGTTGGTGGGCGATGGCCAGGCCCAGTCCGGTGCCGCCGGTGTTGCGATTGCGCGAGCCTTCCACGCGGTAGAAGGGCTTGAGCACGTTCTCCAGCTGGTCGGGAGGAATACCCGGTCCGTTGTCGACCACGGCCAGCACCAGCCGGTCGGCCTCGGCATGCACCTGCAGGCGCACGTCAGTGCCGAACTTCAGCGCGTTGTCGATCAGGTTCGTCAATATTCGCCGCAGCGCATTCGGCCGAGTCACGATGGGCTCACCCGTGCGGCCTTCGAGCAGCACCTGTTCACCCGAGTCCTCGTAGTCGGCCACCATGCTCTCGAACAGTGCATCGGCGTCGATGCGGCACGGCGGCTCGGTGGCGCCGTGCAGCGTGCGCGCGTAGGTCACGCCTTCGCGCACCAAGGCGTGCATCGCATCGAGGTCCTGGCGGAATTTGTCGCGGTCCTGATCGCTGTCCATCAGGTCGGTGCGCAGCCGCATGCGGGTGATGGGCGTCTGCAGGTCGTGCGAGATGGCCGCAAGGATTTCCACGCGCTCGGCCATGTAGCCCGCAATGCGCTTCTGCATTGCATTGAATGCGCGCGCCGCGTGCTTCACCTCGGTCGGGCCTTCTTCGGGCAACTGCTGTCCCTTCAGGTCTGGCCCCAGTTCGTCGGCTGCGTCGGCCAGCTGCGCCAGCGGCCGCGTGACCAGCCGCACCGCATACCAGGCGCACACGGCCAGCACCAGCAGCTGTATCCACAACAGCCACATCACCCAGCTCGACACGGGCATGTCCACACGCCGCGCATGCACGACCACGGAAGACCCGTCCGACAGCCGCACCTGGATCTGCAAGCTTTGCGGTGGGCTGCCCACCTGGCCGACCTTGACGATCTCGAATGGGCGCATCGCATCGACGATGGCGGCGGCGAACTGTTGCGACATCGGCGTGTCGGGCGGCGTGCCCTGTGCGCTGCCGCCCAGCACGAAGCGGTAGTTGCGCCGCTCCAGCCGCGCGAGCCAGCTTTCGCGCTCGGCGGCCGGCAGCCGGTCGAGGATGGCGACCGAGCTCGCGATGTCGCGCTCGATGCCGATCATCATCAGCTCGCGCATCGCGATGCCGCGTTCGTAGCGGATCGCCGTGAAGGTCAGCAGCTGCGCAATGGCCAGCCCGATGACGATGATCAGCGTCACGCGCGAGAACAGCGAGCGGGGCAGCAGCCGGCGCAGGCCTGCGGGGTTGACCGGGGCGAGGGGTGCGGGGAGGCTTGCGGATGTAGGCATGGGCTGGTTTATAGACCCGGGGTCGCGCCGCAGATCACTTCTTTGTATTGCAGTGTGTTGGGCGGCAAACGGGACATACAACATTACCTGCCGGGGCTCAGATGCCGTCGCAGCTTCGGCTTTGTATGGCCGTGTATCCGGCGCGGCCCGTACACACGGCCATACAAGAACACCCCTGGCATGACACATGCCGCATACATCCGGCGCATTCAATCGTTCCGTCGCCAACACAAACGAAGGAACACCCCATGTCCGAAGAACCCGTCAACCGTCAACGCCGTTTCCTGCTGGGAGGCGCCGCCGCCAGCCTCGCCGCCGTCGAACTGGCATTCATGAGCAGCACCGTCCACGCGGCCGATGCCGTGCCCGCTGCCAAGCCGCGCAAGCTGGAGCCCATCCGCCAGATCAAGGCAGGCGAGCTCGATGTCGGCTACTACGAGGCCGGCCCTGCCGACGGCATTCCGGTGCTGCTGATGCACGGCTACCCCTACGACATCCACAGCTATGCCGAAGTCGCGCCGCTGCTCGCGGCCCGGGGTTGCCGGGTGATCGTGCCGCACCTGCGTGGCCATGGCACCACGCGCTTTCTCGACAGCGCCAACCCCCGCTCCGCGCAGCAGGCGGCAGTGGCGCTCGACCAGATCGCGCTGCTCGACGCCCTGAAGATTGACCGCGCCGTCATCGTCGGCTACGACTGGGGCGCGCGCACCGGCTGCATCATCGCGGCGCTCTGGCCCGAGCGCTGCATCGGGCTGCTCTCGGTCAACGGCTACATCATGACCAACCGCCCCGGCAACAAGCTGCCGCTGCCTGCGAAGGTCGAGCTGGGCTGGTGGTACCAGTACTACTTCGCCACCGAGCGCGGCCGCCTCGGGCTGGAAGCGAACCGGCGCGACATCGCGCGCATCCTGTGGACCACGAATTCGCCGAAGTGGGCATACGACGACGCCACCTTCGAGCGCACCGCCGCGTCGTTCGACAACCCTGACTACGTGCAGATCGTCATCCACAACTACCGCTGGCGCCTCGGTCTTGCGGACGGCTTCGCGCAGTACGAGGAATACGAGAAGCGCCTGGCCGCGTTTCCGACGATCAAGGTGCCAGCGATCACGATGGACGGCGACTCCGACGGTGTCGTGCCGGCCACCGACGGGAAGGCCTACGCTGCCAAGTTCACCGGGCCGCGCACGCACCTCGTCGTGAGCGCGGGCCACAACGTGCCGCAGGAGACGCCGCAGGTGTTTGCCGATGCGGTGTGGAAGCTCGCGTCGGCAACGTAGTGTGGCCGGCCGGGGCGCCGGATACACAGGAATACAAACCCGCTTGTCCCGGCCCGCAGCCGGGCTACATTGCGGCTTCCGACGTACCGGCCACCCGCATGACGACCTCGAAGACCTCCGACCACATCCTCATCGTCGACGACGACCGGGAAATCCGCGAACTGCTCACCACGTACCTGGTCAAGAACGGCCTGCGCGTGGTCGCGGTGCCCACGGGGCGGCACATGCGCGCGGCGCTGGAGGAGTCGGGGCCGTTCGATCTCATCATCCTCGACCTGATGCTGCCGGGCGAAGACGGGCTCACGCTGTGCCGTGACCTTCGCACGGGCAAGTACAAGGCCACGCCGATCCTCATGCTCACTGCGCGCAGCGAGGAGGCAGACCGCATCCTCGGTCTGGAGATGGGCGCCGACGACTATCTGGCCAAGCCGTTTTCCGCCCGCGAACTGCTGGCGCGCATGCGCTCGGTGCTGCGCCGCACGCGCATGCTGCCGCCGAACATGCGCTCGACCGAGTCGGCTTCGAAGCTGGGGTTCGGCGAGTGGCAGGTAGACACCACTGCGCGCCACCTGATCGACGACAGCGGGGTGATGGTGGCTCTCAGCGGTGCGGAGTACCGGCTGCTGCGCGTATTTCTCGACCACCCGCAGAAGGTGCTGAGCCGCGACCAGTTGCTGAGTCTCACGCAGGGGCGCGAGGCCGAGCTTTTCGAGCGCTCGATCGACCTGCTCGTGAGCCGGCTGCGTCAGCGTCTACGAGACGATGCGCGCGAGCCGCGCTTCATCAAGACGGTGCGCAGTGAGGGCTACGTTTTTTCTTCGACTGTCGAGGCGTTGGACTGAATCGTGCTGTGATGCACTGGCAGCTCACCGGGTTGCGTATCTCGTGGGTGATGCCGCCGGCTAGGAAGAGTAGGGCGAACCAGAGCTTCTTCATTCCTCAAGACCCCACCGGCGCAGGCTCAGCCAGCAGCGCCTGGATCTTCTTTTCCGTAGTGCCATAGCTGCCTTCGCCAAAGTGCGAATAGACGATCTTTCCCTGCTTGTCGATCAGGTACACCGCAGGCCAATATTGGTTCCTGAAGGCCTTCCAGGTGCCGTAGCTGTTGTCTTGCGCCACCGCGTGCCTGATCTGCAGCCGCTGGATCGCGTCCTTCACGTTCTTCGTCGATTTCTCGTACGCGAACTCCGGCGTGTGCACGCCGACGACGATCAGGCCTTTGTCCTTGTACTTCTCGTTCCAGTCCTTCACGTAAGGCAGGTGGTTGAGGCAGTTGATGCAGGTGTAGGTCCAGAAGTCGACCAGCACGACCTTGCCGCGCAGCTCACTGAGCTTCAGCGGCTGCGAGTTGAGCCAGGTGTCGATGTTCTGGAATTCAGGCGCGGGCACCGCCTCGGCGGCCGGAACGTCACCGCCGAGCGGCGATGGTGCGGCAAAGGTCAGCGTGAGGGCCGCCGCCGAGGCCGCGATGGCAACGGCGAAGAAGAGGGTGGAAGAGCGAAAGCGCATGGTGGTTCCTTCGGAAGAGTGACGGGCGTTCGTCTGTGAACGGAGCCGATTCTTCGTTGGGCCACCCTGCCGTGGCGCGAAACGCGTATGCCTCTGTATCCGCGGGGGGAAACCCACACACTACGTTTCACGCACACCCAGTCGAGTGCAGGATCAATCGACCCTGATGTTGCGTGCCTTCACCAGCGCGCTCACTCTTCCCGTCTCGTCCTGCACGAACTTCGCGAAGGCCTCGGGCGTGGTGCCGGCCGGCTCCAGGCCGAGCTGCAGCAGCTTCTGCCGCACGGTCGGGTCGTTGACCGCAGCCTGCACCGCCTTGCCGAGTTTCTGCACGATGTCGGCCGGCGTTCCCTTGGGCAGGAACACGCCGTTCCATTCGACCACGTTGTAGCCCGGCAGGCCCGACTCCGCGAGCGTCGGCGTGTCGGGCAGCCCCGGCACGCGCTTGATGGAGCTCACGCCCAGCGCGCGCAGCTTGCCGCCCTTGACGTAGCCCAGGGTCGACGCCACGTTGCCGAAATAGGCCGACACCTGCTCGCCCATCACGTCGGTCAGCGCTGGCGCGCCGCCCTTGTAGGGCACGTGCATCAGGTTGATCTTCGCCTGCTCGTTCAGCGCCTCGCCCGCCAGGTGCGAGCCGGTGCCGCCGCCCGCCGACGCAAAGCTCAGCTTGCCCGGGTTCTTGCGCGCGAAGTCGATGAACTCCGCGACGGTCTTGTACGGCGCGCTCGTCGGCACGACGAGGATCTGCGGCGCGGTGGCGACCAGCGACACGGGAATGAAGTCTTTCGCCGCGTCGAAGGGCAGCTTGCGCAGCGACGGATTCACCGAGAACGCCGATGCGTCGTAGAGCACGGTGTAGCCGTCGCCGGCCGCCTTGGCCACGTTGTCGGCGCCAAGCACGCCACCCGCGCCCGGCTTGTTGTCGATGACGATCTGCTGGCCCAGCGCAGTGCTCATCTGCTGCGCGACGATGCGCGCGGTGTTGTCGGCGCCGCCGCCCGCGGCGTACGGCACCACCATGCGGATCGGCTTGTCGGGCCAGGCGGCCCAGCCCAGCAGGGGAGCGGCGCAGGCGGCCAGCGCTACGACGGATTTCAGAAGGCGCTTCTGTGGTTGCTTCATGCCAATGTCTCGGAGTTTGCTTGTAGTTCAGGAAAAGTCGTAGAGCCGCGCGGGGTTGTCGACGAGCACGCGGCGTCGCGCGGCCTCGTCGGGAACCCATTGGCCCAGCAGGTCGAACAGCTGTGCGTCGTCGGGCTTGGCGGTGCGCTCGGTCGGGTGGGGCCAGTCGCTGCCCCACACCACGCGGTCGGGTGCCTGCTGCGCCCAGGCTTGCGCAATACCGGTCGTGTCGGCGTAGCCGCCTTCCGCGCCCACACGCGAATCCAGGTAGGCGCCTGACAGCTTGATCCAGGTGCGGCCGTTGTCGAGCAGCCGGCGCACGACGTCGTATGCGGGATGCGCCAGCGCATCGGGCAGTGGCAGGCGGGCAAGGTGATCGAGGACGATCGTGCAGGGCAGGCGCGCGAGCAGCGCCGCGTGCTCGACGATCTGGTCGGCGTTCCAGTGCAATTGCACATGCCAGCCGAACGCATGCACGCGCTGCGCCAGCGGCTCGACCATGGCGAAGTCCGTCGCCGCATTCATCGGCGTGTACAGCGTGAACCGGATGCCGCGGATGCCGCCCGCGTGCAGGCGTTCGAGTTCGGCATCGCTCACCTCGGGCCGTACCACCGCCACGCCGCGCGTGTGCGCGGCGCCAAGCGCTTGAATGGCGGCCAGCGTCACGCTGTTGTCCGTGCCGTGGGCGCGCGGCTGAACGACTACCGTGCGCTGCGTGCCGATGCGTTGCTGCAGCAGGCGGTAGTCGGCGGCGGTGGCGTGATCGAGCATGGCATCGGGCGGCCCGTGCAGCGCGAAGCGTCGGTCGTACACATGCATGTGCGCGTCGCACGCGCCTTCGGGTGCCGCGCTTGCGGGCTTGCGAGTGCCGCTGCTGTGGGGCACCACGTTATCGGTGGGCATGTCCTATTCGTCCAAGCGCTGCGCGGCCAGCACGCCTGCTGTGTGTTGCCCCAGCGTCGGCGCGGCAAAGGGCTCGGGCCCCGGCGTACGGCCGAATCGCACCGGCCGGGTGAAGCCGCGGTACGAGCCGAGCGTGGGGTGCGCGAAGTTCGCCACCATGTCCTCGGCCAGCACCTGTTCGTTGTCGAACATGTCTTCCACGGTGCGTGCTGCCGCGCAGGGCACTTCCTCGCCGAACAGTTCTTCCCATTCGAGCGCGGTGCGCGCGGCCAGCGCGGCGCGCAGCTTCGGAATGATCTCGGCGGCGTGCTGCGCGCGCTTGCGCACCGAGTCGTAGCGCTCGTCGCCCGCCAGTTCGGGCAGGTCGACCTTGGCGCACAGCGCCTGCCAGAAGTGCGGCGTGTTGGCCGAGATGTAGATGTGCCCCTCGCGCGTGGGGTGAAGACCGGTGATGCCGCCCGAGCGCATGTCGCGCCCCACGTCTTTCGGCTCGCCCTCGGCCCACACCATGCGCGCCGACTGCATCGTGAGCGCGGAGCGCAGCAGCGAAACGCCGACGAACTGGCCTTCACCGCTTTTCTCCCGCTCGTACAGCGCGGAGGCCACGCCGGCAGCCACCAGCGCGGCCGCGTAGTAGTCGACCACCGAGCCGTAGATGATCTCAGGCGGCTCGCCGCGCTTGCCCTGCAGCGCGCACATGCCGGTCATGGTCTGCAGCACCTGGTCGTAGCCCGCCTTCTCGCGCAGCGGCCCGGTCTCGCCATAGCCGGTGACGGCGCAGTAGATCAGGCGTGGGTTCACCGTCTTCAGCTGGTCGTACGCAATGCCCAGCCGCGGCGGCACGCTGGGGCGGAAGTTGTGCACCAGCACGTCGGCCGTGCGCACCAGCGCCATCAGCGCGGCGAGGTCCTGCGGGCTCTTGAGGTCGAGCACCACGCCCAGCTTGCTGCGGTTGACGCCGATGAACGCACGGCTTTCGGCTTCCAGCGTCGATGGGTACTTGCGCAGGTTGTCGCCCGTGGGCGGCTCGATCTTGATGACTTCCGCGCCCTGGTCGGCCAGCAGCGAGCAACCGTAGGGGCCCGCGATGTAGGCGCTCAGGTCGAGCACGCGCAGGCCGCTCAACGGCCCGGCGGGGCCCTGGCGCGCGGGCAGGGGCTTGTCGTCGCCAGCGTTGTCGGGGGCGGTAGTGCTCATGGGTTCTTCTTTCCTCAGTCGGCTGTGATGTTCTGTTGCTTGGCCAGCTTCTTCCAGCGCTCCACGTCGTCAGCGATCACGGTGCCGAACTGCGCAGGCGTCAGCGGCGTAGCGATGGCGCCTTCGCGCAGGAAGTTGGCCGTGATCTCGGGCCTGGCCAGGATCTGGTTGACGGCGCCATTGAGCTTGGCGACCACATCAGGCGGCGTGCCCGCCGGTGCCAGCAGGCCCCACCAGAGTTCGAATTCGTAGCCGGGCACCGCAGTGGCCATTGGCGTGAGATCAGGCGCGACGGGGCTGGACTTCAGGCTCGTGATGCCCACGGCGCGCAGCTTGCCGGCACGCACCATCGGCAGCAGCGAAGGACCGCTTGAAATCAGCAGCTGCGTCTGGTTGCCGATCAGGTCAGTCACGGCCGGACCCATGCCCTTGTAGGGAATGTGCGCGATCTGCAGGTCGCCCACCTTGGCCTTGAGCAGCTCGGTGCCGAACTGGTTCACGCTGCCCGAGCCCGACGAGGCGTAGTTGTACTGGCCTGGCTTGGCCTTGATGGCGGCGATCAGCTCGGCCGGTGTCTTCGCGGGAAACTCGTTGTTGACCGCGACGATGAACGGGCCCTTGGCGAACATGGCCACGGGTGCGAGGCCTTTCACCGGATCGAAGGGCATCTTCGATTGCACGGCTGCGTTGGTCGTCATGCTGGACGACACCGCCACCAGCGTGTAGCCGTCGGGCGTGGCGCGCGCCACCTGCGCCGTACCGGTGTTGCCGCTCGCGCCGGGGCGGTTGTCGATGATCACCGGTTGCTTGAGTTGGTCGCCCAACTCCTTGGCCACTTGGCGCGCGAAGGTGTCGTTGGAGCCGCCGGCCGGGTAGGGCACGACGATCGTGATGGCCTTGCCGGGATAGGCGCCCTGGGCGAATGCCGCGCCGGCAAGCGCTGCCGCTGCAACAACAGCGAGCACGCGCGGGCGAAGGAAGGATGGGAAATGCATTGTCTTGTCTCCGGTTTCTTATTGATGGGAAGCTCAGGTCAGGCAGGCAGCAGCCCAAGGCTCAATTGGGAAGCAGCCCAAGGCTGCGTGCACTCTCGACGATGGCGCGCGCGCGAATCACGAAGGGGATGTCGATCATTTTTCCGTCCACCACGTAGGCGCCGATGCCGTTGGCATCGGCTTCGCGCGCTGCCTCGACCACCTTGCAGGCGTGCGCGATCTCTTCATCCGTGGGGCGGAACACCTCGTTGGCGATGGCGATCTGGCTCGGGTGGATGCAGGTCTTGCCCAGAAAGCCGAGGTCGCGCGCCAGCGTGGCTTCGGCGCGGTAGCCCTCGGCATCGCGGATGTTCGCGAATGCGCCGTCGTAGGCATACATGCCCGCTTCGCCGGCTGCGATGCGCACCGCGAACATCGCCTGGCGAATCGCTGAAGGTTCGCGCCGGGCGATGCCCAGCGGCTCGAACAGGTCGCCCAGCCCCAGCTGCAGCCCCGACACGCGCGGATGCGCCAGTGCGAGTTCCGCTGCCGTACGCAATGCAGTGGGTGTCTCGATGTTCAGCAGCAGGCCAATGGGCGCCTGCACGCCGCTAGAGCGTTCGGCGCGCTCGATGACTTCGACCGCCGTGCGCACGTGCGCCGGGCTTTGCGGCTTCGGCAGGTTGATCAGATGCACGCCGGGCTGTGTCACCGCCGCCACGTCGCGCTCGAAGTGCGGCGTGTCCATGGCGTTGACGCGAACGATCAGTGTCTTTTGCGAGGAGGCCGCATCGCCGCTGGCAAGCAGCAGCTGGCGCACGGTCTCGCGCGCCTCGTCCTTGCGCGGCTCGGACACCGCGTCTTCCAGGTCGAGGCAGATGGCGTCCGCCGCACTGGTCAGTGCCTTGGCGAACAGTTCAGGACGGGTTCCGGGAACGAAGAGTTTGCTTCTCATGCATGCAGTGTCCGCAGTTCATGAGAAGAGAAAAACAGCTGCTCCCTGCGATCAGATCGCAGAAAATCTATCTTCATGGAAACGGCCTACCTGCAAAGCTTTCTTCTGGTGGTGGAGTCGGGCTCGATGTCGGAGGCCGCGCGCCGGCTCGACCTGACGCCCGGCGCGGTGGCGCAGCAGATCCGCGCGCTGGAGCGGGAGCTCAACGCACCGCTGCTCGCGCGCGCCGGCCGCACGGTGCAGCCGACCGAGGCGGGGCACCGGCTGGTGCAGCGCGCCCGCACGCTGCTGCGCGAGGTGAGCGACATCAAGGCGCTGGTGGGCAGCGAGGCGGCCGGCGGCGAGCTGGTCATCGGCACCATCAACACGGCCATCCACAGCCTGCTGCCAGACATCCTCGCGCGCTTCGTGAAGACGCATCCGGGTGTCAAGGTGTACCTGCAGTCGGGCAACACTGCCACGCTCTACAAGGCCATGCAGCAGGGCGAGCTCGATGCGGCCGTGTGCCTGTATCCACCGTTCGC
Source organism: Variovorax sp. OV084 (assembly GCF_900111625.1). Lineage (NCBI taxonomy): Bacteria > Pseudomonadati > Pseudomonadota > Betaproteobacteria > Burkholderiales > Comamonadaceae > Variovorax > Variovorax sp. OV084. The sequence continues at coordinate 23,678 of NZ_FOII01000023.1, read as the reverse complement.
GCTTGCGAAGACCTTCGACTGGGCCCTGCTGCGCGAAGAGCCGCTGGTGCTGCTCGCGCCGAGCCGCCTCGCGCGGCGCGATCCCCACGAACTGCTGCGGACCTCTCCGCTCATCCGCTACGACCGCAACCTCGGTGGCGGCAAGCAGGCCGACCGCTACCTGCGTTCGGCGGGCATCGTGCCGCAGGAGCGCTTCGAACTCAGTTCATTGCTGGCAATCGCGATGATGGTCGATCGAGGCCTCGGCGTGTCGGTCGTGCCCGACATCGCTTCGCCGCTGCTCGACGGGCAGCGCATCGCCAAGATCCCGCTGCCGCTGCCTTCGGAGACGCGGCGCTTCGGTGTGCTGTGGCTGCGGGCGTCGCCGCGGTTGAGGCTGATTCACGGTTTTGTCGAGAGCGCGGGGCTTGTCATTGCCGGCAAGGGAAACGGCTCTCGCAAGTCTGCGACCCGTTAGGCCGGCTCCATGCCGTGCCGGCGCTTGGCTTCTGCGCTGTCGCCGGAGGCCAGGTACGCGAGCAGCCCGCTTGCGGCGTCCGGCTGCGAAGCGGAAGAGCCCGGCGCTGCGCTGAACACCGTGGTGATCTGGATTGCCGGCGGCAGCGGCCCCAGCAGTGCGATGCCTTCGACGTCGATCAGCTCGCTCAGTTGCTGAAAGCCCAGCGCGGCTTCTCCGCGTGCGATCAACGAGCCCACCGGCACGCCGGGTGGCGCCTGTACCAATCGGCCCTTGATGGTGTCGGCGATGCCCCAGCGCTCGAACAGCGCGGCCAGGGCAACGCCACTGGGCCCGGTCGAATACGCGACGCTGGCCGCATCCAGCACGGCGCGCCGCACCGCTTCTTCGGTGGAGATATCGACTCGCGCGGCGTTCGCGGCAACGGCCACGGCAACGCCGGAGCGCACCACGTCGGTCTTGCGCGATGCGTCCACCTTGCCGGCAGCCGCCAGCTTGTCGATGGCATCGGAGGCGAGCACTACAACGTCGAATGGCTCTCCTGCCGAGACGCGCTTTGCGGCATCTACGCCGCCTACTGCCTCGAACGAAACCGGCACGCCGCTCGTGCGCGTGTACGCCGCGGCCAGCTCCAGCAGCAGGCCCTTCGTGGCCATGGAGCAGATGCCCCGTATCGAATCCGACATGGTCATGCGCGGCCGATGAGGCGATCCGCGTAGGCCTGCCAGTCGCTTGCGGCGTCCAGCCCTTCGAACAGGCCATCGCGTGCCTGCGCCGCAACCCAATCCTGCTTGGCCGCGATGGCGGCCGTCATCAGGGGCTCGAAGCCGGCCTCGCGCACGGTCTGCGCCGCTTCGCGCATCTCTTCCGCGCGGCGCTTGCCGTGCTGCACGACGCGGCTGAAGAAGTAGGCGCCTTGCTTGTCCCAGTCGATCTGCGGAAAGGTTTCCTTCAGCGTCGGCAGCACATGCGCTTCGACGCCGTAGCGCCTGGCGGTGGTGTAGCTCTCGATGACCAGCGCTTCCAGCCCCTTGATCATGATGCTGCGGCTCATCTTGATCGCCGAAGCCACGCCGAGTTGGTCGCTCACGACGCGAACGTCCATGCCCCAGCCGGCCAGCGTTGCAGCAAGCGCTTCGGCCTGCGGGCCGCCCAGCAGCATCGGCACGCGGATGCCGTAGGGCGGCACCGAGGTCATGACGCCGGCCTCGACGTAGGCGACGCCCACGGGCTCCAGCGCCGCCGCGGCGCGCTGCTTGGTGCCGGGCGATGCCGAGTTGAGATCGAGAAAGCGGCTGCCGGTGCGCGCGTGGCGAGCGGCCTCTTCGGCTACCGCCAGCGTGTTGGAGGCGGTGACGGCGGAGATGAGCAGGTCGGCGCGGCTGCAAAGCTCCTGCAGGCCGCTCGCCACGTGCATCCCGTCGCTTTCTGCCGCGGCACGCGCTGCCGCGCCCGTCGCGGGATCGGCGAAGCGCTTGTCCCAGACCCAGACGGCATCCACGCCGCCTTGCCCGCGCAACCCGCGTCCGAAGATGCCGCCCACTTCGCCGTAGCCGATGAGGCCCAGTGTCGTTCCCATGATCGTGTGTGTCCTTGTCAGAAGATGGCCTTCTCGCCGGGCTTCAAAGCCAGCACGCGCGTGCTTGTGCTGCCTAGCGCGCGGATGTATTCGTCGGGCGTGCCCTTGCCGAGCGGGTTGGCGCCATAGTGCATCGGAATCACCGCGCGCGGCTTGAGCCATTCGCGCGTGGCGTAGGCGGCGTCCACCGGGTCCATCGTGAAGTGGCCGCCGATCGGCATCAGCACGAGGTCGGGCTTGTAGTAGTCGGCGATGAACTTCATGTCGGCGAACAGGCCCGTGTCACCCATGTGGTAGATGCGGAAGCCGTTCTCCAGCTCGATGATGTAGCCCACGGGCTCGCCGCCGGGGTGCACTTCGTCCTTGCCGGTGGCCGGGTTCTTCCACACGATGACCGAGGAGTGCTCCGCGTGCACGGCAGTCACCTTGATTCCCGGCACCGGGTTGATCGTGCCGCTCTTGTTGAAGCGCGGCACAAGGTTGGGCGGCAGGATGCCGAGCACGCCCACCGTCTGGTTCATGTCGCCGGGCGCGTACATCGGCACCTGGTTGAGCAGCGCCAGCGCAGGCGCATCCGCGAAGTGGTCGAAGTGACCATGCGTGACCAGCAGCACGTCGACCTTGCCGAGGGCTTCGAGGTTCTTGTATGCCGCGGGCGTCAGCGGATTCAGCTTGAGCCACGGGTCGGTCACGATCACCTTGCCGCCCGGCGTGGTGATGCGGAATGCCGACTGGCCGAGCCAGAGCACTTCGGTCTTGCCACCACTCGTGGAGGGCGACGATTGGGGCGATTGCGCGCAGGCGGCGAGCAGTGCCGCGACGACAAGGGCGAGCAGCAGACGGGCGAGCGATTTCATGGCCGGTGTGTTCCTGTCCAACTTCAGTCGACGGTGATGTGGGCGCTCTTGATCACGCGGTCCCAGCGCTTCATTTCGCTCGCGATCAGCTGGCCGAAGGCCTGCGGCGTCGTGGGCGTGGGCTCGGCGCCCTCGGCTGCCAGCCGCGCGTGAACGTCCGCCGTGTTGAGCGACTGGTTGATCTGCCGGTTGAGCATGGCGACGATGTCCGCGGGAGTCCCGGCCGGGGCGACCACGCCGTACCACTGGTCGGCCTCGAAGTCCTTGGTGCCGGGCACGCCGCTTTCAGCCACCGTCGGCACGTCGGGCAGCAGCGCGATGCGCTTCGGGCTCGACACCGCCAGCGCACGCAGCTTGCCGGACTTGATGTGCGGCAGCAAAGCGGGCGCGCCGGTGAAGAGCAGCTGCAGCTGGCCCGCGAGCAGATCGGTCACGGCCGGGGCGGTGCCCCTGTAAGGCACGTGCAGCAAAGAGGCGCCCGTCTGCAGCTTCAGATATTCGGTAGCGATGTGCGCCGCGCTGCCGTTGCCGCCGGAGCCAAAGGCCAGCTGGCCCGGCCGTGCCTTGGCCAGCGCGACCAGTTCGGCCAGCGTGCGCGCCGGAACGGAGGAATGCACCACGAGCACGTTCGGCACGCGCGCCACCCAGGCCACGGGCGCAAAGCTGCGCACGGGGTCGTAGTCGAGCTTGGGGTACAGCGATGGGTTGATGGCCAGCGTGCCGATGTGCCCCATCAGCAGCGTGTAGCCGTCGGCAGGCGACTTGGCGACCTTGTCGGCACCGATGGAACCACCGGCGCCGGGGAGGTTGTCGACCACCACGGGCTGGTGCCACGCGCGGCCCAGCTCGATGCCGATGGCCCGCCCGAGCACGTCGGTGGAGCCGCCGGGCGGGAAGGGAATGACCATGCGGATCGGCTTGGACGGATAGGCCTGCTGCGCCATGGCGGCGCGGCTTGCCGGCAGCAGGGCGGCGGCTGCTGCCGCGAGGCAGGCGTGGCGACGGGTGATGCCTGTCGTGGTCATGGCGATCAATCAGGCTTGATGTTGGCTTCGCGGATCAGCTTGCCGTAGCGCGCCACGTCGGCCTTGAGCAGCTTGTCGAACTGCTCGGTCGGCCCCGGCAGCGGAACGCCGCCGGCCGCGGCGAGCTGGGAGCGCACCTCGGGCGAGTCGATGGCTTTCTGCACGGCGTCGTGCAGCTTGTCGACGATGGGCTTCGGCAGCCCGGCCGGCCCCACGAAGCCGTACCACACGCTGGCCTCGAACCCCGGGTAGCCTGACTCGGCAACGGTCGGCACGCCCGGCAGTACGGCGGAGCGTTCGGCGCTCATCACCGCCAGCACGCGCAGCTTGCCGGACTTGGCCAGCGGCAGTGCCTCGAGCGCATTGACCGCAACCACGTCCACATGGCCGCCGAGCACATCGGTGAGCGCCTGCGCGCCGCCCTTGTACGGCACATGCCGCAGTTGCAGGCCGGCGGTGTGCTGGAACAGTTCCATGGCCAGGTGCGGTGTCGATCCGTTGCCTGGCGTGGCGACGGTCACGCTGCCCGGCTTGGCCTTGGCCGCGGCGACCAGTTGGGGCAGCGTCTTGATGGCCGATTCTTCGCGCACCGTGAACACCACGGGCACCCGGCCGACCGAGGCCACCGGCGTCAGCTCGCGCTCCAGGTCGTAGGGCGCGGGCTGGAACAGCGACGGATTCACGGCCAGCGCGTTGGCGGCCAGCAGCAAGGTGTAGCCGTCGGGCGCGCTCGTGATGACGGATTTCACCGCGATGTTGGTGCCCGCGCCGGGCTTGTTCTCGACGATGACCGGCTGGCCCAGGATGGCCGACATCCGCAGGCCGACCGAGCGCGCAATGGCATCGACCGCGCCGCCGGCGCTGTAGCCCACGAGGATCTTCACGGGCTTCGACGGAAAGGCGTCGGCCGCGCTGGCAATGCCGAGCTGGCCGAATGCGGCCAGTGCGGCCACGCCGAGGGCGAGGCGTCGGAAAAGGGGCTTCATTTGTGTTGTCTCCAGAATCAAAAAATCAGGTGCGGCTCAGCGGCGGTCCCACGCCTGCGGCGCGGCGTCCTTGCCGGCCACCGAATACAGGGCGCCGGGCGCATTGCGGGTCTGCTGGAACTCTTCCAGCGATTGGCCGCGCATCGCGGCATAGATGTGCAGGTTCGACACGCCCACCACCGCGCCCAGCTTTTCCAGCATGAAGAAGATCACCCCGTACTGGATCAGGCCGCGCCAGTCGCGGCGGCGCACCATGTCGCGCTCCTTGTCTGTCAGCGCGGCAGCGTCGAACGCGGCCTCTTCGTCGGCAAGAAAGGCTGCGCGGTGCGCCGGGCGCGTCATGCCGTGCAGGAACTTGTTGAGGCGGTAGGCGCGCACGCTGGTCTCGAGCGTGAACGGATAGGTGCCCTGCAGCGCTTCCACGCCCGCCAGTTCCTTGTCGATGTGGCGGCGGTGCCGCTCGACTTCACCGGCGACGGGCGGGCTCGCCAGGTTCTCGTAGATGGCGGTGGCAATGCCCGTCATCGAGGGCAGGTAGTAGCTCTGGTGCGTCTTGCGCACGTTGGACGACAGGGCGCCGCGCATCACCAGCCACATGATGACTTCGGCGCCTTCCATGCCGCCGAGCGTCGCCAGTTCGGCCTGCGTCATCTCGGTGAGCCGCACCGGATCGTTCTCGATCAGGTCGAGAAACTGGGCATCCCAGGCGGTGTTGTTGAAGCCCGCGCGCTCGCCATGCACTTGGTGCGAGAGTCCGCCGGTGGCAACGATTGCCACCTTGATGTCGTCCGGGTAGCTCTCGATCGCGCGCCGCAGCGCCTGGCCGAGCTTGTAGCAGCGCCGTGCCGACGGCACCGGCGACTGCAGCACACCAACCTGAAGCGGCACCACCGGTATCGGCCATGCGGGCTCGTGCGGGCACAGCAGCGACATCGGCGAGAACACGCCGTGGTCCAGCGCCCGGTCCTGGAAGAAAGACATGTCGAACTCGTCGGCCACCAGCGAGCGGCCGATGTGCCGCGCCAGTGCCGGATGGCCAGCCAGAGCCGGCAGGTCGCGCGCGCCGCCGCCTTCGTCGGCCACTTCGTGTCGCTCGCCCACACCAAGCGAGAAGGCCGAGTAGTGGTCGAAGAAGAACGAGCTGACGTGGTCGTTGTAGATGAAGAAGAGCACGTCGGGCTTCTTGTCGGCCAGCCACTGCTGCACCGGCGCGAAGGCCTCGAAGATGGGCGCCCAGACCGGGTCCTGCTGCTTGTTCTTGTCGAAGGCGAAGCCGATGGTGGGCGTGTGCGAGCAGGCGACGGCGCCGATGATGCGAGCCACAGTGCGGTCCCTTGCTCAGTCGATGTAGCGCAGGCCGGCCTTGGCGAGCGGCTCGCGCATGGCGTACATGTCCAGCCCCAGCTCGCCGGCCGCGAAGCGCGCGCGCTTGCCGGCCTCGTTGGCTTCGCGGGCCTCGGCGGCATCGGCTACGCGTGCGGCCAGCTGCGCCGGCACAACGACCACGCCGTCAACGTCGGCCACCACCACGTCACCCGGCTGCACCAGCGCGCCGGCGCACACCACCGGCACGTTGACCGAACCCAGCGTGGACTTGATCGTTCCCTTCGAATGGATGGCGCGGCTGAACACGGGGAAGTCCATAGCGATGAGGTCGCGCACGTCGCGCACGCCGCCGTCGATCACCAGGCCCTTGCAGCCGCGCGCCTTGAACGAGGTTGCGAGCAGGTCGCCGAAGAAGCCGTCGGTGCTGTCGGCGGTGCAGGCGGCCACGACCACGTCGCCGGGCTGTATCTGCTCGGCCGCGACGTGCAGCATCCAGTTGTCGCCGGGCTGCAGCAGCACCGTGATGGCGGTGCCGCAAATGCGCGCTTCAGGATGGATGGGGCGGATGCGCGGCGCCATCAGGCCCAGGCGGCCGAGTGCTTCGTGCACCGTGGATACGCCGAAGCGCGACAGCTTCTCGACGGCGGCCGCATCGGCGCGCACCACGTTGCGGTGCACGACGCCGAGTTCCTGGAGGAGGGGAGTGGTCGACATGTTCAAAGTCCTTTTTGCTTGAGTGCGCGGTCCAGCCGCGGGTACACGCGGCGCGCGTTGCCTTCGTAGATCTGGTGGCGCGCCTTGTCGTCGAGCATGGGCGTGGCATCGATGTAGCGGCGCGTGTCGTCGTAGAAGAAGCCGGTCTCGGGGTCGATGCCGCGCACCGCGCCGATCATTTCGCTGGCGAAGAGCACGTTGTCGACCGGGATCACGCGCGTGAGCAGGTCGATGCCGGGCTGGTGGTACACGCAGGTGTCGAAGAAGATGTTGTTCAGCAGGTGGTCTTTGAGCAGCGGCTTCTTCATCTCCTGCGCCAGGCCGCGAAAGCGCCCCCAGTGGTAGGGCACCGCGCCGCCGCCGTGCGGAATGACGAAGCGCAGCGTCGGAAAGTCGGTGAACAGGTCCGAGGTGAGGCACTGCATGAAGGCCGTGGTGTCGGCGTTCAGGTAGTGCGCGCCCGTGGTGTGGAAGCAGGCGTTGCAGCTCGTGCTCACGTGCACCATCGCGGGAATGTCCAGCTCCACCATCTTTTCGTAGAGCGGATACCAGTGCCGGTCGGACAGCGGCGGGCTGGTCCAGTGGCCGCCCGAGGGGTCGGGGTTGAGGTTGACGCCCACGAAGCCGTATTCGTTCACGCAGCGTTCCAGCTCGGGAATGCAGCTGGCCGGATCGACGCCCGGCGACTGCGGCAGCATGGCCGCGCCGATGAAGTGATCGGGAAAGAGCTGGCTCACGCGATGGCACAGCTCGTTGCAGATGGCCGCCCAGGTGGACGACACCTCGAAGTCGCCGATGTGATGCGCCATGAAGCTCGCGCGCGGGCTGAAGATGGTCAGGTCGCTGCCGCGCTCCTTCATCAGCCGCAGCTGGTTGCCCTCGATGGACTCGCGCAGTTCGTCGTCGCTGATCTTCAGCTCCGAGACTTTGGGCCTGGCCGACGGGTCCTTGATGCCGGCGATCTGCCGGTTGCGCCACGCCTCGAGGGCTTTGGGCGCGGTCGTGTAGTGGCCGTGACAGTCGATGATCATTCGCAACGCTCCGGAAGGTGTGCAGGGGGTGCTTCAAGCATGAAGAGAAGTCTGCGCGGCGGTTGCTTTGCGTGGGGTGAGTTAGCGTTGCGCTGCCATCATTCTTTTTTATCGATAAAGGGTTTACCCTTAGGCGTGAAAATGCATGATCGAGAGCGACGCCTCCACCCGTGAACAAAAAAAACGAGCATCACAAAGTTATTGCGCACGCCGACAGCGTGGCGCTCGGCATCAACCTGCGCCACCTGCGCGCGTTCTCGGCCGTGGCATCTGCCGGGAGCATTGCCGCGGCTGCCGAGGCGCTGTTCCGCGTGGCGTCGGCGGTGACGCGTTCGATCCTCGATCTGGAGGCCGCGCTCGGCAGGCCGCTGTTCGACCGGCGCTCGCGTGGCGTGGCGCTCAATGCATACGGAGAACTGGTGCTGGCGCGTGCCCTGCGCATCGAGCGCGAGTTCGAGGAGGCGCGAACGCAGCTGGCGGCGCGCGGCGGAATCGACAGCTCCGCCGATGTGCATTCGCTCTTCACTTCGATCCTGAATGGCCGACGCCTCGCCGTGATTGCGAGCCTTGCCGAGAAGCGCAACATGCCCGCCGTCGCGCGCGAGTTCGGCATCACGCAGCCGGCCATCAGCAGCGCATTGAAAGACCTGGAAAGCGGGCTCGGCGTCACGCTCTTCAACCGGAATGCGCGCGGGCTCACCGCGACGCCGGCGGGCGAGATCGTGGCCTTCTACTTCAAGCGCGTGCTGTCGGAGCTGCGGCACATCGGGCCAGACATCGCGGCCAGCGAAGGCACCTTGCAGGGCAGTGTGAACGTGGGTGCATTGCCGCTCGGGCGCACGCAGATCCTGCCGCTGGCGATTGCCTCATTGCTCGCGCGGCATCCGGGCCTGCACGTCACCACGGTCGAGAGTCCGTACGACGCGCTGGCCGCGTCGCTGCGCAGCGGCGACATCGACTTCATCCTCGGCGCGCTGCGCAGTGCAGGTGAAGCGAAAGACCTGCAGCAGGAGCCGCTGTTCGAAGACCGCATCTCGGTGATCGCCCGTGCCGGTCACCCGCTCGCGCGCGCGAAGCGCATCGACTTCAGGATGCTGCGCGAGGCGAGCTGGACGCTCTCTCGGCACGGCTCGCCATCGCGCGAGCTGCTGGAGCGCTTCTTCTCGGATGCGCGGCAGGCGCCGCCACTGCCTGCGGTCGAGACAGGCGACCTTGCCGTGCTGCGCGGCCTGCTGCTGGAAAGCGACATGCTGACCGCGATCTCGGCGCACCAGCTGCGCTACGAGATTCGCGACAGCAGCCTGGTGGTGCTGGACTTTCCGCTCGAGGAAACACGGCGCGAGATCGGTTTGACGCAGCGACTGGGGGCGTTTCCTTCACCGGGCGCGCGGGCCTTGATGGACGAGATCCGCAAGGTGGTGGCCGGGTCGCCGGATTTCCACGTGCCGAAAGGGCGGCAGTGATGCGGCCGGGCATCGCCTTCAGTGCGGCGCCGCAGGCGACTTCCGCCTGAAGTCGAAGCCGCGGCACACGCCGGTGGCGATCATGCCAGTAACGCCGAGCATCGCCGCTGTGTGAACGCCGACGGCCGCGAGCGCCAGCATCAGCGAGCCCGATGCGGTGATCTCGCGTGCTGCCGGTGCGTCGCCCATGCACAGCGGAATCAGCGCCGGCACCAGCATCAGCCCCGCGCCGTGCGCGGTGGACATCATGAAAGACCAGAGCGCCAGCCCGGCATGCCCGGCCGTCTTGCCCGAGCTGCGGCCCCACAGGTGATACGCGACGACGGCGACAAGCAGCCCACCCGCCAGCACCTGCAGCGCCATCCGATCCATCGACAGGCCCAGCGCTACAGCAGCGGCAACCAGTGCGACCGATGCGGCGTGCCCGACCGCGATCGGCACCAGGGCCCGCAGCGCCTGCGACCGGTCGCGTGAGCGCACGCCCCAGGCGGCTGCGAAGGCCCAGCCGGTGGCAGGGTTCAGCCCGTGAAGGGCGCCGACCCCCGCAACCGCCAGCCAGGGCCAGAGGCTTGCCATGATGCTTCGCGCTTCAGCCGTGTGCCGAGCAGCACGAATCGCCTGCCGTCTTTGCCTGCGGCTCGTAGCGGTCGTGGTGGCGCACCCACTCCATCTTGTAGGGCACCTCGCGCTCGTCGCGGCCCTTGGGCGTGAGGTCCATCATGTAGTAGGCGCCCATCATCACTTCCACGCCGCGACCGAAGGTCGAGTAGGTGTGGAACACCTCGCCCGCGTCGTCCTTGTAGAACACGCTGACGCCGGGCGCCTCTTCCTGGGGAAAGGGCTGCACGGCGTAGTTGTAGTAGACCTTGCCGGTGGCCTGCTCCTCGGGGGTGAAGCTGACGTGGAAGTCGTGGTTGAAGTCGCTGCCGTTCGCCGACACCCACTTGAACTGCCAGCCCATGCGCTCGCGAAAGCGCGCGATCTCGGCCAGCGGTGCGCGCGAGACGGCCACCATCGTGATGTCTCGATGCGCCAGATGCACGTTCATGCCGTCGGTGTGGTCGGCCATGAAAGAGCAGCTCTGGCAGCCTTGTTCCCACCCCGGGCCGAGCATGAAGTGCTGCACCATCAGCTGGCGGCGTCCCTCGAACAGCTCGGCGAGCGTGCGCTTGCCCTCGGGCGTGTCGAAGACGTAGTTCTTCTCGACGCGCTCCCATGGCAACGCACGGCGCTCGCGGGCAATCTGGTCGTGCAGGTGCATCAGCTCCTTCTCGCGCGCCAGCAGTGCCTTGCGCTCGGCGAGCCATTGGTCGCTGGACACGACGGGGTGGTTTGCTGCGTGATTGATTTCGGTCATGTCAATGCTCCGGTGAGTTGCGGGGACGGCGCACGGCGCGGACCTTGCCGCTCTTGCCGCCGCCGGCATAGAAAAGATCGGCGCCGTCGGACTCGAGTCCGCTGACGCCGATGCCATGCGGCATTTCGAGCCGCTCGAGCACGGCGCCGCTTTGCGGGTCGATGCGGCGGATGTCGCTTTCTTCGGCCTCCCAGGTGCCGTGCCACAGCTCGCCGTCGACCCAGGTCACGCCGGTGACGAAGCGGTTCGACTCGATGGTGCGCACGACGGCACCGGTCTCGGGGTTGATCTGGTGGATCTTGCGGTCGCGGTGCTGTCCCACCCACAGGCTGCCTTCGGCCCAGGTGAGGCCCGAGTCGTTGCCGTGGCCGGGCGAGGGGATCGACGCCAGCACCTTGCCCGTGGCCGGGTCGATCTTGTCGATGCGCGACTCGGCGATCTGGTAGAGGTATTTGCCGTCGAAGGCGGTGCCGGCGTCGCAGGCGGTGTCCAGCGTGCGCGTGGTCTCGCCGCTGGCGGGGTCGAAGGCCACCAGCCTGGCGCCGGTGGCGGCCCAGACGCGCTGGCCGTCGTAGGTCACGCCCGCCACCTGGGTGGCGTCGGCAAAGGGGCCGTACTCGCGCACGATCTCGGCCGGCCGCACGGTGGGCTGGGGTCTGCTCTTGCTCGTCTTGTTGTTGCTGCTCATCGTTGGCTCCTTGTGAAACGCCTCGGATCGGCGCCTGGAGACAACTCTATTCAAACGGCAGCGCAGCGGGGAGTAACAAGATCGTCGTGAATCCCGCCAGCGGCGGCGACAGCCAGCGGCGCGAGCGCGTCTGGCCGATGGAGCGCACCCGGCCTTCGGCCTCCAGCTCGACCAGCGCGCGCTGCACGGTGCGTTGGCTGGCCCCGAGCGCCAGCGCCAGGGCCGAGGTCGACCAAGCCGCGCCGTCGGAAAGCAGCGCCACCAGCGAGGCCTGGTCGCCGTCGATGGGCGGCGCCAGCAGGGCGACGGTGCGTTCGCCGTGCGGCTTGAGCACGAAGCCGCGCGGCGTGGCCTCGATGCTCGCCAGGGTGGTGACGAGTGCGCGCAGGCGGCCGATCTCGACACGCAGGCGCGCCCGATGCGTTTCGTCGGGATGGCGGGTGCGGAATGCGCTTGCGATCAATGCTTCGCGATCGACATCGCCGGGCCACGCCTCGGCCAGCGAGCGCGCGAGCGTGAACAGGATCGGACGGCGCGCCAGCGGCTGCCACGCGTCGCCCGCGCCCAGGCCCCGGCGGCAGGCATCGACCACCAGTGCGTCGGAGGCCAGGAGCGCCGCGACTTCATCGAGGCGCAGCGTCTGCTCGCCGCCCGCGAAGATGCGCCGCGCAGCGGGGCGCTCGAAGGCAGCGCGCGCCTCCGCCACCTCGGCCAGCAGCGCCGGTACGCGCGCACGCACGGCCGCTTCGTGCGCACGGGCCAGCGCTGCCTGCGCCGGGCCGATGCGCAGCGAGCGCAGCGCCAGCTCGGTCGCGGTCAGCTCGGCCACCGCCGCCAGCGACGGCGGCAGGCCGCGCGCATCGAGGCGCTCCAGCGCGGCCGCGGCTTCGGCGAGACGCCCCAGCAGCAGGAGCCGGCGCGCCGCGATCAGCCGCGCCTGCAGCGCGTTGGCGTGATCGTCGTGCGCCTCCAGCGTGGCTGCCGCAGCCGTCAGCGTGCGCGGCGAGCCGCCAAGGTCGCGCATCGCCAGCGCCACCTCGGCCTCGGCCACGATGCAGCGGGCGCGCGACAGCACTTCATGCGCGCCGAAGTCGCGCGCGGCGCGCCGCAGGAGTTCGCGTGCGCGCGGGTGCTCGCCGAGCTGGGCCATGGCGATGCCGCGCAAGGCCAGCGCAGGTGGGTCGTCGCGCAGGGCGACCCGCTTGAGGGCACCTAGCGCATCGCCAGCGGCCAGGGCGCGGGCGGAGGCGGCGATCAGGGAGTCCATGGCATCGACCAGCCAGCGGGCTATGCCGCCTTCGGCTCGGGAATGACCGCCGTCAACGCAAAGTCGACGAGATAGAGCCAGGTCTCTTCCAGGCCCATGATGCTGTGATGGTTCGACGCGGGAACCGTCTGCACGCTGACCGGGGTGGGCCATGCGGCGATGAGTTTTTGCGAGCGCTCGGGCAGCACGACGTCGTCGTGCTCGGCCAGCAGCACCTGGGTTTTCGCGGCGACCTCCTTGCAGTGCTCCAGCGAGTTGAACTGGTGCCGCAGCAGCAGCGACAGCGGCACGAGCGGGAAGCGCTTCTTCGCTACTTCCAGCATCGAGTCGTAGGGGGTGACGAGTTGCAGGCTCTCGAAGTCTTGTCGCGCCACGAGCTGGATGGCTACGCCAGTCCCCAGGCTGCGGCCGACCACGTGCAGGCGTGCATGCGGAAAGGCGCGGCGCAAATGGTTGGCGAACTGGCTCGCGTCTTCGACGGATGCGATCTCGGAAGGGCGCCCCTGCGAGTCGGCCACCCCGCGGTAGTTGAGCGCGGCAAAGCCGAAGCCTTCGGGCAGCCAGTGGAGCATCTGCGCGGTGGCGCGCACGTCTTCGCCGCGGCCGGCGAAGTAGACGAACAGGTCCCGCAGCGAGTCTTCGCCCTGGGGGTGATAGACATACCCGCGGACCATGCCGCCCGGCACGGTGTGGGAGTACGTGGAGAAGTCGTCCGACAGATGGACGACGGGCAGTTTGCGGGCGTTGAAGAGGATGTGCCCCTGGCGCGTGGCAAGCAGGGTCCAGTACGCCGCGATGCTGCCAATGGCGGCAGCCGAGGCCGACAGGGCAATGCGGGAGACTTTGGATGACAAGGTAGGCTCCGGAGGAAAGACTGATACGTGGCGCCTAGTTTCGCCTCATTCCTCCGTGCAGGGCCTTTGTCGGCTTCTTCCGCCTAGTGGGACGCGATCAGCTCCTGGTAGGCGCGTGGCGCGTTGGGTGCGTAGGTGCTCAACGACGTGGTCGCGGATGCCGCAGCAGTGTGCTGCCGCTCCAGCTTGAACCTGCCGACGATCCGCGACAGGCTCCCTGCCTGTTCCTGCAGCGACTGGGCTGCGGCCGAGGCCTCTTCGACCAGCGCCGCGTTCTGCTGCGTCGCCTGGTCCATCTGCGTGACGGCCTGGTTGATCTGCTCGATGCCCGAGGTCTGCTCCTGGCTTGCCGCGCTGATCTCGCCCATGATATCCGTCACGCGCTTCACGCTGCCGACGATCTCTTCCATGGTGCGGCCGGCATCGGCCACCTGCCGGCTGCCTTCCTCGACCTTGTCGACGGAGTCGCCGATCAGCGTCTTGATTTCCTTGGCCGCCGCGGCCGAGCGCTGCGCCAGGCTGCGCACTTCGGATGCCACCACAGCGAAGCCACGCCCCTGGTCGCCCGCGCGCGCTGCCTCGACGGCCGCGTTGAGCGCGAGGATGTTGGTCTGGAACGCGATGCCGTCGATCACGCTGATGATGTCCACGATCTTCTTCGACGACGCATTGATCGACCCCATCGTCTCCACCACCTGGAACACGACGCTGCCGCCCTTGACTGCCACTTCAGAGGCGGAGGTGGCCAGCTGATTGGCCTGGCGTGCGTTGTCCGCGTTCTGCTTCACGGTGGAGGTCAGCTCCTCGAGGGAGGCCGCCGTCTGCTCCAGCGAGCTGGCCTGCTCTTCGGTGCGCGACGACAGGTCCTGGTTGCCTGTGGCAATCTGCGAGCTGGCCGTGGATACGTTCATCACCACGCCATGCACCTGCGTCAGCGAACCCTGCAAGGCGGTGCGCATCTGGTCGAGAGCGCGCAGCAGGTGGCCGGTTTCGTCCTTGGCATAGCTTGGCTGGACTGCACCAGTGAGGTCCATCTCGGCGATCGACTGCGCGATGGTTTCGGCGCTGCGCAGCGGGCGCGTGATGCTGCGTGCCAGCAGCCAGGCCAGCAGGGTGCCGAGCACCAGGCTCACGGCGGAACACACGATCAGCAGCGTGCTGGTCTGTGCGCGCAGATTGTTGGCGCGGGCGGCGGCGGCATCGAGCTGCTCGCGCTGCATGTCCACCACTTGCTGCACGCCCGCGATGTAGCTGACCGATGTGGGCTGGAACTGGGAGTCGAAGATGCGGTTGGCGCCTTCGAGGTCGCCCTTCAGCTTGAACTTGCTGACTTCCTCGCGCGAGGCGAGGTAGGCCTTTCGCAGGTTGCCGACCTTCTCGAGCAGCTCACGCTCCTCGGGCTTGGCCAGCTTGCCTTCGATGAACTTCTGCAGCTCGTTGGTGTCCTTGATCGACTTGGCCGTGGCCGGCGCGAAGTAGTCGATCAGGCTGGCGTCGCTGCTCTTGGCAATGGCCGCCGCCCGCTGCACGCCCGACGTGGTGTGGCGCAGCCAGTCGGAGCCGGCGCGCTCGGTCTTGACGTTGTCCTCGATCATGGCGTCGATCTCCTGGCTGAGCTGCTGCAGCTTCCACACCGCGGCGACGCTGGTGGCGAGAAAGAGCGCCAGGATGGCGCCCAGCACGATGGCCAGGCGCTTGCCAATTGAAACGTTGCTCAGAAACATATTCGGACTCCGGAATCCAGGGGAATGGCTGGATATCGGCAGTCCAAATGAAAACTTTAGTAAATGGCCCACGGATGGAGCCGCGCCGGGCCCTCGGGCCCCTGCTTCAGATCTTCAGGGGAGCGAACGACTTGACCAGATCGTCCAGCGCCTTGATCTGCGTCAGGAACGGTTCCAGCTTGTCCAGCGGCAGTGCGCTCGGGCCGTCGCACTTGGCCTGCGCCGGATCAGGGTGGGCTTCGAGGAAGAGGCCCGCCAGGCCGACGGCCATGCCGGCGCGTGCCAGGTCGGCCACCTGCTCGCGGCGGCCGCCCGATGCGGCAGCGCCGGCTTCGCGCTGCTGCAGCGCATGGGTCACGTCGAAGATGATGGGCAGGTTCTGCGTCACCTTCTTCATGACGCCGAAGCCCAGCATGTCGACCACGAGGTTGTCGTAGCCGAAGCAGGTGCCGCGGTCGCACAGGATGAGCTTGTCGTTGCCCGCTTCCTTGAACTTCTCGACGATGTTGAGCATCTGCGAGGGGCTGAGGAACTGCGGCTTCTTGATGTTGATGATGCGGCCCGTCTTGGCCAGCGCCACGACGAGGTCGGTCTGGCGCGCGAGAAAGGCGGGCAGCTGGAGCACGTCGACCACCTCCGCGACCGGGGCCGCCTGCGCGGTTTCGTGCACGTCGGTCAGCACGGGCACGCCGAAGGCGTCTTTCACGGCCTGCAGGATCTTCAGGCCTTCGTCCAGGCCGGGACCGCGGTAGGAGTGGATGGAGGAGCGGTTGGCCTTGTCGAAGCTGCCCTTGAAGACGTAGGGAATGCCCAGTTTCTGCGTGACGCGCACGTACTCCTCGGCGCTGCGCAGGGCCAGGTCCTTCGATTCGAGAACGTTGACGCCGCCGAAGAGGACGAAGGGGGCTTCGTTGCTGGCGTTGACTTGAGGGGTGATGGTGACGGTGGACAAGGTTTTCTCCTGGACAGGTGCTTCACTGCAGCCGCCTATTGTCGTTGCGCCGGCAGGAGGGGGTCAGCCTGCGGGCGTTACCGTCAGGTAAAACGGCGTGAGCGTCCCGGCCACGGGCCGCAACAGCTTGAGCAGCAACGGGCGTCCATACCCTTCGCCCGCCAGCCGCTTGAGCAGGTCGGACAGCTGGGCCAGTGGCACTCCGTCGCAGCCAATAAGGATGTCGCCGCTGCGTAGCCCGTCGCGCGCGGCGGCCGAGCCGGCCACCACCTCGACCACGCGCACCCCGGTGGCCACGGGCCATTCGTTCTCGCGCACCCAACGCCTGGGCAATGCCACGGCCGCGCATTGCACGCCCAGCTTGCCGCGGCGCACCGCGCCATGACGCATCAGCTCGCCGGCCACCCAGCGCGCGGTGTCGATGGCCACCGCGAAGCTCAGGCCTTGCGCCGAAGGGATCACCGCCGTGTTCACGCCGATGACCTGCGCCGCGCTGTCCAGCAGCGGGCCGCCCGAGTTGCCGGGGTTGAGGGCCACGTCGGTCTGGATCACGTCCTCGATCATCCGGCCGCCCCGCGCGGGCAGGCTGCGGCCCAGCGCGCTCACGATGCCGGCGGTCACGGTGAAGTCGAAGCCCAGCGGATTGCCGACCGCCACGGCCAGCTGGCCGGGTTGCAGGGCGGCCGAACTGCCCAGCGGCAGGAAGGTGCTCGGGTGCGACTCGATGCGCAACACCGCGATATCGGTCGAGGCGTCCAGCCCGACCAGGCGCGCGACGCTTTCGGTGCCGTCTGCGAATGCGGCGCGCAGCTCGCTCGCGCCCTCGACCACGTGGGCATTGGTGAGCGTGAAGCCATCGGGCGTGAACAGGAAGCCGGAGCCGCTGCCCTGGCCGCCCGCGCCGCCGCGCTGTGCCTGCTTTCGGACCTTGATGTGGGCGACCGCCGCGCTGGCGGTGTGCGCCACCTGCGTGACGGTGGCCGAGTAGGAGTCAAGAATGAATTCGTCGCGCGCGCCCATGGAGCACCTCTTTTCAGTCGCCAGATCCCAGAGGAAATGGCGGCATGCCGGAGGTTTTCAACCCGGGCACGGGAAGCCGGCAGGGCCATCGTTTCAGTGCCCAGCGTTCATGAAGCCTTCAGCAGAGGCTCAGCGATTCTTCAGCAGCCGCCCGGACACTGGGGCTCCCAAGAACTACACCGACAGCACGGGGAACACAGCTTGAAGCACCTCATTCTTCTGCTTGCAGTCGCCAGCCTTGCGGCCGGCTGCGGCCACGACAACCACCGCCGCAATCGTGACCGCGACCACAACGGCATTCCTGACCGCTATGAACGCAACCGCGACAGTGATGGCGACGGCGTGCCCGATCGCTATGACCGCCGGCCGGACAACCCGCGCAAGTACTGATCGCCTCGTCGCTCAGGGCGCCTTCGGCCGCGACGACGGTTCCCACGAGTCGGGCGTGGTCGCCACCAGCGACTTGAAGTCCTTCCACGGCCGCGCGCCCGGGATGGTGCGCCCGCCGACGATCAGCGACTTCGCGAACACCACCATGCGCTCGCGCAGATAGGCCTGGTCGGATGCGGGCCAGGTCTCGATCGAGTGCGGCCCGCGCGCCAGCACGATCTCTTTCAAGCCGCGGATGCGGTTGTAGGCGGCCACGGTGCCTTCGAGCGTTTCCGCGCGGTCCCACAGGCCCTTGCCGAAGAAGGCGGCGGGCCAGCGGTCCATGCCCGCGAGCGTGGAGGAGTTCGGATAGAACACGATGTGGTGATCGGCCGCCATGCCGCCCAGGAACAGGTTGCGGTCGGCCAGGTCGGGCGAGTCGCCCACATAGCCCGCGCCGCTGGCGAACGACGACAGCAATATCGCACCGCGAATGTTCCGCAGGCCCTTGGGCGGCGTGCAGTTGGGCTCGGGCATGTCGAAGCTGCACTGGGCCACGTAGTTTCTCGTCATGGCCCAGGCGGTGGACATCGAGCCGCGCGAGTAGCCGCCGAGCACCAGCGGGATCTCGCTCGATGGCATGCCTGCGAGCAGCTTGCCCCGGGTGGCTTCGCCTTCGAGCACTTCGCCCTGGGGCGTGAGGATGCGCAGCCCGCGCCCGGTTTCCAGCGCCGTGAGCGCGCGGAACACGTCTTCCCCTTGCTCCAGCGTGTTGGTGTCGCTGAAACCGCCCGACAAGCCTTCGCCGCGCCGGTCGTAGGCCAGCACGTCGAAGCCGGCCTGGTTGAGCGCATACAGGTTCTCGCGCCACCAGCGCTGGCCCATGGTCTCGGTGGTCGCGTTGGGAAAGTTGATGGGAATGGTCTTGCCGGTCTTCTCGTCGATGCGGTACGACGCCTCGTCGGGGTGCTGGATGGCCGTGAGCTGCCCGCCGCCGCCCGGCGCCATGATGACCAGCGCGCGCACTTTCTTGCCCTTGCCGCCGTCCACGCCCGCGCCTTCGATGTACCAGCCGCGCAGCTTGATGTCGCCGGTCATCTTCAGGTCGATGCGCTCGAAGGTGTCGCGCGGCGCGGTGAACTCGACCATGTAGGTGCGGGCGTCGGCCCTGGCGATGCCTTCGCGGTACGGCGCCTTGGCGAAGAAGGCGGGCCGGCGGATCTGCTTCAGGTCGACCTGGCCGTCCGGATCGATCTTGCCGGAGGGGTCGACCACGCCTGTCGATCGCGTGGCACGCTCCTTGTTGGGCGGCAGCCAGCGCTGCATCTGCGCGTCGATGCGCTTGAAGCACGCCGGGTCTTCCTTGCAGGCGCGCCAGCGGGCCTTGAGCTTGTCGTCGGTGAACTCTGCGATGTGATAGTCGCCGCCCGCATAGCCGGAAGGCGTGGGGTTGGCCGTCATCAGCACCGGCACGCAGACCTTGGTGCCCTTGCTGTTCTTCTGGTCCTGCGGCAGCAGGTAGCCGCCCATCATGGCGTTGCGGTCGGTGCCGACCCAGGCGGTGCAGTCGGTGGGCGGCGGCGTGCTGGCGGTTGCCAGGCGCTGGGCTTCCGTGGGGCCGCTGCATGCTCCCAACAAAAGCAGTGCGGCAGCGAGGCCGGATGCGGCTGCGCGGCGGCGGAGCCGGGCAGGGCGCGTGATCGTTTCGGTCATCGAATCGGGTGCTCCGGAAAGGCTCCGGGAACAGGAAATCTGGAAGCTGCGATCTTCGCCGGATTGGCGCTGCGCAATGGAAGCCGAAGCCGTTTCCGGATACAAGTTCTCTCCTTGCTGTCTGTAGGACATTTCCTGCGCGCGCATGCGAATTTTTCTACTCTTTGCCGTTGCTGCATGCGCGTCCAATCGCCGCCCCTTCACAAGGAGACAAGAGAGATGAATTTCGAAGGCATCTATTGCTTCGACACCGCGAGCGTGCGATTTGCCTTCTACCCCGAAGGCCCCGGCGGCCCCCGTGTCGTCGCGCAGATTTCCGAGGAAACCCTGCACGACGAATTCGGCGCGCGCGAAGTCGGCGACAGCCTGCTGGAGACATGCAGGCAGCATTTTCACGTCATAGAGCCCGTGGCCGTCGCGCGCTACCAAGCCGAGCCGCATCGGTCCATCACGCTCACGATCGACGACTTCGCGCTGCACGCCTGAGCCGCCAAGGCTTGAAGGCGCCGTGAGCGATTCAATCAACCGTGCCCGGCAGGCGCGCGGTGCCGAATCTCGCTTTGCAGCGCACGCTGGCCGGCCGAGAGCGCCAGTTCATAGCTCTCCACAGCGTCATACGCCTTGCGCAGCACGCGCGGGTGCGTGCCCTTGTCATCGGTTTCGAGCAGCTGCCAGACAAAGGCGCCCGGCAACGGTTCTTCGATGGTGAGTTCGATGGGGTGTGTCATGGGTTTCACCATGGCGCGGCGGGAGAGTCTTGTCTGTAGGTCGGCGGCGACGGCTGCTGCGCGAAGGCGGGGCAAACGCCGGGCATCCGGGCGCAATTTCACCGGCATGCGGTGGCGGCGCAGCCAAGTAATTCATATGCATTACATCGCCCGAAAAACCTTCGACGTAATCTTACAAAGCGTGACTAAATACCTTGCTGAGATGTAACGCTATCCCATAATCGCGCCCCTGCAACGCGTGTCTAGACACAAATGTGTTGCGGATTAACAAAGATTTGAGGGAGCGCTAAACATGAATCGGCACTTGCACCGCGTTGTTTTCAATGCGGCCAGAGGTATGCGTATGGTGGTCCAGGAGACGGCCACCAGTACCGGCAAGGGTGCGAGCAAGGCGACGACCGCAGCGGGCGCCATGGCCATCGCCGGCGTGCTGATGGCAACGTCGGCACATGCACAGATCGTCGGCGCGCCCAATGTGCCGGGCAATCTTCGCCCGACGGTGCTGCTGGCGCCCAACGGCGTGCCGCTGGTCAACATCCAGACTCCTTCGGCCGCAGGCGTTTCGCGCAACGTCTACAACCAGTTCAATGTGGGCGCGAACGGCGCCATCCTGAATAACAGCCGGGTGAACGTGCAGACCCAACTGGGCGGGTTCGTTCAAGGCAATCCTTACCTCGCAACGGGGCCGGCGCGCATCATCCTGAACGAAATCAACGGCGGCTCGCCGAGCCAGCTTCGCGGCTACATCGAAGTGGGTGGCCAGCGTGCCGAAGTGATCATCGCGAACCCGGCCGGCATCAGCGTGGACGGAGGCGGCTTCATCAACGCCTCGCGGGCGACGCTCACCACCGGAACGCCGCAGTTCAACGCGATCGGGGGGCTCGACAGCTTCCTGGTTCGTGGCGGCACTGTCACCATTGACGGCGCGGGGCTCGATGCGAGCAAGACCGACTACGCGGCCATCCTGGCGCGTGCTGTGCAGGTCAATGCTGGTATCTGGGCGAGTGAGCTGAAGGTGGTGACTGGTGCGAACGAGATCAGCGCCGATCACAGCCAGGTCACGCCGACATCAGGCACTGGTGCTGCTCCGACCTTTGCGCTCGACGTTGCGGCGTTGGGTGGCATGTATGCGAACAAGATTTCGCTGATTGGGACAGAGGCTGGACTGGGTGTGCGCAACGCCGGGAGCATCGGCGCGAGCGCCGGCAATCTGGTCGTCACGGCGTCCGGTCGCCTGGAGAATACCGGCACGCTGGAGGGCCAGAGCGTGCAGCTTGCCAGCACCGGCAGCGACATCGTCAACCAGGGGACGATCCGCCAGACCAGCATGGCGTCGCTCGCGCTTGCGGCCCCCACGATCAGCAACACCAATGATGGGTGGATCGGCAGCGAGCCTGTGCCTGCTTCGACAGCCGGTACTGGCAGCGGCAGCACCGGTGCAGGTGCCACGCCAAGCTCGGGCTCAAGTGGCTCGACGGGCACCACCGCATCGACCGGCAGCACGACAACCGCTGGCACTTCAACACCAGCAGCAGCACCGATTGAACCGGGCAGCCTCACAGCCGCAGGTGCTATCCGCAACGATGGCGGCAAGGTTTACGCAGGTGGCCCGATCACGGTGCAGACAGCGAACCTGGTCAACAACGGGGGAGCCCTGAGCGTCACGAGCATGTCGCTCAACCAGCCGAGCTTCCAGAATACAGGGGGCACGCTGAACATCTCGGGCGCTTTCACGGCCAATCTCGGCACCTTCAACAACAGCACGGGCACCCTGCACGCCGGCAGCCTGGATATCACGACCACGGGTGACCTGAACAACCAGGACGGCATGCTGACCAGCGACAGCAATGCAAACCTCGCGGTCGGTGGCAACGCCGACAACACACGAGGCACGATCTCCGCCACCGGCGCACTGACAGCCAGCGTTGTCGGCGCGATCCAGAACACCTCGGGCACGTTGACCTCGAACCAGAGTCTCAGTGTCTCGGGCCAATCCTTGAACAACAGCCAAGGGACCATTTCTTCGGCCAGCGGCAATGCCCAGCTCACCGTCGGGCAGCAACTCCTGAACACCGATGGCCATATCGCCAGCGGCGGAACTCTTACGATGCAGACCGGCAGCCTCGACGGCAGCAAGGGCAATCTTCAAAGTACCGGCGACATGAACGTCACGGCCACGCAGGCCCTGACCTCCACCGGCACCAACGTCGCAGGCGGCAACGCCACGCTCAAGGGTGCTTCCGTCGACCTCTCCGGCAGCCAGACCGGCGCATCCGACATCATGATCACGGCCACCCAAGGCAACGTGACCACCAGTGGCGCCACTGTCGCTACGCCCGGTACGCTCGCCATCACCGCCAACGCGCAGCCCGGCCAGACGCTGCTCAACAGCGCCGGCCAGCTCAACGCCGCTCGGTTGAAGATCGATGCCTCGAACATCGCCAACACCAACGGCGGCGAGATCGTCCAGACCGGCACTGGCGCGACCATCCTCGCCGTCAGCGGCAGCATCGACAACTCGAACAGCCACATTGCCACGAACGGCCAGGACCTGACACTCCAGGCAGCGTCCATCACGAACACAAACGGCAAGATTGATCATGCCGGCACCGGCACCCTGACCATCGCGGGCGGCAGCTTCAACGGCGCGAATGGCAAGATCACCGGCAACGGTGCATTGGCCGTCAATCTCACGGGCATGTTCAATCAGGACGGCGGCACGGCTTACGCCCAACAGATCAATCTGTTGGCCGGCTCCCTGAGCAACCAGAACAGTGGCAGCATCGTGCAGGCAGGCACAGGCACCACGACCCTCAACGTCGGTGGAGCCCTGGTCAACAACGGCGGAACCGTCGCGAGCAATGGCGTTATCACCGCCAACGCGGGCTCCATGGCCAACCAGGGCGGCAAGTTCCAGGCAGCGGGCAGTTCCGACCTGAATCTCACCGTCACCGGTCTGCTCGACAACTCCGCGGCGGGCCAGATTCTGGCGGGCAGCAATGCCACCATTCAGGCAGGCAGTCTCAAGAACGACGCTGGCAACCTGACGGCCGTCGGCAACCTCAATGCAACCGTCTCGGGTGCAGCCACGAACGTAGGCGGTACGCTGGCCGCCAACGGCAACACCACGGTCACCGCCGCCAGTCTGGACAACAGTGCGGGAACGGCCGCAGCCGTCAATGGCAATCTGGCTGTCACGACCACGGGCACCACGACCAACACTGGCGGCACCTTGCAAGCCGGTGGCACGACTACGTTGAACAATGGTGGCCTGAGCAGCGCCGGCGGCAAGGTCTTCGGCAACAGCCTGTCCATCGACACGCATGGCAATGCCCTGGACAACAGCGCCAAGGGAACGATAGCTGCGACCACCACTGTCGACGTGAAGTCCGGTGCGCTGAACAACGACGCCGGCCTCGTGCAAAGTGGTGGCACCATGGTCATCGACACGAATGGCCAGGCACTCACCAACGCCAACGCATCGGGCTACACCAACGGCCAAGGCGGCATCACAAGTGCCGACATGCTGACACTCAGTGCAGGCGCTGTGAACAGCAGCGCGGGCTTC
>NZ_FOII01000028.1:0-57532 GCF_900111625.1 Variovorax sp. OV084 | reverse complement strand
TATAGTTATTCACAGCTGGCTCCTAACGGAACCAGCTCCAGCCCCTGGTCAATGTTCGATTGGCACCGCTGATCACGATTGCACTGGCGCTAACACGCTGCAGTTCAGCGGGGTCCAGCGTCCCTTCGGTCATTAGCACCCAGAGATCGAAGTAGTCCTTCATCCGGGTGTTGGTCATTCCCAGGAGGCAGACCGCATGGAACTTTTCAGCCACCACGGTGTACTTGGGATAGCTGCGCAACTGCGGGGCGGGCAAGTCGTCAAGCAGGACCGGATAGCTGATGGCTTCCGCTGCTGGTGTTACAGCATCGCCGAAGCCGATGTCCACCTGCAGCGCGATGCGCGCGCCGTCCAGCATCGCTCTCAGGTCAATTCGCACGCCTCCGTAGCCGGTCTCCTTGCGAATGACTGCCCCTTGCACTGACGCGTCATCGAAGGTGATTCCATCTTCCACTGCAATCCGGCAGATTTCGCGAAATGCGTTCACCGCCGATTCGACGTCGTCTGGACCGAACCCCAACAGGTCGGCATCGCGGGTGGGCCGATGTGGCTGGTCGTACCAGAGCGAAAACAGCAGTGCACCCTTGAGCAGGTAGTTGGGGGCATGGTCCGAGATGGACAACCGGTACAGCAGGCGCTCAAGGCCATAGCGGGTGAGCGTCAGGTTGAAGTCCTGCTTCTTAGCATCCGCCTGTTGCTTCAAGCGGGCGCGGATGGAGGCTGCGATGTTGCGGCTCACGTGGTGACGCTTTCGAGGTAGGGGCGTATCACATTGGATACGCGGTCGATCGTGGCGTAATGCCAGAGCGCGTCAACTGTTACTTTGCGCTGTGTCCATCCGTCGCGTAGCGCTTCTAGCGCGACGTCCAGGCCGATTTTGTTGCGAAATTTGAAGCAGTCGGCAATGGTCTTGGCTGCGTTGAAGACCGGAACGTGTACACCATCGATCTGCATGGGTTCAACGCCTTCGGACAGTGCGGGGCCGGACATGCGGATGGCGCGTAGCGAAGGCTGGTCGAGCTTGGGTGTTGGCGAGTTGTGAGGAATCGCGATCCACACTTCAAACGGCGCTTGCGTGCCGATTCCATGGACGCGCAGCGCTGACAGCAGACAGACGATGCCCTGCGGCACGCGAAGGGCGACCTCTGCCAGTGAGCGGTGCTCACTGAGCGTGCGTCCCGGCAGGCTGTAGACGCCTCGGGCGACTCGTTCGAGCCGGCCTGCGGCGACCAGTCGGCTGAGTGCCATCGTGGGGAGGCCGTGCTCGGCTAGATCCCGCGCGCGCAGCAACGGCCGCTTTTTAGCCAGCGCCAGGACGGCTTGTTCGCGTGTCGAAATAGAGAGCATGCTGGAGTTTGTTGCATTTGCTAGTCATTTGTCAACAAAAGAAGAAAAAATGCAACGCGAGTGACTACGCGCGCCCCACAGCTATGCGGTCTATGTGACGCTAAAGATTTGGTTCCGAGAGTAGCGCCGGAGGGGGCGGCGAACTGCGACGGGGACGGGCGACCCCGTTCGCACGGTGGAGCGTCCGACTTCAGTCGGCCACGAGCGACGGTCGTCGACGACGGCATTCCGGCATTCCGGCATTCCGGCACGATAGTGATAACGCGCCAGTCCGGTCAGATCTATCCCAAACCTTGCCGAGGGCTTCGTGCCAGGCGGCGAGCGGAGCCTCACACACCCGCATCAGCCTATGCGGCGGCGGTACCTTTGGGCGAAATCCACGTACCAGTCGATGCTCCCAGGCTCCGCCAGCGCATCGCGGCTCACGACCTTCTCGAGCGCGTGGCCCAGTAGGAGCTTCTTGACGGGCAACTCCAGTTTCTTACCGGTGATGGTCTTCGGGATCGTGCTCACCTGGATGATCTCGTTGGGCACGTGTCGTGCTGACAAGCCTGTACGCAAGGCCTGCCGGATGTATTGCTCCAGCGGCGCGCTCAGCTGAATGCCGGGCTGCAGCTGAACGAACAGCGCCATGTACGACTCGCGCCCGAGGTACTCCAGGTCCACGACCAGGCTGTCCAGCACTTCGGTGATGCCCTGTACGACCCGGTACAGCTCGGAGGTTCCCATGCGCACACCCTGGCGATTGATGGTGGCGTCTGAACGGCCGTAGATCACGCCCGCCGTCGCTTGGGGCCGCGGCGCCAGTCGCAGCCAGTCGCCATGGCGCCAGACGTTGCGGCCCTGGCTGTCCTTGAAGTTCTCGAAGTAGCTCTCCAGGTAGCGCCGATTTCCCGCGTCTCCCCAGAAGTACAGCGGCATCGAAGGCAAGGGCCTTGTGCACACCAGTTCCCCCACCTCGTCCATCACGGGCTGCCCGGCATCGTTCCAGGCTTGCACACACGCGCCCAAGGTGCGGCATTGCATCTCGCCTGTGTAGACCGGCAGGGTGGGGAGCCCTACCAGGAAGCCACCGGCAATGTCCGTTCCGCCCGAAACGATGTTGAGCCAGAGATCGGGTTTGACGGCGCTGTACAGCCACTCGCAAGCCTCGGGTGACAGAGGAGATCCGGTGGATGACACCGTGTGCAACTGCCGCAGATCTGCGATGTCGTGCGGCACGATGCCGGCCTTGAGACAGGCGTGATGGATCGCGGCGCCCGCGCCGAACACGTGAACGCCCAGTCGCCCCGCCAGCTTCCACAGGTAGCCCCAGTCGGGCTCGGCACCGCCACCAGTCACGGCGCCGTCGTACAGCACGAGGGTGGCGCCCCCCAGCAGCCCCATGACGTGTGCGTTCCACACCATCCACGACGTGTTGGCGGCCCAGAAGACGCGCTCGCCCGGGTGCAGGTCGCCGTGCAGGATCATGTTCACCATGCCGTTCGCGAGCACGCCGCCGTGGCCGTGGACGATCGCCTTGGGCAGCCCCGTCGTTCCCGACGAGTAAAGGATCCACAGTGGGTGCTCCGCCGGGAGCGCCGCCGGTTGCCAGGCCGCCTCGCGCGCGATGGCGTCCTGCCAGTGCATCGTTGTGCGGCTCGCGGCCTGCACGGGTGGATGCGCTGCCGCGTCGAGATGCGCGATCCAGAGGATGCCGGTGACCGTCGGCAGCTCGCGCAGAATCTCGTCCAGTGCGCCGCGGCGGTCGAACGCCTTGCTGCCGAAGCGATAGCCGTCCACCGCGACCAGCACCTTGGGCTCGATCTGGCGGAGCCGGTCTCCCACGCTGACCGGCCCCATGTCCGGCGCGCACAGAGACCACACCGCACCCAGGCTGGCAGCGGCCAGGAACGCAACGACCGCCTGGGGAATGTTGGGAAGGTAGCCGGCCACGCGGTCACCTTGCTGCACGCCCAACTCGCGCAGGGCTTGGGCCACCGATGCCACTTGGCACCGAAGCTCGTCCCAGCTCACGGTGCCGGTGCCCGAGGCTTCGCTTTCAAAAACGATGGCGGGCGAGGCCAGGTGCGCGTGGCGGAACACCTGGTCGACCAGATTGAGCTGGGCGCCTTCGAACCATCGGGCGCCCGGCATGTCGTCGCAGGACAGGATGCGCGCGTACGACGTTCGCAACGGAAGCTCGAAGAAGGCCAGGACGGCACTCCAGAAGCCCTCCAGGTCGGTCACCGACCATTGCCACAGCGCCTCGTAGTTCTCGAAACGAAGACCGCGTTCGCGATCCAGCCAGGCCTCGAAGTGGGTGATCAGAGCCCGTGCCTTGCGGTCTGGTGAAGGCGTCCACAGGGGCGCATCGAGCGCCGTGTGAGCTGTGATTTCTGGATGTGTGGCCATCACGTTGCCGTCTTGCCGGTAGGTGCTTGCATGGAATTTCTGGGGGCTATGCCGAAACGATGCAGCACGTTGCCGAGCAGTTGTCCGAAGAGCGGGTCGCTGCCGATCACCCAGGCCGCACCGACGGCGCCTGCATGAAACACGCGCCCGCCCTGTGGCCGCTCCCAATAGATCATTTCGGCCGACAGTCCGTCGAGCGATTCGGTGGGTCTCGAGTAGTAGTCGAGGTACGCGTCCAACTTGCCCGGCACGCGCCGGATGCCCTTGGCGATGACCTCGATGCCTTCTTGTGCGAAGGGAAGGGAAGCACCGGGGGGGGCGCACTTCGTCATCTTCGCGAGGGTCGAAAGGGTCAGGTCCCACTCGTGTCCGATGGCGCGCGGCAGCCCGCCGCGGGGTGCGTGGCCGAAGGTGTCTCCCTTGCCGAGACCCAGCGGCTGCGGCTCGTTGAAGAGCCCATGCGCCGGCAGCTCGACGTGATAGACGCCGAAGTCGTCGCCATGGGCGAAGGCCCAGCCCGCAGTCTCAAGGCCGATGATTTCGCCGGCCGGTCGGCCCGATGCCTTGAGCCGTCCGCCGCGCGCCCAGTCCTGGCTGTGGTACTGCTCGCCGAATGCGCCGGCCGGCGGGCCCACGGGCGACCTGGTGTCGTCGTGATCAGGCCCGTTGACCTTGCGCTGCTCCATGACGGTGAAGTCTTCGTCGTAGCTCACGCGCAGGTACATGGTGTTGCCCGACAGCACGACCGCGCTGCCCCCGCGCTTCAGGAAATCGTCGAGTGCCTCCACGCCCGGCAGCGACCAATATTCGCTGTGGCCGTTGACGATGACGGTCTTGTAGCGCGCGAGCAGCGACGGATCGCGGTGCAGGTCGATGTCGCCGATCACGTCGTAGTCGTAGCCCTGCTTGTCGAGCCAGACGTGCAGATGGCGTTCGAGCCGCGTCCACTGGCTGAAACCGCTCTCGGCTGGGTCGTAGAGCGCATTGGGGCTGGCATTGGGCCAGGGCATGCGCAGGCCGACCTGGTAGCAGGGCTGGCCGTGGCGGTGGTAGACGTAGCTGCTGTAGGCCGGCGCGTCGGGATGGCTGTTCTCCAGGCCCTCCGAGCGGCGCGGCCACACCGGATCGTCGACCACGTTCTTCGCGAAGGGCGTGGTGGCGTAGGCGAGCCAGCTGTTGACGGCGCACAGCACGAGGATGGGGGCAGGTGCCACGTGCGCGGGCTTGCGCACGATGAAGGTGATGTCGTAGTCCGCCTTGCGGCCCTCGATATCGAAGCGCGCGCGGCCGACGTAGACGCCGGACCTAGCGTCGTCGGGAACGCGGAATGCGTGCACCGCATCCCAGCGGCAGTCGTAGAGGTCGTCGCCGGCGAAACGCAGGCCGTGCCCGCGCGTCGGATCGTGCAGCGGGTCGTAGGGCGATTCGTCTTCTTCGTACTGGCCGACCTTGCCGGGTTCGAAGGCCGGGCCGACGATCATCCAGGTCGCGTGGTTGACGATGCGGCCGGTGCGCTGGTGCCCACTGGCATCGGCCACTTGCGCGCCGCGCTCTTCCCGAAGGGGCCAGCAGGCGAGCACCGAGCGGCCCGTGGCGATCTGCAATCCGCGTTGTCCGTGTCGGGCGGCGATCTCGCTGCCCGACAGCGCCCGGTCGTACAACGCAGGCATGACGAGGTCGGCTTCGAGGAACAGGTCGGCCAGGCCGTCGATGGCGCTGGCGCCGAGCCGCAGCGGCGCGGCTGCGGGCTCGACGGCCTGCCGTGCGGGCCACTGCGCCACGCACCCCCCATCGATCCACAGCGTTGCGAACTCACCGTCCCACGTGGCGGCAACGTGCTGCCAACGGCGCGCCGCGAGCCGGCCGTGCGAAGGCGCGGCGTTGTCTCCCAGGTGGAACGACAGTGCGCCGCCGGGCTCGATGAAGAACGCAAAGCCGCGCTGCGCGGCGTCGTCGTCGTGCTGGCTGACGATGGTCTGCCTGACATCGACGGTCCAGGGCTTGATCCAGCATTCGAAGCTCAATCCGCGCAGCGGCAGGCCGGCCGGCAAGCCACGCTCCACATACACGTAGGAGCCGGGATGGATCGGCTGAACGCGCGCCTGATAGGGCGCGAACGCTTCGAGCGCCACGTCGTCGCTGCGTCCTTCGACGTCGCTGCCCAGCCGGCAGACCGCGAATTCGTAAGGCACGTCACTGCTGACGTGGAAGCGGACGAGTTCACCCGCCGCCACGGTCTTGGCATCGGCGTAGCCATGGAGGCCGGGCAGCTGCAGCGGTTTGTGCGGCGGGATCGGGTGCAAGGCGGTCGCCGTCATTCCGATGTGAATCCCGAGGCCTTCACCACCGGCCCCCATCGCTTGATGTCGTCGGCGATGAGGGCCGAGAGTTCTTCCGGCGTGCTCGGATTCGGGTCGCTGCTGAGCTTCAGCAGCCGTTCCTGCACGTCCTTGTTGGCCAGTGCCTTGCCGAGTGCCGCATTCAGCTGGTCGACGATGGGCCGCGGCGTGCCCGCCGGCACGAAGAGGCCGGTCCATTCCAGGTTGTCGAAGTGCGGCTGGCCGAGTTCCTTGAGCGTCGGCACGTCGGGCAGCAAGGCTGCACGCCGGGTGCCGTTCACTGCCAGCACCTTGAGCTTGCCCGACTGCTGATGCGCGACAAGGTCGGCAATGGGCATGATGCCGGCCGAGATCTGGTTGCCGAGCAGGTCCTGCACCAGCGGCGCTGCGCCTCGGTAGGGCGCGGCGACGAGGCCGGCCTTGGCGTCGCTGCCGAGGCGATAGCCCATGAACTGCGAGACGCTGCCCGGTGCGGGCACGCCGTAGTTCGCCTTCTTCGGGTCCCGAGTGGCGATGTCGAGCCACTGCTTCACATCCTTGGCCTGCAGCTCGGCGGGCACCGCGATGCCTTCGTAGAAGCTCGCGATGCGGCCGACGGGCTTGAAGTCCTTGACGGCGTCGTAGCGCACCGACTTCGTGGTCAGTGGCAGCATGACCATCATGTGCATGTTGGCCAGCAGCACGGTCAGGCCGTCCGCCGGCGCCGTGCGAACGTAGTCGGCCGCGATCGCGCCGCCCGCACCGGTGCGGTTGTCGACGACGACAACCGTGCCAAGCTCGGCGGCCAGCTTGTCGGCGAGCGTGCGCGCCTGCACGTCGGCCGAGCCGCCGGCCGGGTAGCCGACGATGAGCTTCAGCGGACCGTGCGCGGTGCTGATCTGTGCCGTGGCCGCGGCTGCGAAGGCCAGCGCGGTGCAGGCGAGCGTGACCTTGAGAGTGAACGGGAGCTTCATCGGAGGCTTTCCTGGGTGGGTTGCGAAATCGGTGCGATCGCCGGGTTCAGTGCGCGAGGCCCTTGCGCGCGATCTCGTCGGCGAGATCGGCCAGCGACTTTTCGAGCAGGTCGGCGAGTTCGTCGATCTCCGCCTCGTTGATCGTGAGCGGCGGCGTGATCATCTGGAAATCGCCGAAGGCGCCGAGGTTGGCTCGGCGGTTGTAGAGCGCGATGCCATGCTTCAACCCGTGCTCTGTCAACCGCGCGGGCGCGTTGAAGGCGACCGGCAGCTGGCTGCGCTCGGCCTTGCCCGAGACGATCTCGATGGCGGTGAGAAGGCCCTTGCCGCGCACGTCGCCGACGATCGGCGATCGCGAGGCGATGTCGCGCAGGCGTGCCATCAGCAGTTCACCCCTGTCACGTGCGCGGGTCACAAGGTCTTGCCTCACGACCTCGTCGACCACCGCGCGCGCCACCGCACACGACAGCGGATTCGTGAAGTAGGTGTGGCCGTGCACGAAGCCGCCGGCGCCTGCGATCGCATCGACCATCCGGTTGGGTGCAAGCAGGCAACCCAGCGGCGTGTAGCCGGCGGCCAAGCCCTTGGCGAGCGTCACGAGGTCGGGGCGCGCGCCCTCCCAGTGGTGCGCGGCGAGGAAGGCACCGGTGCGGCCGGCGCCGCTCATGATCTCGTCGAAGATCACCAGCACGCCGTGGCGGTCGCAGATCTCGCGCACGCGCCGGAAGTAGGCCGCCGAGGAAACCACCGCACCGGTCGAGAGGCCGCCGATGGGTTCGAGGATGAACGCCAGCACCGTGTCCGGGCCTTCGCGCAGGATGGTCTGTTCGAGAGCGTCGGCGCACGCCTGCTCGTGCGACTCCACCGTGTGGCCATCGGGGATGCGATACGACAAGGGCGCCGGCACCTTGGGCATGGCACGAACCATCGGGCCATACAGGTTGAGCGTGTTGGCATCGCCCGTAACCGCGAGCGCGCCGAGCGTCGAGCCGTGGTAGCTCGGATCACGCGAGATCACCTTCGCGCGGCTGCCCTGGCCGGTCACGACCGCATATTGGCGCGCGAGCTTGATCGCGGCCTCGTTGGCCTCCGATCCGCCCGAGACGAAGAATGCGCGATCGAAGCCGTCGCCCGCGAGTGCGCAGACGCTGTCGGCCAGCGCGATGTTGTGCTCGCTCTCGAAAAAGCGCGGGTACGCGAAGGTCACCTTCGAGGCCTGCTCGGTCATCGCGGCCAGCACGCGCGGATTGCCGTGGCCGATGTTCGCGACGACGGCGCCGGCCGTTGCGTCGAGATACCGCTTGCCGTTCGCGTCCCACAGGAAGACGCCTTCGCCGCGGGCGACGCGCGGCGGACGGGCCGACCCCTTGGGTGCGTAGAAGCCGAGGACGGAGCCGCCTTTGGGCTCGTCGCCGATCCGGGCGATGCCGGCCGTGGGGGCGTTCGAAGTGTTCATGGCCCGACGATACGAACCACAGTCACTTTCCGCTAGACGCATGGAGTGATGAAGTGCTATACGTTCGGCGTATGAAGCACGTACATGACCGGCTCGACCTGCTCGACACGTTCCAGAAGATCGGCGAGAGCGGATCACTCAGCAAGGCGGCGCGGCTGCTGGGCACGACGCAGCCCACGGTCAGTCGTCGACTGCTCGAGCTGGAGCGGCTGCTCGGCTGCAAGCTGGCGCTGCGCACGACCGCGAGCTTTTCGCTCACCGACGAAGGACGCTCGCTGCTTGCCGAGGCCCGTGACCTCGGGGACCGATGGTCAGGCCTGTCGCAGCGTCTGAAGGGCGGGCAAAGCCGGCCTGAAGGCACGCTGCGCGTGATCGGGCCTTCGGGGTACGGGACGGGCTTCCTGACCGACGCGGTGACCGATCTGCGCGCGGCGCATCCTGCTTTACGCATCGAACTCACGCTGACCGATCGGGTGCTCGACCTGACTGCATGGGGCGCGGATTGCTGGGTCTGCGTGGGGGAGGTACGCGATCCCGGATTGGTGAGCCGCAAGCTCGGCATGATGGAGCGCGTGCTGATCGCTACGCCCGAACTGCTCGAGAGGCTCGGGCCCATCAGCATCGCACGTCTTCCGCAGTTGCCTTGCGTCGGACTCGTGCCCTATGTGACCGGCAACGTGCGCATGCTGGATCGATTGGGCCGCCCCCGCATGGTGATGCTTGACACCCCGATCCAGACCGACAGCCTGCTGTCGAGCTACCGTGCGATCCTCAACGGATCGGGCATCGGCGCGGCGGCCCCCTGGATGTGCCAAGAAGACCTCAAGACCGGTCGGGTGCAACGGGTGCTGGCGAATTGGTGGCTCGAACCCATCGCCATTCATGTCGCGCTGCCTCCAGGCATCTACCGTCCCGCGCGCGTGACGGCCTTCATTCAAGCGCTCAAGGCGCGGATGTTTGCCCTTTCCGGATTCAAGCCATCGCGCTAAGAAGCCAAACCACCAAGGCGCACCCAATGGCCATTGCAATCCGAGGCCGAAGTTCTGCGACGTTTCATATCCGAGGGACCGCTCCCATGCGCCGAGCTCGTCAAAAAGCGCACAAAGGTTGCCCAACAAAGCTTCGCCGCATTTCGTCAAGATCGAGAGAAGAGGTCGTCCAATCGTTGAACGACAGCCTTTCGGAAGACAATTTTGGCGGCTGAACGCCGACAGTGGTTAAGGGTTGTCCGACACCTGTCCGTGCCAACATTACGAGCCCGCGCACGACAGTGCCTGAGGGCAGGTGTTGGACAAGCCTCTAAGGAGGAAACCGCGGAATGCTCTGCTGCGGACTGGGAAGGCTACGGGCCTATGGGGATTCGGACGCTTGGCCCGGAAGGTCGCCCTGGTGGCGGCCATGCGCAAGCTGCTGACCACGCTCAACGCCATTGCGAAGTCCGGAAAATACTGGGAGGAATCGCTCCACGCTTCTTAACTTTTAAGACGGTTGCTCAGGACGTCGAACGGGAATTTTTTGTTCTTGCTCGCGACAAAACCTTCGCGTTGTTGATCCGGTAAACCAGTCCATTGGGATTGTCGTCAACAATTTCCATCGTGCCTCGAATCGTCAGCGGTTCGTCGGTTTGACTTTGCGGCCTCAGCGCATTGATCTCCGCCGTGGTGGTCGGTGAATTCATGGCGTGGCACTCGTCGCACAACAAGGGCTGCGCACTTAGCAGGAATCGGGTGTGATGCTTGCCACCGGAAATCGCGGTCATATAGCCGACCAAGGTGACCGACTTGCCGTGAAGCTCGCGAATCTTCGCAGGCATAAAGGTCAACTTGTATTGACCGTTCTTCCTGGTTAACCCTGCGCGAGCGAGGTCACCCCACAAGACCAAGTCGCGCGGCGCGCCTGAGAAATCGGACGCTTTCAATTCTCTGGCAGCACCGTGCTCATGCACATCGCGAGAGCGCTGCGCCAACGAAGGGGTGGCCAGCAACGACAGCGCCGCAGTGAGCAACGCTGCCGAAGTGGCTCTCAGTCTGAGTCGTAGTTGAATCATCGAGGTTCAAAGAACTAAAGGGGAGTACTTGAATTCTGGTACACGCGCTTGCCACCGACATAGGTTTCAAGCGCTTTGAGATCCTCGATTTCACCGGTCGGAATCGTCATGATGTCACCGGATATAACCACGAAGTCAGCGAGTTTCGCCGGCTCGATGGATCCCTTGATATCCGCTTCGTCGGTGAGTTTGGCGTTGTTGAGTGTGAGAACACGCAACGCTTCTTCGCGACTGGTTGCCTGATTTGCGCCGGCGACGCCGCCCGAGATGGAGTCGCGCGACACGAGATGGTAGAGCCCCCAGAACGGATTGATGGGGATCACCGGAGCATCCGTTCCCCCTGCGACCAGAAGGCCTGCGTCAAGGTAAGTTCTGATCGGCGAATACTGCGAATATCGATCAACGCCAAGATAATTCTTAAGAATCGGCGCTACAAGATACAGGTGATCCTGGACGGACATGCGCAGATTCAGTGCCTTGAGCTTCGGCAATTGATCAGGGCGCATGATCGCCGCATGTTCGATGGTCCAACCGGTCTGCCGAATGTCCTTGGCTGCGCTGGCCTTCTCATAGCCCTCAAGTACCTGGTCGATTGCGGCATCGCCAACGGCGTGTGTTGCCACGCGCCAGCCGGCGTTGTTGAAGGCAATGACAGAGTCATTGAATGCCGCCTGCGGCATGGTCGCTAACCCGAAGTAAGTTCCGCCTTGCCCCATCGGCTCGGCGTACGCCTGGGTCGTGTGGGCGCCTTCAAAGCCACCGTCGACGGCCATTTTGATGCCCCAGACACTCACCAGGCTATCGCCCTCGCCCTGCTTGATTCCCTGGGACGCCAAGGCATCCGGACTCACGCCGCGGAAGAGAACGCTGTAACGCACAGTTGATCTTCCCGAGTCCCTGACTTGCTGCAGTTGTCGGTACGCCGCCACGCTCGTGCCCGCGACGCGGACGCTCGTCAGGCCATAGGAGTTGAGCACAGCCTGCTGCTTCTCGATGCTTGCTTGCGTCTCAGGTGGGGGCGGCGGCAACTCAACGGGATTACGCGCCGTATCGACCAGTTCGCCGGTGAGGTCGCCATTCGCGTCCCTTGGAATTGCGCCCCCAGCTGGCACAGGCGAACTGGTCGTAATGCTCCATTTCGCCAGCGCTGTCTTGTTCAGGAAATAGCTGTGCCCCCCTCGGACAAGCACCACTGGTATGCCGGGTGCTGCGGCTTCCAGCTCCGAGGCGGTAGGTGTGCGCTGCTCTTTGAGCTGGGCTTCGTGCCAGTCTGAATTCGAGACAAGAATTTGGCCGGGCGTGGCGGTCTTGGCAGCGTCACTGATCTTTGCAAAGATATCTGCAAGTGATCGGGCTTGAGAAATGTCAATGCCCGATCCGCCGCCAGGACTGTGAAAGTGACCGTCGGCCAATCCAGGTATCACCGTGCGGCCTTTGAGGTCTACCACCTGAGTATTCGCACTTGCAAGCGGTTTGATCTCATCGGTGGACCCGACACTCAAGAACTTTCCATCTTTGACGGCGAAGGCTTGCGCGACACGCGAATTGTTGTCCACGGTAACCACCTTGCCGTTGATGAAGATCGCGTCCGCTGATGCGGGAGTGACGGGACTCGTGTCCGTCGGTCCGACAGCGTTGAATCCGCCGAATCCGCTGGACCCGCCGGATCCGCCGCAGCCAGCCACAAGGATTGCTGAAGCGCTCGCGGCGGCGATCAGGCTGAGTGAAGATGGAACGCTTTTCATGTTGACCCTCGTTTTCTTGGTTCTGCTATGGCAGAAGGCCGTGAGAACCTGAAGCCCACTGCCCGCTCGGCCTCGATCAAGTAAATTCCCGCGGGATTCCGAGTCGACGGTGTGCCACGACATCTTTCGGTATCAGTTCGCGGGGCTGGCGCAGCCTGCGATCACCGAATGCGCAATCGTGGTCTCATCGAGGTTTCGCATTTGCGGGCTCCTATGACTTCCTTGCAGACCAAGGTCATGCAAGTGAGCAAGGTGGATGCTAGTGATCGCTCGAATGCAGATATATGTCGATTTTGGAAATGATTCTTCTACTGAAAGGAAGAATCTCGTTCGACATCGGACCGATTACAAAGCTCTGGGCAGGTGGTGAGAATGCGTTGCGCGGATCGGTGTCGAATGGCTTGAGCGCCACGGACGACCTCTGGAAAGCCGACAGCGCACGCCGCCGTGATTGGCCGCGCTAATAAGTGGCCGAGCTTGAGCGCCGGCCGTCATCCAACGCAATCGCGAGCCGCTGCGCACCGGCACCACCGTGCAGCACGCCAATCGCAAGGCCTTCCCGGGCCTGATGGAATCTGCTCGCCACCGGCTAGACCGGACGGCTGTCCTGGGCAATGGGTTGGTCGACATGCACCACTGGCAGGCGCTCGTGCTGTCTTTGGCGTCATTGGTTGCCGCCTTGGTCTACGCAATGAACGGATACCCGGCCTTTGACGCGATTGCGCCTATCAACCGGCCTGCTTGGTCTGTCCCCAAGCCATCGAATTCCAGCGCCGCTGGTAGTCCTGTCGTTCAAAGTCTTCGACCAGAAAGTCGATGAAGGCACGCGTCTTTGCGGGGACGAGGCGGCGGTGCTGATACACGAGGTTGACAGACATCGAGGGTAGCTTCCAGTCGGTCATAAGCGGAACCAGTCGGCCCGCCACCAAGTCGTCGTAGACCACGTACATCGGCTGCACCACGATCCCGAGCCCCTGCACACTGGCCACACGCAAAATCTGCCCATCGTTAGCTTCCAGTTTGGATTTGGTCGCAATCGTCACGCGTTCATCGCCTCGCTCGAAGGTCAGTGTGTCGGGGTCATGGTAGGTGTACAACAGCAATGGATGCTTCGCGAGTGCATGGGGGTCGCCGGGGGCTCCGTAGCGATCGAGGTACGCGGGCGAGGCGGCCAGTACGCGTCGCGTCGTTGCCAGGCTTCGGATGACGAGGCTCGAGTCAGGCTCGGACTCGCGCGTGCGCAGCGCCACGTCGATGTTGTTGTCGATGATGTCGTAGTAGCGATTTGCTGCGACCACCTCCACGCGCAGGTTTGGGTAGCGCTGCGTGAATTCCGGCAGCAGGGGAGCGATGTGCTGCAGCGACAGCGACAGCGACGCAGTCACGCGCAAGACGCCCACCGGATTGGATGTCGTGACGTTGACTGCCTCGACGGCCTCCTGCATGTCGTCCAGTGCGCCTTTGCAGCGGCGGTAGAAGTCCTGGCCAACGTCTGTCACAAACAAGCGGCGCGTGCTGCGTTCGATCAGCCGAGCGCCAAGGCGACGCTCCAGGGCCGCAAGCTGGCGGCTTGCCGAGGGGTTGGACAGGCCCATGGATTCGGCCGCCTTGCTGAGGCTACCCAACTCCACAACGCGCACGAAGAACTCGTACTCGATCCAGTGGTTCATGAGCCATCTTTCCTTGGGATGAAAATATAGTTTTCATTATCATCATATATTTCCATCTAAGTCATTAATAGCATTCGCTCAGACCTTCGTGAAACGACTTTTTGTCGGGGAAAGGTCCGGAGCGCACGAATGCAAAATCTCGACGAGACAACGATCACCCAAGCGGTGATCGCGCGCCACGCGAACACGGCGGACCAACGTCTGAAGACGGTCATGACCTGTCTGGTGCGGCACCTGCACTGCTTTGCGCGGGAGGTCGACCTCACTGAGGTCGAATGGGCCGCGGGACTCGAATTCCTAACGGCTGTCGGCCGTGCCTGCAGTCCAACACGGCAAGAGTTCATCCTGCTGTCGGACACGCTGGGCCTGTCGACGCTGGTGGCGGCTCAAAATCATCGCAAGCCCGTGGGCTGCACCGAGGCCACCGTGTTCGGTCCATTCCACGTCGAAGGCGCACCTGAGCGGGCGTTGGGCACCGATGTAGCGAACGGCGCCGAGGGCGAGCCGTGCTTCGTGCGCGGCAGCATCCGTGGGCTGGCCGGCGAGCCGGTGGCGGGGGCCGTGATCGAGATCTGGCAGGCAGATGCCAGGGGCCTATACGACGTGCAGTACGAGCCATTTGACGAGCATCGCGCGCGTGCCACGCTTCGTTCGGCAGCCGATGGCGGCTACCACTTCCTCAGCATCGTGGCGACGCCATATCCGATTCCGCACGATGGGCCAGTTGGTCAGCTCCTGGACGCATTGGGCCGCCATCCTTGGCGTCCAGCACACCTGCACTTTCGCATCAGCGCACCGGGCTACGAAACCCTCGTGACCCATGTGTTCCGCGCTGGCGACCCGTATCTCGACTCGGATGCAGTGTTCGGCGTTCGTTCGTCCCTTGTGGTGGACTGGGTTCGTCACGAGGCCGGGCTTGCTCCCAATGGCCAGCTGCTCGATATTCCGTTTTCGACGCTGGACTTCGACTTCGTGCTCAATCCGGCGCACCAGGGCTGATTCCATGATCAAGCACGTGGTCATGTGGAAGGTCTCGGGCGACACACCCGATGCACGTCGCGCCACGCGCGAGAAGGTCAAGCAGCAGTTCGAAGGCCTGCGCTCGCTGATTCCGGGCCTGCTCGCCTTGGAGGTCGGGCTGGATGTTAGCGGCGTCGACTACGCCTGTGATGTGGTCCTGTACACCGAATTCGATTCGCCGCAAGCACTGGCGGCCTATGCCGACCACCCTGAGCATCTGCGCGTCAGGCGCGAACTCGATGGCTTGAGGGTGGCCCGCTTTCAGGTCGACTACTTTCCTGCCGAGGCTTCGAGCCATGCGTGATTTCGTCTACGGCGCCCTGCTTGTACGGGTGGTATTTGCCGCGGGCAGTCGAACATGCCTCGCGAACGAAGTGGCAGCGCTGGGCATTCAACGCGCGCTGGTGCTGTGCACCCCCCATCAACGAGACCTGGCTGAAGCCGCTGCGACCTTGTTGGAACAGCGCTGCGTGGGCGTGTTCGACGGTGCGCGCATGCATGTCCCTGTCGAGGTGGCGCGCGCGGCGAGTGCATACGCCACCTCTGTCGGCGCCGATGGGCTCGTGGCGGTCGGTGGCGGCTCCACCATTGGGCTGGCCAAGGGGATTGCGCTCGATATGGGTCTGCCGATCGTCGCCGTTCCGACCACCTATGCAGGTTCTGAAATGACACCCATCTATGGGTTGACGGAAGACGGCGTGAAGAAAACCGGACGCGATGCGCGCGTGCTGCCTCGCACCGTGGTGTACGACCCCGAGTTGACGCTGGGGCTGCCGGTGGCGCTTTCTGTCACCAGTGGATTGAATGCGATTGCACATGCCGCCGAAGGGCTGTACGCACATGACGGCAACCCCGTGCTCGATCTCATGGCCGAGGAAGGCATTCGCGCCCTGGCCGCCGGTCTGACGCGCGTGGCTGCCGCGCCGAGCGATATCGAGGCGCGCAGCGACTGCTTGTATGGCGCGTGGCTGTGCGGCACGGTGCTGGGGCAGGCGGGCATGGCGCTGCATCACAAGCTGTGCCACGTGCTCGGCGGCAGCCTGGATCTGCCCCATGCAGAGACGCACGCCGTGATGCTGCCGCACACCCTGGCCTACAACGCACCGGCTGCGCCGGTGGCCATGCGCCGCATCGCGCGCGCCCTGGGCCGACCGGACGCCAGCTCGGGCCTGCACGAACTTGCCAAGGAGCTTGGCGCGCCAACGTCGTTGCGTGAGTTGGGCGTGACCGCCGGGGCCCTCGATCGAGTGACCGACCTGGCGCTCACCAGCCCCTACGCAAACCCGCGCCCGCTGAGCCGCGAAGCGATTGCCGGGCTACTGGCGCGCGCTTGGTCCGGCGCACCACCCGCGCCCTGACCGGCCGCGCCAGTGAGCAATGCAGCACCAAATTTCTACAGGAGAAAAGCGATGAAACGAATTACCCGTTGGGCCCTTTCCCTCATGGCGTGCGCCAGCTTGGCCACGGCTGGTGCCGCAGAACTTCGCATCGGCGTCATGACGACGCTGAGCGGCGCCCAGGCCGTGCCGGGCGTCGACATGCGAGACGGCATCGAGCTGGCCGTCAAGCAGCTCTCCGGAAAGGTCGGCGGGCAGCCGACCCGCCTGATCGTCGCGGACGACCAGTTCAACCCCGGTGCTGCCAAGCAAATCGCCGAGCGGCTGGTCAAGAAGGACAAGGTGCAGGTGCTCACGGGCATCATCTACTCGAACATCCTGCTGGCGGCGGCGCCTGTCGCGCTGGAAAACGGCAACGTCTATCTCAGCTCGAATGCGGGACCGTCGCAGTATGCGGGCGCGCAATGCGATAGCGGTTTCTTCAGCGTGAGCTGGCAGAACGACGCCGTGCACGAGGCTGCCGGCAAGTACGCGCAGGACAAGGATTACAAGCGCGTGATCCTGGTCGCGCCCAACTATCCGGCCGGCCGCGATGCGACCACCGGCTTCAAGCGCTTCTTCAAGGGCGA
Organism: Variovorax sp. OV084; assembly: GCF_900111625.1. Classification (NCBI taxonomy): domain Bacteria; kingdom Pseudomonadati; phylum Pseudomonadota; class Betaproteobacteria; order Burkholderiales; family Comamonadaceae; genus Variovorax; species Variovorax sp. OV084. The sequence goes on along the minus strand of NZ_FOII01000028.1, from coordinate 40,595 downwards.
GGTGGTCGAGGAGCTCTACCCCAAGCTGGGCCAGCTCGACTTCGCCGTGGAAATCGCGCGCCTGCGCGAACAGAAGCCGGACGCCGTGTACTTCTTCCTGCCCGGCGGCATGGGGATCAACTTCACCAAGCAGTACCGCGCTGCAGGCATTTCGGACAAGACCCGCCTGCTGACCAGCCAGTTCTCCGCTGACCAGGACATCTTTGCCGCCAGTGGCGATGCGATGCTCGGCGTCTACAACACCGGCCACTGGTCGACCGACACCGACAACGCGCCGAGCCGCGAGTTCGTCAACGGCTTCGAGAAGGCCTACGGTCGCCTGCCGAGTTTCTACGCCTCCCAAGGCTACGACGCGATCATGATGATCGACGCAGCGGTTCGCGCGGCCGGAGGCAACGCCGACGATCCCGTGGCACTGCGCAAAGCCCTGGCCGAGAGCAAGTTCACGTCGGTCCGCGGCAAGTTCAGCCTTGGCCCCAATCGCTTTCCGGTGCAGGACTTCTTTGCTCGCGTCGTCTCGCGCGACTCCAAAGGCCGCCTCTACAACAAGACCGAGTCGCTCGTGCTGAGCAACCACGCCGACGCCTACGGCGCGGCCTGCACGCAGAAGTAAGCCAAGACCATGCTTTGGATCGAACAACTCCTCAACGGGTTGCAGTACAGCCTCATGCTGTTCCTCTTCGCCGCAGGCCTGACCCTGGTGTTCGGGATCATGAACCTGGTCAACCTCGCGCACGGTTCGCTGTACATGCTAGGTGCGTATGCGGCTGCCGCTCTGACCACATACAGCGGGTCGTACGTCATGGGCCTCATCGGTGCGCTGCTGTTCATGGGGGCCTTCGGCACGGTGCTGGAGATCGTGTTGATCCGGCGGCTGTACCGCCAGGATCACCTGACGCAGGTGCTGGCGACCTTCGCGTTGATCCTGATCTTCAACGAGTCCGTTCGCATCGTGTGGGGCGTGCAGCCGTTGCCCTACGACATGCCGGCCGCGTTGTCGGGCTCGGTGCCCATCGTGGGCGATCTGCGTTACTCGGCCTACAGGCTTGCGCTCATCGTCGCCGGCGTGGTCGTGGCGCTGCTGCTGTACTGGATGGTCGCGCGCACCCGGGTCGGCATGTGGGTGCGGGCCGGAGCCTCGAATCGCGAGATGGTGCAGATGATGGGCGTGAACGTGCGGTGGTTGTTCACCGCGATATTCGCTCTCGGCGCGGCCTTGTCCGGGCTGGCGGGCGCGGCGCTGGCACCGCTGATGTCGGTGCAGGTCGGCATGGGTGAGGAAGTGCTGATTCTTGCCTTCGTCGTCGTGGTCGTGGGCGGCGTCGGCTCGGTCCGTGGCGCGTTCATCGCCGCGCTGCTGGTGGGCATGGTCGACTCGCTGGGACGCGCTTGGTTGCCCGGCCTTCTGGGCGTGGTGCTCCCACAGGCGATCGTCTCCGATCTTGGGCCCGCGCTCGCGTCGATGTCGGTCTACCTGTTGATGATCGTTGTACTGGCGTTCCGGCCGATGGGCCTGTTCTCGCCCGGCGCCACGGGCCTTTGGCCGAAATGGCTGCGCGTGCGTCGCTCGCCCGTGCTCGCAAGTACCGAACTGGGGAGTGCGTCGTCATGAAGCGCGGAGTCATTGCGACCTTGCTGGTGGGACTCGGCCTTGCCGCGTTGCCTGTGGTGCTCGCCGCAGCAGGGCAGGAGTTCTACCTGGGCCTGTTGACGCGCGTCATGATCTACGCGCTGGCTGCCACCAGCCTGAACCTGTTGCTCGGGTATGGCGGCATGGTCAGCTTCGGCCATGCCGCCTTCCTCGGCATCGGCGGCTATGTGGTGGCGATCGCCGCACAGCATGGCGTGGGCAGCGCATGGGTGGCGTGGCCTCTCGCGCTGTCTGTCGTTGCACTGATGGGCGCCGTCATGGGCGCCATCAGCCTGCGCACCCAGGGTGTTCACTTCCTCATGATCACGCTGGCGCTGGCGCAGATGTTCTATTACGCCTTCGTCTCGCTGCGCAGCTACGGCGGCGACGACGGCCTCTCGATGGCCCGGCGCTCCAGCTTTGGCTGGGAAGCCTGGTGGCCAACAGGTGGCGACATGGGCTTCTACTACCTCGCCCTGGTGCTGCTGGCCCTCGCGCTGCTTCTGGTGCACCGCCTGATTCCTTCGCGTTTCGGCAGCGTCCTGATCGGCGTGCGAGAAAACGAAGCCCGCATGAGCACCATCGGGTTCCCGGTCTACCGCTATAAGCTGGTGGCCTTTGTGATCGCGGCGGTGTTGTGCGGCCTGGCGGGCGTGCTCAACGTCGAGCTCAACCGCTTCGTCAGCCCGTCGGTGATGCACTGGTCGCAGTCGGGCATGTTGATGGTCATGGTGATCATCGGGGGCCTCGGCCGCCCGTGGGCCGGTGTCGTCGGTGCCGCCGTCTTCCTTGGCCTCGAGGAAGTGCTGTCGCACTACACCGAGCGCTGGCAGTTGCCGCTGGGTATCCTGCTGCTGGCGCTGGTGCTTGCACGCGTGGCTGGCTGGAAGCTGCCCGGCAGTGCGCGCAAGGAGCCGCAGCATGTCTAGGCCGCTGCTGGAAATCCAGGGGCTGCACAAGCAGTTCGGCGCGCTGCGCGTGACCGACGACCTGCACCTGCAGGTGCGGCGCGACGAAGTGCATGCCTTGATCGGACCGAACGGGGCCGGCAAGACCACGCTGATCCACCAGATCGCAGGCACGCTGGCGTCCGATGCGGGCACGATCACCCTGGATGCGCACGACGTGACAGCCTTGCCTGCCAGTGCGCGCGTGCGGCGCGGCATTGCGCGCTCCTACCAGATCACCAACGTATTCCGCCAACTGAGCGTGCTGGACAACATCGCGCTCGCCGTGCAGGCGCGGCTCGGGCATAGCTTTTCATTCTGGCGCCCGGTCGCGCGCGACACCGCGCTGCGCGACGAAGCAGCGGCCGTGCTTGACCGGCTGGGGTTGACCGACCACGCCCTGCTTTCTGCTGCAAGCCTGTCTTACGGCGACCAACGCCTGCTGGAAGTCGGCATCGCGTTGGCCACCTCGCCGAGCATGTTGCTGCTCGACGAGCCGATGGCCGGCATGGGGCCGCAGGAATCGAGCCGCATGGTCGAGATGATCGAACGCCTGCGTGGGCAGGTCACTGTTCTGCTCGTCGAGCACGACATGGACGCCGTGTTCCGCCTGGCGGACCGCATCTCCGTGCTCGTCTACGGAAACGTCATTGCGACGGGAACACCGCAGGAGATCCGCTCCAACCCGGATGTCGTGCAAGCCTATCTGGGTGGGGAGGACATCGCGTGAGCGCTCTGCTGGACATCATCGAGATCGACGCCGCCTATGGGGAAAGCCAAGTGCTGTCGCAGGTTCGCCTGCAGATCCAGTCGGGCAGCGCGCACGCCTTGCTCGGCAGGAACGGCATGGGCAAGACCACGCTGGTGCGTTCGATCATGGGGCTGACGCCGCCCCGGCGCGGCGAGATCCGCTTCCTCGGCCAGCGCATCGACGGCCTGTCGACGAGCGAGATCGCGCGGCTGGGCATCGCGGTCGTGCCCGAAGGCCGGCAGATCTTTCCCAACCTGAGCGTGCGCGAGAACCTCACGGCGTTTGCCGCCACCCGGTCGGGCGACGGCCATTGGACCTTCGATCGCGTGCTGGCGCTGTTCCCGCGCCTGGGCGAACGGGCCGCCAACATGGGCAACCAGCTCTCCGGCGGCGAGCAGCAGATGCTGGCCATCGGCCGCGCACTGATGACCAACCCGCGGCTGCTGATTCTCGACGAGGCCACCGAGGGACTCGCGCCGCTGGTGCGCGCCGAGATTTGGCGCAGCCTCGCACTGCTGCGAGAGACGGGGCTCGGCATTCTGGTGATCGACAAGTACGTCGAGCGGCTCATCGAACTGGTCGACCGCCACACGATCCTCGAGCGCGGCCGCGTTGCCTGGGAAGGCGACTCCCGTGCGCTGGCGCAAGACCGAGCGCTCTGGCACCGCTACCTCGGTGTCTGACCACCGACTGAACTCAATCAAAGGAAGACAAGGCATGACTAACAGCAATCCGGCATCGACGCCGACCGTCGAAAAGCCGATGACTTGGCCCGCTGCGGACTTCTCGCGCGTGCCCTACGACGTGTTCACCGACCCGCAGATCTACCGGCTGGAAATGGACAAGCTCTTCCGCGGCGAGGTCTGGAACTACCTCGGCATGGAGTGCGAGATCCCGGCGTGGGGCGACTACCAGACCACCTGGATCGGCGATACCCAGATCGTGGTCACGCGCGCCAAGGACGGCTCCGTCAACGCGTTCGAGAACAGCTGCGCCCATCGCGGCGCGCGCATCGTCGACAAGCTGCGCGGCAACGCCAAGCGCCACACCTGCCCCTACCACCTGTGGACCTACAACCTCGCGGGCGAGCTCACGGGCGTGCCGCTGGAGAAGGGCCACAACGGCAAGGGCGGCATGCCTCCGTGCTTCGAAAAAAAGGACCATGGCCTGCGTACGCTGCGCGTGGCCACGCGCGGCGGGCTGATCTTCGGCACGTATTGCGACACGACCGAACCCCTCGAGGACTACCTCGGCCAGCACAGCGTGGCGCAGATCGATCGCCTGCTTGTCCAGCGCAAGCCCAAGGTCATCGGCTACCTGCGCCAGAAGATTCCCGGGAACTGGAAGCTCTACAACGAAAACGTTCGCGATCCGTACCACGCCTCTTTGCTGCACCTGTTCCAGGTGTCGTTCGGCATCCAGACGCCGGCCATGCAGGGCGGCATCAAGCTCGACAAGGATGGAAAGAACACCTGGAACCATTCAATCATGGGGGACAACGACAACGCGAACCTGGGCAAGCTGTCCGGCGCCTACGCGGACACAGGCAAGCTCATGCCCGACCTGGAAATGCATGACCCTTCGCTGCTGAAGATCCCGCTGGACCTGGGCGACGGCTACAAGACGACGATCCTGTCCATGTTCCCGACCCTGATCGTGGCGCAGGTCGACAACACCTACGCCGTGCGCCACCTGCGGCCCAAAGGGCCTGACGCGGTCGAACTGCACATCACCTACCTGGGCTTCGAAGGCGACACGCCGGAACAGCTGCATAACCGCTTGCTCGCGGTCAACCTCATCGGACCCTCTGGCTTCATCTCGATGGAAGACGGCGAGGCGCTGCGTCTGGTGCAGGAAGGCGTCAAGGCACGCCGTGGCGACCACTCGGTGCTCGAGATGGGTGGTGTTGGAAAGCCGCACGACACCGACTACCTGTCGCAGGAAATCTCGATACGCGGCTTCTGGCAGTACTACCACCGCATGATGGGCTTCGCGCCGGCAGGCAACATGAATCGCGACGAGGAGTCCGCCTGATGACTGTGTCACTTCAACAGCGCGTCGAGCGCTTCAACTTCGACTACGCGGATGCCTTGAACCATCGCCGCTTCGCCGAGTGGCCTGAGTCTTTTGCCGCCGACGCCTGCGACTACCGCGTGGTCTCGCGCGAAAACCATGATGCTGGCCTGCCTGCGCCACTGATGGGCTGCTACACATCGGGCATGGTCAAGGACCGCGTGTCGATGCTCATCAAGGAGACGCTGACGTACCGACAGATGTATTTGCGGCACTACATCACCAACGTGAGAGCCAATGAGGAATCCGACGGCACGATCACCGCCAGCGCCAACCTGCTGGTCATGCAGAGCGACCTGGAAGGAAATTCTTCTATCTATATCGTCGGCTGCTACGAGGACACGATGATCGAGATCGACGGGCAGCTCAAGTTGCGCAAGCGGCTGGTGATCGTTGACTCCTTCAGCATCGACAACATGCTGGCCGTGCCGCTGTGAGCGAAGGGACGGCACAGCCATGACTACCGGATCCACCATCGTCATCGTGGGCGCAGGCCTGGCGGGTGCCGAAGCCGCGTTCGCGCTGCGCGACGGCGGCTACGAAGGGCGCCTCGTGGTGGTCGGGCGCGAGACCTGGCCGCCCTACGAGCGTCCGCCTCTGTCCAAGGCCTTCCTCCAAGGCGAACCGGCACGCGACAGGCTCTGGCTTCGTCCCGCCAAGTCGTACGCCGAAGAGAACATCGAACTGCAGCTGGGCACCGAGGTCACCGCCATCGATCGCGCGCAACGCTGCGTGCACCTGAACACCGGCGCGGCGCTCGCCTACGACAAGCTGCTGCTGGCCACGGGCGGTGAAGCGCGCCGCCTGACGATCCCGGGCGCCGAACTCGAAGGAGTTTGCGAACTCAAGTCGCTCGACGATGCGGAACTCTTGCGCGCCAAGCTGGTGGAAGGGCGATCGGTCATCATCATTGGTGGAGGCTATGTGGGCATGGAGTTCGCGGCAACCGCCTGCCAGGCCGGTTGCCAGGTCACCGTGCTGGAGAGCCAGGACAGGGTGTTGTCGCGCTCGCTTTCTGCGGTGATCGCCCGATACCTGCAGCGCGAGCATGAAAGGCGCGGCGTACGCGTGCTCACGCAATCGAGCGTGGCGTGCGTTGAGGGTGATGAGCACGTCGACTCCGTGGTCCTCTCGGATGGCACGCGGCTTCCTGCCGATGTGGTGCTCGTGAGCATCGGCAACGAGGCCAGCGACGCGCTGGCGCGGGGTGGCCGTCTGCCGGTCGATCGCGGCATCGTGGTCGATCGCGAAGGACGCACCACCGATCCGCATGTGTTCGCCGCCGGCGATTGCACGGTCAGTCGGTGCGAAGGCTTCGCTGCACCGCTGCGGCTGGAGTCGGTGCAGCACGCCACACTGCAAGCCCGGCGGGCGGCGGCTGCAATGCTGGGTCAGCCTGCGGGACGCGACGAAGTGCCGTGGTTCTGGTCGGATCAGTTCGACATCAAGCTGCAGATGGCGGGATTGCCTTTGTCAGGCGATACCGAGCTGGTGCGCGGCGATCCGCAGAGTGGACGCTTCAGTGTCATTTATCAGAACGCCGATCGCCTCACGGCGATTCAATGCGTCAACGCGTCAGCTGACTTTGCGGCGGCCAAAAAAATGATCGCTGAGAGGCGCAGGTTCGCCTTCGCATTGTTGTGCGACCCGCTTGTCAGTTTGCGCGACGTCCGATTGGGCCGGACGGTGAGCGAATCAGTCCTGTAAATTTTGTTTAGTATTTTGAGAGTTCCTTATGGTCGATATAGCCATCGAAGTCACCGATCGGAGAGGTCGCGTCAGCCAATTTGCAGGTACCGAGGGCCTCACGCTCATGGATGCCCTCAAGAACCAGGGGCTGCCCGTGGCCGCTACATGCGGCGGAGCGAAATCATGCGCCACCTGCCATGTGTACATCGGCGAAGGCTCCGCGCCGGTTGGCCTCCCTGATGAGGACGAAATTGATCTGCTGTCCGAATCAGACCACTACCGCGAAGGCGTGTCGCGCCTGAGTTGCCAAATCGTGTTGCTGCCAGTGTTAGCAGGGTTGCGCGTTGAGCTGGCCCCTCAGGACTGAAATGCGCGGGCGATCACGCTCGCGGCAATGTCGTACAACTCACGCGACATGAATCTACGGCGGGAGAGCAACAGTTTTGGAGAAGGCGTCACCGATGGGACGCAATGAAAAGCCCGGCCGGATTGAATTCCTGAAGACCTCCAGTCCCCCCGGTCGAAAAAAAAATGGATGCACCCGTTCTAAGCCGGGTTCCTGTTGAATCTCGCCGGCCTCTGACCCTAGCGCGTCCCACGGCGGTGCCGTAGGGCCGGCCGAGCCTGATTCCCGTCGACCAGCTTCTCGCCGCATGCGGCGGTAGCCGGATGGCGTGCTGCCGAAAGCCGCCGTGAAGCCTTCATGAAGTCGGGGATGTCGCTGAAACCCCAACATGCCGCAATGGACCATCCCGGGCGCGTATCGCGACTATTTAATCTAGCGATGGTCAACACGGGGCAGGGTAGCCGTGCGCATTTCTCCAACATTCGTGCACGGCACTCATACGCGGGTAGGCCGCGCAGTTCTTAAAGTCTCACCGAGGCATTGCCCAAGCCACAGCACAGGCAGGGCAGCACACGAAGCTTGGGAGAAGCACAGATGCGACGGACGGAATTCGTCGCGTACGCGGCAGACAATGAAGACTCATTTCACACAAACTCAGCTGGCCGAACCGCAAATCGCGGAGGCCGCCGACATCCTGCAGAGTTGCCAGCACTTTGGCTTTTGCACATCCGGCTGCCCGACCTACGTTCTGCTGCACGACGAGAACGACGGTCCGCGTGGCCGTATCGACCTGATCAAGGAGATGCTCGAATCTGGCGGGGCGCCATCGCCGAAGACAGTGAAGCACCTTGACCGTTGCATGTCCTGCATGTCCTGCATGGGAACCTGTGCCGTCAAGGTGGATTACATGCATCTAATCGACGTGGGACGCGCGCACATCGAAAAGACGTACCGGCGCCCTTTGGCTGAGAGGTTGCTACGCAGTGCCTTGGGCTTCGTGCTCCCGCGCAGGAACCTGTTCAAGGCAGCGCTCAGCCTGGGTCGGATCGCGGCGCGTTTCGGCCGCTGGATGCCCCCGGCAGTGCGGCCGCTGCTGGAGCTACTGCCGCCCCCAAGATCATCCGATCCGGCAGACGCCATCGGACAACGCAGCTACCCGGCAGTAGGCGTTCGCCGATGGCGGGTCGCACTGCTTCAAGGATGCGTCCAGCCCGAGATTGCGCCGCACATCAATGCGGCCACCATTCGCATGCTGACTCGCTTCGGCTGCGAGGTCGTCATGCCAGAAGCTGCTGGTTGTTGCGGCTCCCTCAACCTGCACATGGGAAACCAGGAAGCCGCTCGCAGTTTCGCCAGGGCGAATGTTGCCGCTTGGCTCAATGAACTCGATCGAGGCGGGCTCGACGCCATTCTCGTCAATGCATCGGGCTGTGGAACCACAGTGAAGGACTACGGCCATCTGTTGAAGGGCGATCCCGACTTCGAGCAGGGCGCGCACCGAGTAGCCGCCATTGCGGTCGACGTGTGCGAGTGGCTCATGCGTATCGGAGTCTCTGCCCCGACGACACCCCGACGCCATAGGGTGACCTACCACGATGCGTGCTCTCTGCGAAATGTGCAGAAGGTAACGCAGCCGCCAAGGGCGCTTTTACTCAAGGCCGGCTATCTTGTTTCCGATGTGCCGGAGGCCCATTTCTGTTGTGGCTCCGCCGGAACCTACAACATGCTCCAGCCCGACCTCGCCAGGCAGCTTGGCCAGCGCAAGGCAGCAAACTTGGCAAGCACTCACCCTCAGATCGTGGCGGCTGGCAACATCGGCTGCATCACGCAGATTGGATTACATAGCCCCACGCCGATCGTACACACGGTGGAGTTGCTCGACTGGGCTTATGGCGGGCCAGCGCCTCTGTCATTGCGAACCGCTAGCCTCGAGGAGATTGCAATTGACGAGGTGGTGGATGAGTCGCTCGCTTCGTCATCTGAACAACCCATCCACTTCTCTCCGGGCAAGACGTCGAAAGACATGGGCGTTTGGTAGGCCCTCATTCCAGCAGTAATCCAATCATGAAAAACATACAGAACTTCCTGGCCCAGGTCCGCAGCGACTTGGGTGACCAATGGGTCGACCAGCGGCCCGAGACACTGGTGCGTTACGGAGAGCACACCCTGCCCGGGCAGGCAAGAGCGCCTTCCGCTGTTCTATTCCCTGAGTCAACGGCCCAGGTGGTTGCCATTGTCAAAGCCGCCAACGAGTTTGGCGTCGCGCTCTATCCGATCAGCACGGGTAACAACATCGGCCTGGGTTCGCGTGCCCCGGCACGTGCGGGACAGGTGGTGGTCGATCTCGGCTACCGTATGAACCGCATCCGCGAGATCAACGAAGAGACCTGCTATGCGGAGCTAGAGCCTGGCGTCAGTTTCCAGATGCTGCGCGACGAGCTCCGACGCCGCGGTGACAAACTGATGGTCTCCGCCACTTCGGGACCGCCGCATGGCGGAATTGTCGGTAACGCAATGGATCGAGGCGCCGGCTATGGGCCGTACTTCGATCACTTCGGGATGACCTGCGGCATGGAGGTCGTGCTCGGCAACGGCGAGGTGATCCGCACCGGCGACGGCAGCCTGGACACGGAATCGCTGGTGAACTGGCACGTGTCGAAGTTTTCCTTCGGTCCGGCCTTGGACGGTCTGTTCGCGCAATCGAACTTCGGCATCGTGACGCGAGTGGGCGTGTGGCTCATGCCGCGACCGCCGGCCTCGCGGTCCTTTCATTTCGTGTTCCCCGATGATGAAGATCTGGCGGAAATAATCGAGTTGTGCCGGCCGATGAAGCTCTCCAACTTCGTGCCGTCGCTCTTTCGCATTGCCAACGACTTGTATGCGATGGCGCCGGACGAGCGCAACCCGGAGTACCTGGAGGGCAGCAGACAAAGCATCTCCGGCGTCGCACGCAAGGCACTTCAAGGCAAGCACGGGCTCGGCGCGTGGCAGGTCTCGGGCATGTTCTACGGTGCGTCAACTGCGGCGATCGAGCCGCTGGTCGCGCGTGTGCGCGGGCACTTCGAGCGCAGCGGAAAGGCTCGCTACATCGGGCATGATGAAGCATTGAACATTCCAGCGCTTCGCATCGCGATCGATTCAATGTCGGGTGAGCCGAGCGCAGGCGAGTTGGGCATGCTGCAGTGGCGTCCGGGTAGCGGCAACTCGTGGTTCCTTCCGGGCACGCCCATGGTGGGCAGCCAGGCGATGGAACTCGACCGATTGGGCCGTTCGATTTATGAGAAGCATGGCATGGACTACATCGTCATGCACGTGGCGTCGGCACGCTTCGCCCGCGGTCTTCACGTCCTGGTCTGGAACAAGGATGACCGGGGCGAGAACACAAGAGCGGATGCCTGCTATCGCGAACTCACACTTGAATTCTCCAAAAGGGGCATCGGCGTTGGCCGTGCGCCGGCCGACTACGCAGATCTGCACATGGAGCAGATGATGCCTTCCCTGCGGCGGGCATGCCAAGCCATCAAGCAGGCGCTGGACCCCAACGGCGTCATCAGTCCAGGCAAATACGGCATCGATCTGCCAGGAGCGGAATAATGGCACTCCACGCAAATGGTCTAGAACCCGCTCGTTCCTCGCGCATGGTGGTTGCCGGCGGTTGCGGCGGTATTGGGCGCGAGTTGGTCGCCCAAGCTGCGGCGAGTGGCATTGACGTCATCGTGCTGGATTTGCCGCAGAGCATTCGCGATGACACGAAAGTCGAGGGGGCGCGCTATGTCGGGTTTGATGCTGCGGACCCGGCCACCATCGAAGCGTCAGTCGCCGATGTCGCAAGACAATGGGACCGCGTCGATTCGTTCATTTTTCTTTGCGGCTATCCCATCTTGCCGCGTCGCCCGCTCGCTGAGGTTTCCCTGAATCAGTGGAACCATCTAATGGCTGTGAACATGACCTCGGCCTACTTGCTTGCCAACGCACTGCTGCCCATGCTGCGCAAGAGTGAGCAAGCGGCAATCGTCACCGTAGCCTCCTCCCTCGCCTATCAGGTGATGCCGGGAATGGGGGCGTACGCATCGTCCAAAGGCGGTCTGGTGAGTCTCACAAAGGCGCTTGCGATGGAATGTGCGCCGCGCGTGAGAGCCAATGTCGTCGCCCCGGGCGCAGTGGAAACCGACTTTCTCGCCGGCGGCACGGGAAAAGCCGAGGGCGAGGCGGACCGAAGCTGGTTCGACGCTATGGCGGAGAAGTACGTCGCAACCGTTCCTTTGGGACGGGTAGCGACGCCCGCCGACGTGGTCGGGCCCATTCTTTTTCTGGCCGGACCGGCATCCGGCTACATGACCGGCCAGGTGTTACACCTCAATGGCGGCAGACTCACACCCTAAGCCCCCGGAGCACCCGATGAGTCTGCAAACTGAGGGACCGAACCACGCTGGCGACACCGAGTACCAGTATGTATCCGGACAGTTCCGCGGCAGTTTTGCTTCCCTGTTTTCCCGGTTCGACGCACTCAACGTCCAAGCCTTGACATCGAATTGCTGGCAATTGGATCTCCGGTACGGACCGCATGAGCGGCAAACTCTTGATCTCTGCCCTGCCGTCGGTGTGGCGCGCGGCACGGCCTTCTACTTTCACGCCGGTTACTGGCACTCGCGCGACAAGGCGCAATTCCGTTTTCTTGCTCCGCCCTTGGCCGATGCCGGTTTCAATGTGGCCATGGTCAACTATCCGCTGTCTCCGGAAGTCCGGATTCCGCAGATCACCGAGGCGGTGCGTGCTGCGGTTCCCGTGCTCATCGCGACGCTAGCTGACCGCCACAAGAGCCTGCCGCTGTTCTTGTGCGGGCACTCAGCCGGCGCTCATCTTGCGATCGAGCTTGCCGCGAACACGTCTTCGGCATGGCAATCGCAGGTGTCGGCCGTCATCTGCATCAGCGGTCTGTTTGACCTTGTTCCCTTGGTGAACACCTCACTTAATCAAAAGCTGGTGCTGGACCATTTGGACGCGCACGATTGCTCGCCTCTGTACCGGGTGAGATCGAACGAGCTTCCGGAGGGCTATTTTTTGGTGGGGGGTGACGAAACCCCCGCGTTTCAGGATCAAAGCCGAGCCATGGCCCAGCACTGGGCCAGCGCCGGTAACCGAAGTCGACTTATTGCCGTGGCGGGACAGGACCATTTCAGCGTCTTGGACGCGCTTCAGGGCCCAGATGGCTTGCTGCTCGCGCTTATGAACGAGCGGTCTACTGGCTGCTAAGAGACCTTGCCAGATGTGGCCCGGTACTGGCTTGGAGTCAGGCCGAATCGCCGTTTGAAGAGATGATTGAAGTGGGGGATGTCATTGAAGCCGCTGCGATAGGCGATTTCGGCCACCGTCGTGTCAGACAGCTGCATGAGCTTCTCGGCGGCCATTTGCAGCCGCGCTGCCATCAACACTGTCGAAAAATTCGTGTCCATCTCGTGCAAGATCTTTTGCACGAGCCGGGGCGAGATGTGAAGATGCTCGGCGACACGTTGTAGCGACAATTCGGGATCGGTCGCTTGCTGCCGGATGTAGTGCGCGATCGCCTGCTGGCGGATTTCCCTGGACTCGGCCGTCGCGATGCCTGCCCGCGTTGCGGCTATCTTGAGCAGGTTGCAGACGTTATCGGCCATCAGTGCCATCTCGTCCGAGGTGACTGCCGACTCTTGGTTGGAAAGCTCCTTGAGATACGAGATCAACATGCTGGCAACAGGCTCGGCTGGCCGTAGCAGCAGCGAGTGCGAGCGCAAAAGCGTAGGCAGCCGCTCCTCGATGGCGCGCGCCGGCAAGCTCGCGACAATGCGGTGTACGGGGCCTGGAAAGCGCACGCGCATCGATCTTCTGCCGTCCACAATTGCCAGGCTCCCCGGCGACAGCACGCTGCGAGAATCCCCGTGAGAGAGGTACGCATCTCCCTCCAGCTGCCAGCTGACCAGGTAGCCTGAACGACCGGCGTCCGAGAAGGAATCGCCCGGACAAGAAACTTCATGCGGTCCGCTAAGGAAATCCGCGCAACTGATCTGCCCGTCGCGGCGCGCCGAAATACACGCCGAGAAATCCCGCGCCGAAAGCTTGCCGATGTCCACCTTATGGATCATCTTGCTCACGGAGCTACGCCACCAGTCGCCGCGCTGTTGCGGCGCCATGGCTTGCGTTGACATCGAGACGACTTCCATTTTTCCGCGCTTTAGAGTTGCCCAAACACATGCAAGATCCCAGCCAGCCGCTGCCATAGTGGTCATCTGGCGTAGCTGCCGTCTCTCTTTTGCTGTGGAGAGTTCTGCAAAAGTTAATCCCGTGTGCGCCGCGGCGCGTACTTACCGAAGACGCGGCGTTCGGCTTAAGTACCGCAAGCTGCCGGGCCTTGGCCGCTGGTCCCGAATCATCTTGCTGAATCGCAGCGCTGTCGATCAGGTTTTGCCCTCGCTGCTCGACCAGCTTTTCGTGATTTCCAGGGCAGATCGTGCGCCGGCATTGTCGTGTGCGCGAATCCGATTCGAGTGAGTCCGATGGTCAAGGTGATCGACGATGCGGCCATACGCTTCGTCGAAGCTGATTCGTAGTGGAAATCCATATTGGGTCAACTTCACAATCCTGGCGGCTCCGGTGTACGGGGCGACCAGTGCACTTGACCTCATTGGCGGCTCTAAACGCGCGCGTTGCCTTAGCACGGCAGCCGCCTCAAACCCGTCCATGATGGGCAGGCATAGGTCGAGCAAGACTGCGCGGTAGTGCATCCAGGTTGCCTCCCGGACAGTCTCCAGCCGATTGTGGGCCGTACCGGTACAACAACTTCAGAGTTGCTCGATTCAGCACAGCTAAGTGAGCAGCGCGGCTCTCATGCCCGGCGCGTCTGGCTTGGTCTGGATCACACGGTCGATGGTGCGATGCAGTCTGCTGTTGCGCTGAACGGGTTGGATGGTGACTTGGCTGGCGATGATGGGCCAACCCATGGCCATGGCTCGATCGTTAACGCAGCACTGGGCGCGGCGTTCGTCGTCGAGAAGGGAATCGAGTATCGCTGACACTTCACGCTCCTGGCCATTACTTGCTACTTTGCCGCTTGGGCATTTGGTTGGGGCAGAACATGCATAGCTGACATCGGGTTCACGAGTTCAGACCTTTCCTAGAAGCTGTGGCGGACGCCCATCGCAATTGCGGTTTGGCTGCCGCCCGCGACTGGATTGCTGGCGGCCTGGCCGCTACTGACGGACAGCGACAAAGCTCCGTCGTTGTTGATCCGGCCCGCAGTCGCGTACACCGCTGTCCGCTTTGAAAAGTTGTAGGTGGCGCGCACGGCGACCATCGTCGACTTGTTGGAGTTGCCCTTGAACTTCAACCGGAAGAATTCACCATCCACTACCAGCTGCGGGGTTACGGTGTACGCGACTCCCAAGTAGGCCAAGTCGCTGCGCGGCGCGGCGACGCTGGCTTCGTTGTCTCGGCGGATCAGGCCAGCGCCCAATTTGAACGCTCCCAACTTGGCGTAGCCATTGGCCGACAGGCGAGTGTCCTTCAGGGCACTTCTGACCAGGCCCGCAAAGGCGCCGGCGCCGCCACGCATTTCGTCTACCGCCAACGCGGCACCCCACATGGGGGCGTCATACTTTATGAGGGCGGACCACTCTCGACAGGCCTGCTTGTCGGTGGCACTTTCACCGGCGCAATTGCTACCCGAAGGGCTGGGGCCGGCGTTGACGGTATCTCGCCCCAAGCTATAGGTCGCACCCACCGTAAAGCCGCTGAAGGTGCCGCGATACGCGATGGAATTATCGGCGCGGGCGTTGGGAATGTAGCTGTCGAGGGAAGAAGAGCCGTAAATGTTGGGCCCAAGAATGTCCGCGTCCAGGATGGACCAGAACAGCATGGTGTACTGCCGGCCCAGGGTCACCGAACCCCAAGGCCCGGCGAGGCCGACGAATGACTGCCGACCAAAGGAACGCCCCCCTTGGTTCATGCTCCCGCTATCGGGTGCGATGCCCATTTCTAGAGTAAACAGAGCGCCTAAACCTCCACCGAGATCCTCGGTTCCGCGAAAGCCCAGCCTTGAAGGAACGCTGCCTGTCAAACTGGGCATGCGAGTTAATCCTTCGCCCCCGGCGCCCACGTCGGTCACATGTTCTACGGCCGCATCCATGATGCCGTAAATGGTCACTGCGGACTGGGCAGATGCTCCGCCTGCGATCAGTGACAAGCCAATACTGGCGATAAGTTTTCGTTGCATTGTCTAGCTCCTCGTTGAAAAAACGACGTGCTGCCCTGGCGCCTTTGCGCACAGGGTTTCAATGCGGCACCTCAGCGAGCGACATCCATCACGTTAGGCATCAATCATTTAGAGGTCAACGATCGGCGATGCGATTTACCGCAGCGAATAGGGCACGTGCGCGTTTGCCCAAGCTTTGTGCGCCTTGCCCAAACCCGTCAGTTCGACGCAGCGTAAAAAATATTGCCTTGCTCACAAGGCATAGGGCGCTACAAGTCGTGCAGCCAAGTCACGAACCGGCGAAGGAGTAAGTCGATCCCTGCTAGCTATGTCAGGACATCGTTCATTCTTTGAAAGGAAACAAGATGTCGCGAGTTTCGTTTTCTCCACTGTCCACTCCGCAGCGCCTCATAACGCCGGGTCGACGTCACTGTTCCAAGGAGACTGTGTTGGCCCTGTTGTTTCGTTCCTTCCTCATCACGGCAGTCGCTGCGCTTGCCGCTTGCGGTGGCAACGGTGGCTCCGGCTTCGCCGCGATCCCCCAACCCGGCCCGGCCGCGATCCCCCCACCCGACGCAGCCCCGGTCCCCCAATCGCTGTTGACGTGCGACGACTCCCTGAAGACCGGCTTCTCTCCCGATGCCAACACCACGGTGGTGGCCGTGAAGTCGTTCAAGAAGGGCGATGCGCTGCTGCTGGCCGGCGCGGCAACTCCGCAGACGCCTGTGGCCGCCAACGACGTTTGCATGGTCAAGCTCAATGTCGGACCAGGCAACCCTGGCCCCGCCGATGCGCCGTCCACATCGCCCGGCATCGGAATCGAGATCTGGCTGCCAGCGAAGGCCAACTGGAACAATCGCGTGCACGCCGTCGGTGGCGGTGGTTGGATGGGCGGTGCGGCCGGTTCGGCTACCGCGATCGCGAGTTCGGCTCTCTGGGATGCCGCGGGTATCGCGACGAGCGAGGGCGCGGTGTCGTCGCTGACGGACACTGGCCACAGCACCATCGACGGCTCGTTCGCGATGAAACCCGACGGCACGATCAACAAGACGCTGTGGACCGACTATGCCTCGCGCGCGATCCATGAGCAGACCGTGAAAACGAAGGCGCTGGCCACTGCGTACTACGGCTCGGCGCCAAAGTACATGTACTGGGAAGGTGGCTCCAAAGGCGGGCTTCAGGGCTTGGACCTCGCGCAGAACAATCCTGAAGACTACGACGGAATCATCGCGAACTACCCAGCGGTCAACTTCACCCGCTTCATCACCGCGGAGCTGTACCCGCAAATCGTCTTTCAACGCGACCTCGGCGGCACGCCGCTCACGATTGCGCAACAGGACCTCGTCTCCAACGCCGCGATCGCTGCATGCGACGTGGTAGGCGGCAAGCACCTGGGCTACGTTCTCGATCCATCCGTGTGTACCTACGATCCGACCACTGATGCCGCTGTGCTGTGCACGGCCGATGGCGGCAGCAACGCCACCGCAGACTGCGTCTCCAGCACTCAGGCGACAGCGATAAACAAGATCTGGTACGGCATGACGAGCGACGGCAGCGTGCCCTCGCCCGCAACGGACAACGGCTGGGCGCAAGCCGCCACTTCGACGCTGCCTGGCAGTGGAACCCACCGATGGTTCGGCCTGACGCGTGGCACTTCTCTGTACGCCGCGATGTTTAATTTCCCCGGGTACTTCAATGGGCTCGCCAGCCCGAATGGTCCGTTCTCGACCGCCTCCGATCTTGTCGCGCTCGAACTGCAGAATCCGATGATCGCCGAGCCCAATTTCAAGAACGCGACGGGCAACGGACAATCGCTGTGGAGGTCGCTGTCATATGCGCAGCTGGCGAACGCTTTCGATCGCGGTGTGGCGCTGCAGCCCGAGTTCGGCAACATCAACACCGACAACCCCGACCTCTCGGCATTCAAAAATCGCGGCGGAAAGATGCTCGCGTGGCATGGCCTGGCTGACGAACTGATCATGCCGCAGGGCACGGTCAACTACTACAACCGCGTCGCGGCCCGGATGGGCGGGCTCGCCAGCGTCCAAAACTTCTACCGGCTGTACCTCGCGCCGGGCCTGGGACACGGCACGCCCAATGGCACTTCGAACCCGGCTGCAGCGCCCCCGAACTTCACGCCGACGCAGATGTATGACCTGCTGACGAACTGGGTCGAGAACGGCGTGGCGCCCGATCAGGTCACACTTCAGAGCAGCGCGGGTGCCGTCACGAAGAGCCGGCCCATCTGCGTGTACCCGAAGAAGGCGACCTACACCAGCGGTGACCCGAACACAGCCGCGAGCTACACGTGTTCGTGAAGCCTATTGGGCTCGCGTGGGCGGCGATCGGTCTCGCCCAGGACGCTGCGGCCGACCTACTGGTCGTCGCCCGCCTGGGGCCGTTCACTCGCCCGCTGGCCGGCAGCCGCCTGGCCCATCACGTATGCACGCGTGGAGGGCATGCGTGCATACGTGGAAGAGCCGAATGCAACCAGCGGCGTGGACGAGGGCCAGCCCGACGAATAGGACGGCGGCAACGATCTGGACTGACGGGGTGTCCGGCATGGACGGTGGCTAACTTCTACTTCGGCGCGGATAGGGAAAACAGCAGAAAGAATTTTCGTGCTCGATCTGAATGAAGTAGCAATGTTCGTACAAGTGGCCCGCTGCGGCAGCTTTGCCGAGGCCGCACGACGGTTGAGCGTGCCTTCCGCGACGGTGAGCCGGCGCATCCAGCAGCTCGAGGCACGCTTGGGCACGCGGTTGATGCAGCGCTCGACCCGCAAGCTCACGCTGACGAGCGCGGGTGAGTCTTTCCATGAGCGATGCGGCCCGGCAGTCGACGAACTCATCGAAGCCGGTCAGCTGCATGTGGCGGACAGCGCGGAGCCCAGCGGCACGGTGCGCGTAGCTGCGCCAACCAGCTTCTTCGGCTTTTTCCGGATGGAATGGGTGGAGGAGTTTCTGGCCAAGCATCCACTTGTGCGCCTGGACTTCGTTCTCAGTGATCTCTTGGTCGATCTGATCGCCGATCGCCTCGATGTCGCATTTCGCGGGGGGGCCTTGCAGGATTCGAGTAATGTGATCCGGCGAATCTTCGCGAGCCATGGCGAACTGATCGCCAGCCCTTCCTACCTGGCTGCGCATGGCATGCCCACTGACCCGGAAGAACTGCGCGAGCATGAGTGCGTGGTGCAGTCCAATACCGCTGGCGGCGCCACGTGGCACTTGCAGGACATGGATGGCATGCAGAAGGTGGTGCGCGTGAGCGGGCGTTTCAACAGCAACGCACAAGAGGTGTTACGCAAGGCCGCGTGCGCTGGCCTTGGCATCGCGGCGCTGCCGTCGGTCCTGACTGCATCAGACATCGCGGCGGGCAGACTGGTACGGGTGCTGCCGCAGTACGCGCGGGCCGGCCGCGGGGCTGAGCATTGTCTATCCCAGTCGCCAGCAGCGCCCGCTGGCGGTAACAGCGTTCGCCGACATGGCTGTGGAGAGGCTCAGTCATCCGGATTGGGTGCCGGCCTCCGGTGCATAGCGTTCAGAGGCTGTGCGCACGGGGAGAGAACATTGCCATTCCACTGAAAAGCGAGTGAGTGCATCTCGATTTTCAATGCATTTAAAAAGCAAGAATCAAGCGTCGGCAGTCTGGCCTGCCTGTTCGGTCTCAGCAATGGCAGTCACGGCAGCAATGGCGCCGGCCAAAGTGGCGGTAGCACAGGCGGGCTCGCGGGCTTATCGAAGAAATCGGCGCACCAAGGAAGCTGGCGGCTCGTTCTGGGCTCCGCGACTTTTCCGCACATGAACTACGGCTCCTATGTTTGATAAAACCAATTTTGCTGCTGCGTTGCTCATGTTGAGCTCCGTCGTGCTCCCGGGTTGCGGGGGCGGAAATTCGGGAAGTTTCCAGGCGGGCGCTCCGGTCCCTGCTGTCGCGGACGGTACCCCAGAGATTCCCGCTGTCTCGGGAGGCACCCCAGAGGTTCCCGCTGTCGCGGGAGGCACTCCGGAGACTTCCGCCACTGGAGGCACCCCCGAAATCCCCGCGGCCCCGGGCGACACCCCGGTAGCCCGAGTCATCAAGCATCCAGGTGCTGGGCTCACGCTCTCGGATCTCCAGACGGTCAAGGCATACGTCGATCTGGGCAAGCAGCCATGGAAGTCCGGCTACGACCAGTTGGCGAGCAGTCCCATGTCCAGGCTCACTTACGAAAGGTATGGCCCGTTCACGAAGGTGAGCCGCGCCCCTGATGAGAACCTCGGGGCCTGGCGCAACGACATGGTCGCGATCTGGAATCTCTCGCGGATGTGGTATTTCACTCGGGATGACCGGTACGCGGAGAAGGCGCGTGAGATGCTGCTGGCGTGGGCCAACACCCAGACCGAGTTCTCGGGGCGAGAGTCGATGCTCGAGCTGGGCGACTACGCGCTCCAGTTCGTGGGCGGTGCGGAAATCCTGCGCGCCACGTGGCCGGGCTGGCAGGAGGCCGACACGGCGACGGTGAAGAAGTACTTCAAGGATGTCCTGATGCCGGGGGCGAACCCCTATGGCGAAAGCTCGTTCGGCGCCGCCAACAAGGGCGCACTGTCCCTCGTCGCGCTGGGGCTGATGGCGATCTACAACGACGACATCGAGACATTGGACAAGGTCGTCTATCAGACCCGCACACTGGCCCACATCGGGCTGCGAAACTCCAATGACATCGGCATGCTCGGCGACTCGCTGCGCGACCAGGGGCATGCCTATGGGCAGCTCAAGTCATTGACCATGCTTGCCGAGGCGCTCTGGAGCCAAGGCATCGACATCTATTCCGACCTTGACAACCGTCTACTGGCGGCGGGTGAGTATTTCGCGCGGGTGAACGAGCTCGTACCCACGGCAGCGCTTCCGTTCGGCACCACCGATGCGTACTACCCCTCCGACCGCACCGGGCACGGTTGGCAGGGCGCCAATGGTGGGAACGTGGCGCTGACCCAGATTTACGGCGCCTACGTCCTTCGCAAGGGCCTCCAGGCACCCTTCATCGCTCAGAGGCGCCTTTGGATGCCCCTGAGCGACTCCAGCTTCATGTTCCTCAAGAATTCCGACATATCGAAGGCGACGCCGCCGCCGGCACTGCCCATTCCCTCGACCACCTCGATCACCTCGGGGTTCAGCAGTGCTGACATCGGGGGCGCCAGCCCGGCCGGCTCGGCCACATACGCCGCCGGCAAATGGAACGTGGCTGGGGCAGGCTACGACATCTGGGGCGAACGCGACAGTTGCCACTTCGCCTACAAGGCCCTCACCGGCAACAGCGCCATCATCGCGAAAGTCGAGTCGCTCGAGAACACCCACCCGTCCGCAGTGGCGGGCGTGATGATGCGCACAAGCCTGGATCCAGGCGCCCCGCGCGCCTGGATGGCGACAAACTACAAAGGTCAAGTCTTACAGAACATGACCAAACTGGCGGTTTATGGCGGCTCGAACTACGCGAACAAGGTTGTTAGCTCCGGGCTCACTTACTGGGTGAAGCTCGAGCGCATCGGCAACATCATCACCGGCTATGTTTCGCCCGATGGCACCAATTGGGCCGCTACCGATGTCGGCCGCATCGACGCCCCCGTTCCCGACACGGTCTATGTCGGATTGGTGGTCTCGTCAGTCACAAGCCAGCTAAACAACAGCGTCTTCAGCAATGTCCAGATCACCGGCGGCGACGGTGGTGCGCCGAGGGTCATCCCCTCGGCCCCCGCCATGCTGCTGGCCTCGCCGGGTGATCGGGCCGTACCGCTGCGCTGGCAGGCGTCCTTCGGGGCCACCGGCTACACGATCGGCCGCTCCGAGTTCAGCGGCGGGCCCTATGAAACCATCGCGTCGGGCGTCGCGGGCAGCAGCTACACGGACATTTCCGTGGTCAATGGCACGACCTACTACTACACCGTCACGGCGAGCAACTCCGCCGGAACGAGCGGTCGTTCTCCTGCCGACAGTGCCACGCCGGTTCCTTCGATGGTGAACGTCGCGACCGGCGGCGCCGCAAACGACAGTGCAGGCAACGCGACTAACGCTAAGCGCGCCTTCGACCTGAACACGTACTCGCAATGGCTCTACGCGGGCGTAAC
Source organism: Variovorax sp. OV084 (assembly GCF_900111625.1). NCBI lineage: Bacteria > Pseudomonadati > Pseudomonadota > Betaproteobacteria > Burkholderiales > Comamonadaceae > Variovorax > Variovorax sp. OV084. The sequence goes on along the minus strand of NZ_FOII01000028.1, from coordinate 18,834 downwards.
TGGCTGGCTGCAGTATGACCTCGGCCATACGGAGCGCGTCCTGCGCTATTCGGTCACCAGCACGCCTGACGCCAATCTCGTCGAGCGTGATCCGAAGAACTGGCAGCTTCAGGGCTCCAACGATGGTTCCAACTGGACCACGCTCGACACGCAAAGCAACCAGAAACGCTTCGAGTTGAAGACCTACGCGGTCGCGAATCCGGGCTCGTATCGCTACTACCGGCTGAACATCACAGCCAACAACGGCGACAGCGCTTTCACGGCTATTTCCGAACTTGGGCTGTTCGTTTCTAGGCCGCAGTGAGCCCGATGCGCGATTACCGGCGCATCGATCCGGGCGACGCATCGAGCTTTTTTTAACGGCCCGCGCGGCGACGATCTACGTGAATCGGCTCTTGCGGCGTTTGCAAAATTACACATAGATGACAAAAAATGTCACCAGATTCCAAAAAAAGAAAAGTGAGGTGTCCGTTGACCGATCAACGTCGGTTCCCTCGACGATCCCCTGCAACTGGAATAGTGCACGGCTCATCGCGATCGGCTCTGCTGAGCACATGGGCCGCGGCTTGTGGTGGTGAGTCGTCGGGCACGTCGACAGCAGCGCTCGTTGCAGGCACACCCGCCACTGCACCTGCAACCGCGTTTGAACCCGCATCCGCCTAGGCCTCCACCTGGAAGAGCATGAAGTTCGGCGGCGGCTACGTCGGCGCATCGATTGCAGTTGCCACGAGACGAAAGAGGCCTTTTGCGGGACGCCCAACCCCACCTGACGCTACATCTTTCTAGGCGTCTGCAGTTGCTGGCTTTGAGGGGGACCAATCGGGACGTGCGGGCGCCGCTCAGCATTTTTCACTTGATGCTTCTTCAAGCCGCTGTCAGTGCACGAAGCTCTTCTAGAAGCTTGGTCGAAGGACCCGGCAGCATGCCCGCCCGCCTCCGGAAGGCTGTCAATATCCTCTTGTCGCTTGCGCCAGGGATATCGAGGGCATCGATCAGCCCGGCCTTTCGCTCCGCGTCGTACATCGGCGCCGGCATCCACCCGAGAAAACCCGAGTGGCCGATCAAGCTCTTGAGCGCCATGACCGAGCGGGTCTCGACGACCACGTTGGGCAGCGCAAGGTTCTGCCGCGCAAACACGCTCTTCATGTGCTCGAACGGTCCCGTCCCCTTTGGAAGGATCGCCCAGCGCTCGGCCAGAGTGTCTGACAGCTTCAGCTTCGGTTTCTTGCGCAGCGGGTGGTGACGGCCCGCGACGACGTAGCTGGTGTCTTCCCATCGGCAGTCCTTGACCGCAACGATCTCGCCCGTGTCCTCGGTGTCGACCCCGAGCGCCAGGTCGATCTCGTGCGAGACGAGCGCGTCGGCCAGTCGATCCCATACGCCTTCGATGATCTGAACCTGAAGGTTCGGCCATTTCTTGCAAGTTCGGCCAATGGCCAAGGGAAGCACAAGGCAAGCGATGCTCCCAACTGCACCCACGCGGATGGTGCCCTTCGCCAGCCCGAGCATGGCCTTGATGTTCTCGCTCGCGTGCTCCGATTCGCGCTGCAGCAGCAATGCATGCGGCTGCAGCGCCCGGCCCACATCGGTAAGTTGCATTCCCTTCGAATGGCGCTCGAACAGCGGTGCTCCGGCTTGCTCTTCCAATCTGCGAATCGTGCGACTCAGCGCAGGTTGAGTGATGTTCAGCGCATCGGCGGCTCGCCCAAGGCTGCCCGACGAGACGATGGCGTTGAAAGCGACGAGCTGTTGCAGATCAAAAGTCATGCATGACGGTAATGACTTTTTCTCGAAAAGGCAATTTTCAAGATGGGTGTGCGGTTTCACACTCCCGCCATCGAGACAGCATTGCGAGTTCGCGGTGCACAGCAGGAGAGCACGAAATGACCGCACCCGTACCGCACGCCGTCGTCGCAAAGGCCACGCAGCCAGCAAACACCATCACCGTCCGCGAGGCCGTGTTCGACCTGATGCGCCGCTTCGGAATGACCTCCGTGTTCGCGAATCCCGGGTCGACCGAGCTTCCGATGTTCCGCGACTTCCCGAGCGATTTCCGCTACATCCTCGGTCTGCAGGAAGCCTGCGTGGTCGGCATGGCAGACGGCTACGCGCAGGCGACTCGAAACGCTGCGTTCGTGAACCTTCACTCGGCTGCCGGCGTGGGCAACGCCATGGGCAACATCTTCACCGCCTACAAGAACCGCACGCCCATGGTGATCACGGCCGGGCAGCAGGCGCGTTCGATCCTTCCCTTCGACCCGTTCCTGTCTTCGGCCCAGGCGACCGAACTGCCGAAGCCCTACGTCAAATGGAGCATCGAGCCTGCCCGTGCAGAAGACGTGCCGCTTGCGATTGCCCGGGCCTACTACCTGGCCATGATTCCGCCTTGCGGCCCGGTCCTGGTTTCGGTGCCCGTCGACGACTGGGACCAACGCGCCGAGTTGGTTCCGACCCGCGTCGTGAGCACGCGAACGCGCGCGCAGCCCGAACTCATTGCCCGGATCTCGGCTGCGCTGGAAGCCAGCGAGCGCCCGGCCTTCGTGGTGGGCGCTGCAGCCGACCGGGACGGCGCGTGGAACGAAGTCGTCGCACTGGCAGAGGCTCACAACGCACACGTGTGGGTCGCTCCGATGTCCGGGCGCTGCAGCTTTCCGGAAGACCATCGCCTGTTCGCCGGTTTCCTTCCGGCAATGCGCGAGCGCATCGTCGAATTGCTCGAGGGCCACGATCTCATCCTGGCCATCGGCGCGCCGGCATTCGCTTATCACGTCGAAGGCGCGGGACCCCATGTGCCTGCCGGCGCGGCCCTCTGCCAGTTGACCGAGGACCCCGATACGGCAGCCTGGGCGCCTGTCGGCATCTCGGCTGTCGGCAGCATCCGGCTGGGTGTGCTCGACCTGCTGGCCCTGCCGCCGAAGAAGGCCCGTCCGCTTCCCCCTTCGAGAAAGGCCGCGCCCCGCGCAGAGCCGACGCCGTTGATGTCGGTGGCTTACGTGCTCCAAACGCTCGCCGAAGCAAAAAGGCCGGAAGACATCGTGGTCGAAGAGGCACCGAGCGCAAGGCCGGTGATGCAGGCCCATCTGCCCTTCACACGCAGCGAAACCTTCTACACGATGGACAGCGGTGGCCTCGGCTACGGCATGCCCGCATCCGTGGGCGTTGCCTTGGGCAAACCGCGAAGCCGGGTCGTCTGCCTGATCGGTGACGGATCCAGCATGTATTCCATCCAGGCGCTTTGGAGCGCGGCGCAGAACAAGCTGCCGATCACCTTCGTGATCCTGAACAACCGCCGCTACGCCGCACTCCAGGACTTCGCACCGGTATTCGGTTTTTCGCCCACCGATGTCGTGCAGGGCACCGAACTCCCGGACCTCGACTTCCAGTCGCTGGCCAAAGGGATGGGATGCGCAGCATTGCGCGTGACCGATCCGGCCGATCTGCGCAAGGCACTCGATGAAGGCTTGTCCAGTGACACGCCATGCGTCGTAGAGGTTCGAGTCGCCTGACCTTGCCAATCATTCGCCGTTCCAACGGACGACGCATTCTTTCAAACCACCTTACGGAGACAAGCCGATGAAGATTTCGATGCTGATCAATGGCGAGCCCACGAACGCTCGCAACGGCGCAACCTTTGAGCGGCGCAACCCCCTGGACGGCAGCGTGGCCACCACCGCACCCGCGGCCACGACGGAAGACGCCGTTGCCGCCGTGGATGCCGCGGCCGAGGCCTTCAAGACCTGGTCGACCACAGGGCCCGGCGAACGCCGCGCGCTGCTCATGAAGGCATCGCATGCGCTGGAAGCCAAGGCAGAGGCCTTTGCCGCAGTCGTCGCCGCCGAGACGGGCGCATCGGCAATCTGGGCAGGCTTCAACGTCCACCTGGCGGCAGGCATGCTGCTGGAGGCCGCGTCGCTCACGACCCAGATCAGCGGCGAGGTCATCCCCTCGGATGTACCGGGCAATCTGGCGATGGCCGTGCGGCAGCCGGCCGGCGTCGTTCTGGGCATTGCGCCCTGGAACGCGCCCGTGATCCTGGCCGTGCGTGCCATCGCGACGCCCCTGGCTTGCGGCAATACCGTCGTTCTCAAGGGCAGCGAAATCTGTCCAGCCACCCATGGGTTGATCGTCGAGGCGCTGCAAGAGGCCGGCTTCCCCAAGGGCGTGGTGAACTTCGTGACCAACGCGCCTGCCGACGCTGCTGCGGTCGTCGAAGCGATGGTTGCGCACCCTGCAGTCCGGCGCGTCAACTTCACGGGCTCGACGCACGTCGGCAAGCTCATCGCCGCCACCTGTGCCAAGTACCTCAAGCCCGTTGTGCTCGAGCTCGGCGGCAAGGCCCCCCTGGTCATCCTGGACGATGCCGACGTCGACGCCGCCGTCAACGCAGCGGTGTTCGGGGCATTTGCCAATTCGGGACAGATCTGCATGTCGACAGAACGCGTCGTCGTCGACGAAAGCATCGCCGATGAATTCGTCGCCAAGCTCGGCGCGCGGGCCGCGAGTCTTCCGCTGGGCGACCCGCGGCTGGGGCCCGTCGTGCTTGGTTCGGTGGTGGACATGGGCACGGTCAACCGCTGCAACGAACTGATCGACGACGCGCTTTCCAAGGGCGCCACGCTCGTCACCGGCGGCAAGGCGAAGGACACGCTGATGCCCGCGACGCTGCTCGATCACGTCACGTCGGAAATGCGCATCTTCCGGGAGGAGGCTTTTGGCCCCGTAAAAGGCATCGTTCGCGTCAAAGGTGTCGAAGCTGCCATTGCCTGCGCCAACGACAACGAGTACGGCCTTGCGGCCGCGGTGTTCGGCCGGGATGTGGCGCGAGCCATTCAGGTGGCAGGGCGCATCGAGTCGGGCATCTGCCATGTGAATGGACCCACTGTCCACGACGAAGCACAGATGCCGTTCGGTGGCGTCAAGGGCAGCGGTATCGGCCGCTTCGGCGGAAAGGCCGGCGTGGACGCCTTCACCGAACTGCGTTGGCTGACCGTGCAGACCACGCCGCGCCAATACCCGTTCTAGGAAACGCACAAGCGCACACGCGTCCTTGTCGGACGCCATGTCACTTCGGTGATGCGCCGAGGTGAACGAGCCGCTGTATCCCGATTTTTAAAACTGGAGACAAGAAATGAAGTTTTGCTCGATGAGCCGCCGGCTTCTCGCCTGCACCCTGATCGGCCTGGGCGTCGCGCCTTTCGTCGCGCTTGCACAAGATCAAAAGCCGATCGAATGGGTTGTCGGCTATGCCGCTGGCGGCGGCTCCGACACCGTGGCACGAACGATTGCCGAGGAGATGGGCAAGTCGTTGAAGCGCACGATTATCGTGAGCAACAAGCCTGGCGCCGCAACCAACATCGCCGCTGACTATGTTGCGAAATCCAGGGACTACGGGAACATCATGTTCACCGCCGACTTCGCCACGCTGGCGGCCAATCCCGCGCTGTTCGTCAAGCTGCCCTACGACGCGGAGAGGGACTTCATGCCGGTCGGCATGCTTGCACGCTTTCCGCTCTTGCTTGTCGTTCATCCGAGCAACCCGGCCAACAACCTGAAAGAGTTCATCGCGTGGGCCAAAGCCAACCCGAACGGTGCGAACTTCGCATCGGCGGGTGCCGGCAGTCCCCAGCACCTGGCCGCGGAGCTGTTCAAGGAACGCACCGGTCTCGCGCTGCAGCATGTGGCCTATCGCGGCGGCGCACCGGCGGTCATTGATCTCGTAGGCGGCCAGGTTCCCTTCGCGCTCATGGACAGCGCCACGGTCCAGCAGTACGTGATGTCGGGCAAGCTCAAGGCGCTTGGCGTGGCCAGCAAGGAACGCCTGAAGAACTTCCCCGACGTTCCGACGCTTTCCGAGCAGGGGCTGACCGGTTTCGATGCGTCTGCCTGGCAGGGCCTGGTCGTTCCCAAGGGAACCCCGCCCGAGACCATCGCCGCCCTCAGCAAGACGCTGCAGGCCGCGCTCGCCTCCACGCCGGTGAAGGCGCGGCTGGAAACGTTGTCGCTCGAAGCATTGCCGGGTACGCCGGAGCAGATGACTTCTTACGTGCGTGCGGAGCGCGACCGATGGGGCGCGGTGATCCGCAAGAACCAGATCCGCCTCGACTGAAGGGCCAGGTCATGAAAACGCAAGTCGCAATCATCGGAGCAGGCCCTGCAGGGCTGATGCTCTCCCACATCCTCCACCTCCAGGGCATCGAGTCGATCGTCCTGGAGACGCGCAGCCGCGAGGCGATCGAGGCCACGATCCGCGCGGGTGTGCTGGAGCAGGGCACCGTCGATCTCATGAAAGAGATCGGTGTGGGCGCCCGCATGGAACGCGAGGGCTTTCGGCATGAAGGAACGATCCTGCGTTTTGACGGCATCGATCGCCGCATCGATTTTCCGCAGCTGACCGGCGGCAAGGCCGTGATGGTCTACGCCCAGCATGAGGTCATCAAGGATCTGGTGGAAGCGCGCCTGGCTTCGGGCGGCGACATCCGGTTCGAAGTGTCGGACGTGAGCCTGCATGGGCTGGAGTCCACGTCGCCTAGCGTTCGCTTTCGGCAGCCCGGCGGCGAACTGCAAACCATAGAGGCCGATTTCGTTGCCGGCTGCGACGGCACGCAAGGGGTCAGCCGGCCCTCGATCCCACAAGGTGTGTTGAAGGGCTTCGAGCGACTCTATCCGTTCGGCTGGCTTGGCATCCTCTGCAAGGCGCCGCCCTCATCCGACGAGTTGATCTACGCACTGAGCGACCGCGGCTTTGCGCTCGTCAGCACCCGTTCGCCCGAAGTGCAGCGCATGTACCTTCAATGCGAGCCGACGGACAAGATCGAGAACTGGTCGGACGACCGCATCTGGAGCGAGCTCCGCGCGCGCCTGGCAACTCGCGACGGCTGGGCTCCCATCGACGGAGAGATCTTCAGCAAGACCGTTGTCGGGATGCGCAGCTTCGTGACTGAGCCGATGCAGTACGGCCGTCTTTTCCTGGCAGGGGATGCTGCGCATGTGGTCCCTCCAACGGGTGCCAAAGGTTTGAACCTGGCAGTAGCCGACGTGCGGGTTCTTGCTCGTGCTTTCGCGGAGTTCTACAAGTCAGGCCGGGAAGACCTTCTCGAACGCTACAGCGACACCGCGCTGCGACGCATTTGGAAGGCGCAGCGCTTCTCCTGGTGGATGACCTCGATGCTGCATCGCTTCCCGGGTGCCGATGACTTCCAGCACAAGGTGCAGATCGCGGAACTCGACTACGTCACGGGCTCGCGCGCTGCATCGACCGCCTTGGCGGAGAACTACGTCGGGCTGCCATTCGAGGAACTCGTCGACTGATTCGTGCACGACCGCCATCAAGAGGCGGAAGCAATCGAAGGTCGGGGAAGCCCCGGAGAGCACCTCTCCCGGAACGCCGGCTTTTCGGCGGCAGCCAATCGTTGGCGCTGCACACCCTGAGCGCCAGGCAATGCCGAGCGCTCGTGAGTACTTCCAGGTTTCCGTCCATCAACTTCCATAGGTGTCCAATGTCCATTGAATCTTCACGTCGAGGCTTTCTGAAAGTTTCCAGCGCTGTCACTGCCTCCTCGTTGCTGGGCGGCGTTATGAGTGGTTGCGCTTCCACATCGCTCGGCGGTCTGTCCAAGGCCGATCAACTTGGTTTGACGGCATCGCAGGCGGTGGAGGCCATCAGCACCGGTCGACTTTCAGCCGAGGCGTATGTGACAACGCTTGTTGCCCAGGCCGAAGAGTTGTCCCATCTCAACAGCCTCATCACGCTGAACAAGGCTGGGGCCCTCGCGGCGGCGAAGTCCGTGGATGCCAAGCGCGCCCGTGGCGAGAAACTGCCGCCTCTGGCGGGCTTGCCGATCGTGGTCAAGGACAACATCAACACAAGCGACCTGCCGACCACGGGGGGAACATTCGCGCTGCGCGAGCTTCGCCCCACCGCCAATGCACCGACCCTCCAGAAGCTGCTGGATGCGGGCGTCATCGTGTTCGGCAAGGCGAACATGCACGAGCTTGCGTTCGGCGCCACCAACACGAACCTCTCCGCGTTCGCGGGGATTGCGCGCAACCCCTACGACACCGCGCGCGTACCGGGCGGCTCTTCGGGTGGCACGGGAGCTGCGGTCGCCGCGCGGATCGCGCCGGCCGGCCTGGGCACCGACACCGGTGGCTCGGTGCGAATCCCGGCATCGTTCTGTGGACTGGCCGGCCTGCGTCCTTCGGTAGGAAACGGGGGGCCGGACCGGCGCTACGACGGTACCGGTGTTCTCCCGATCAGCCATACGCGCGACACGATCGGGCCGATAGCCCGGACGATGCAAGATGTCGCGCTGCTCGACGCCGTCATGAGCGGGTCGCCCGTTGCGACACCGGTGCCTCTGTCTGGCTTGCGTCTGGGTGTCCCTGCAAGCTTCTGGTCGGGCATGGACCTGCAGGTGGCCGCAGTCATGGAGCGCGCGAAGGCGCGATTGCTCTCGGCCGGTATCGTCCTGGTCGATGTCGACACGGTGGGTCTGGCCGAGCTCAACAGCAAGGCGGCGTTCCCGATTGCTTTGCATGAAGCGCACGAAGACATCCCGAAGTACCTTGTGGCGACCGGCGCAAAAGGAATCACGCTAGCAGACATTGGCGCCAAAGTCGCAAGTCCCGATGTCAAGGGCGCCATGGGCGCCGTGATGAGCGATGCCGCCGGCGCCGAATACGACGCTGCAATCAGGATCCATCGTCCGCGCATGCAAGCGCTCTATGCCCGCTATTTCGCGGACAACCGGTTGGATGGAATGATTTTCCCTACCACGATCGTGCCGGCTCCCGTGATCGATCCGGTGAACGGATCTTCGAAGATTTCGGTCAATGGCGGCGCGCTCGTCGACACGTTCGGCACCACGATCCGCAACACCGACCCTGGCAGCACGACCGGGATCCCCGGCATTACCTTGCCGGCAGGTCTGACCCCCGCGGGTCTGCCGGTCGGATTGGCAATCGATGGTCCCATTGGCAGCGACCGCAAGCTGGTCGGGATCGGGATGTCCATGGAAACCTTGCTCGGTGTGTTGCCGCCGCCAACCATTTCACAGATGAAGCCATCGTGAAAATCTCGATCGTCGGCGCAGGCGCCATGGGGTCCCTGTTCGGCGGCTTGCTCGCCGAATCAGGCAACGAAGTCACGCTGATCGACGTGAACGACGCGCACATCGGAGCCGTCCGCGCCAAAGGGCTTCGCCTGGCCACTGACAGCGGAGACCGGCAGATCACGGCGCTCAAGGCTCTAAGGTCGGAAGAAGCCGCCGATCTTCCCGATCTGCTCCTGGTGTTCACCAAGACGCTGCACACCAGTGCGGCCCTGTCGGGGGTGCGGCATCTGATCGGACCGGGCGTGCATGTGCTGTCGCTGCAGAACGGCTTGGGCAATGTCGAGAAGATCGCCGGGTTCGCGTCGCCGGAGCGCATCCTGATCGGTGTGACCACGTGGCCGGCGGACTTGGTCGGCCCAGGCCACGTGCACTCGCACGGCAAGGGCGTCGTGCGGCTCATGGCGTCTGATGGAATCGATCGGCCCTTCGTTGCCCAAGTGTCCGAAATGCTCACGAGAGCCGGGCTCGATTGCACCTCGGACGGCACCGTGTGGGCGGCAATCTGGGAGAAGGTCGCGTTCAACGCTGCACTGAACAGCATCTGCGCCGTATCCGGATGCACGGTCGATGAGCTCGGCAAGGTACCCGACGGCAGTCGCCTTGCGAACGACGTCGTCACGGAAGTGCTGTCCGTCGCATTGCGGATGGGCATCGACGTGGACCCTGCCAAATGCCAAGCCAACGTGGCGAGCGCCATCGCGCAACACATCGGCCACAAGCCATCCATGCTGCAGGACATCCTGGCAGGCCGCCGCACCGAGGTCGAGAGCATCAATTGCGCGGTCGTGGCGGCAGCCGATCGCCTGCGCATCAAACTGCCTGTCACGGAGACATTGCTGTCGCTCGTGCGCCTCGCGGAAATGCGCGCCATCGCCTGACGCCGCATCGATACAAGACACGCTCACTGGACCCTTGGGTAACTCTCATGTTGTTGAACATCGAAGACTATCGGCGCCGAGCCCGTTCGGTGCTGCCGCGATTCGTCTATGACTACATCGAAGGATCTGCCGACGATGGACATTGCATGCGGCGGAACGCAGAGGATCTGTCGTCGATCGAGCTCACGCCGCGCGTGTTGCGCGACACCACGCAGGTCGATACGTCGGTCGAGGTCTTCGGCCGGAAATGGGCATTGCCTTTCGGCATTGCGCCTACCGGGCTCAACGGCCTGGTTCGGCCCGAGGGCGACCGCCTGCTGGCGAGCGCGGCCGCTGGTGCGGGGATTCCTTTTTCACTGTCGACCGCCTCCAACATGCGACTGGAGGATGTGCGCGCAGCCGCTTCGGGCGGCATGCAGTGGATGCAGCTGTACGTCATGCACCGCGAGATGGCGAGCCAGATCGTCGAGCGTGCCCAAAAGGACGATTACCAGGCGTTGGTGCTGACCGTGGACGTTCCCGTCAGCGGCAACCGCGAACTCGATCTGCGCAACGGATTCCGCATGCCGTTCCGGCCAACACCGCGCCTAGCCTGGGACCTGGTGAGTCACCCCAGGTGGTCGCTTCGGATGGCCCCGCGCGGCGCACCGGACTTCGCCAATCTGACGTCGTCCGGAAGCGGCGCGGGGTCGACCAGCATGCAGGCGGCGTTGCTGGCTCGCGCCATGGACCGGTCGCTCGTCTGGGAATCCCTCGCCTGGCTGCGTGGACTGTGGAAGGGGCCTCTCCTTCTCAAGGGCGTGCTCCATGCGGACGACGCACGCATGGCGCTCGACCATGGCATCGACGGCCTGATCGTGTCGAACCACGGTGGTCGCCAGAACGATGCGTCGCCTTCGGCGATCTCGGCGCTGCCGCGTGTCGTGCGTGCCGTCGACGGACGCATCCCCGTTTTCATGGACGGCGGAATTCGTCGTGGTGGCGACGTCGCAAAGGCCTTGGCCCTGGGTGCGACGGCTGTGTTCGTGGGTCGGCCCACGCTTTACGGCTTGGCGGCGGGCGGGCAACAGGGCGCTGCGGCCGTCCTGAAAATCCTGGCCGACGAACTTGTCCGCAGCATGACCCTGCTCGGCGCGAGCACAGTGCGCGATCTGTCTGGCTCGCCGGGCGGACGGTGACGCCTCAGGCGGTCGAGGCGGCACCGCTTGCGCGGTACGCGCGGGGCGAGAGGTCGAACCGTTGCCGGAATGCCCGGCTGAAGTGGCTCAGATCGTTGAACCCGTGCGCCATCGCGATCGCGGAGATACCGAGACCGGCGCGCGTCGGATCTTGCAGGTCGGACGCTGCACGTTCCAGACGCCGGCGCCAGATGTACCGCGTCAAGGAGGTGTTCTCGGCTTCGAACAACTTGTTGATATAGCGCGGCGACAAATTCAATGCAGTGCTCACCATCGACGTGCCAAGTTCGCACACGTCGAGATGGCGCTCCACGAAGTCCCTCACGCGCATCAATGCGGTTGCCCGGTATTCCGAGAGCGGCAGCGGCGAGGCCAGGATGACTTCGTCCAAGGCGGCAGCCAGCAGTTCGGTGAAGTTCCTGACCACTTTTTCCGATGTAGCTGGCTCGAGAAGCGAGGCCTGTTTGTTGAAACTGACCAGGTAGCCAAAAAGGATCGGGCACATCTGGCTCGACTCCGCCAAGCTTCTCGCTGTGATGCGATGAATGCTCGCGGCCCGGTGTGCGATGGCTGAACGCGCAAGTTTGATCGTGATGAGCTTGAACGCGTCGTCAAATCTGAGCGAATAAGGACGCTGTGCGTCGCAGACGGCGCCATCGCCAGCCGTCAACACAACGCTTCTTCCGTCCTGCTCCGCCAAGGCTGTGCCCGAGAGCACGAAGTTGAAAATCAGCGACTCTTCGCCAGAACGCGATATGGCCGAAGGCTGACGGGCGACACGGTGCGCGGAAGCTTCGATCTGGGCAACGCTCAACCCCTCAAGACGCGATCCCCTGACGGACGCCTCGAAGGCCATGCCGTCCATGGGCCTGCACTCGAGATCGACCAACGCACGGCACACGACGTCCTGCCAATAGCCGAATTTGTCGTGGTGATCGAAGTCGGCAGTGGAAGCGAGTATCGAGGTGGCAGTTGAGGTCGACATGGCGGCCCGCCTGGGGCTGACGTTGCACTTGCTCGGTGCCCGGGCAACGCAGGCCTGGTGCATTGATCCGGATGTCCGGAGTCTGATTGAAATCATGCAAGGTTGATGCCAAGAAAACCCTAGGTGACTCCTCGGCCGAGCGCATCTGTAGCCCCTGCGAAGGGCCGTTCCAGTCAACTTTTCCGGCCGGGCCAACAAAGTCGCGCGTGCCGGAAAAAAGGAAAGTTGGGCAGGCCTTCGCGGAGGGCTGTAACCGCAACGGAGCGCACCTTGAAGACATCGACTCACATGCAGAACGCCGGCGACACCGGCCTCGTTGGCAACCGCCGCCAGTTGCTTCGCGGCGCGGCGGCGCTCGGCGCGGTAGCGGCCCTTGGCCAGGCCAGTTCGGCTTGGGCGGCCGACAAGGACACGATCAAGATCGGCTACATCAGCCCGAAGACGGGTCCTTTCTCGCCGTTCGCCGAAGCCGATGACTTCATCCTCGATCAGGTGCGCAAGTCGCTTGTGGACGGGCTGACCGTCGGCGGCAAGAAATACAAGGTCGAGATCCTGGCGCGCGACGACCAGAGCAGCCCGGACCGGCAGTCCAACCTGGCGGCCGAGCTCATCAACAAGGAGAACATCGACCTCATGCTGGCGCAGGTGTCGATCGGTCCCAACGCATCGCAGCAATGCGAACTCAATGGCGTTCCCTGCATCTCGACGGTAGGTCCGTGGCAAGCCTGGCTGTTTCCCCTCAAGGGCGATCCGGCCAAGGGCTTCAAGAGCGTCTTCCACTTCTTCTGGGGCCTTGAAGACATCGCCGACGTGTACCTCGACATCTGGTCCGACGTGCCGTCGAACAAGGTCGTCGGATCGGTCTTCAGCAACGACGTGCCGGGCAATGCCATGGGCGACATGAAGCTTGGCATGCCCGGGGCCTTTGCCAAGGCTGGCTACAAGGTCGTGGACATCGGCCGGTTCCCCGCCGGTGCCGACGACTTTTCCTCCTACATCCAGGCCTTCAAGAAAGACAACGTCGAGATCGTCACCGGCCTGTTCAATCCGCCCGAGTGGGCTTCGTTCGTCAAGCAGTCCGCACAGATGAACTTCAAGCCGAAGGTCGCGACTGTGGCCAAGGCCTTGCTCTTCCCCGGCGGGGTCGCTGCGCTCGGCCCGCGCGCCGACGGCATGTCCACCGAGATCTGGTGGACGCCTGCCTACCCGTTCAAGTCGAGCCTCACCGGCCAGACGGCCAAGCAGTTTGCCGATGCCTATACCGCCGCCACGAAGCGCGAGTGGACGCAGCCGTTGGGAGTGGTTCACGCGCTGTTCGAAGCTGGGATCCAGGCGCTCAAGGCCAGTGGCGACCCCAAGGACCCGGTCAAGGTGGCCAACGCTGTGCGCGTGATGAAACACGACACCATCATCGGCAGACTCGACTTCGCATCGAGCGGCATCAAGAACGTCTCCAAGATACGCGTCGTCGGGGGGCAATGGCGAGTGAACGCCGCAGGCAAGCCGGAGCTCTTCATCACGAACAACAAGACTGCGCCCGAGATTCCCGTGCAGCGCAAGTTCGAACTCCTGAAGCTGGCCTGAAGAACTGCCATGCTGCTCGAACTGCGTGACGCAACCAAGCGCTACGGCGACATGATCGTCATCCCGAAGCTCTCGCTTTCCGTAGCGGAGGGCGAATTCATCGGCGTGATCGGTCCCAACGGCGCAGGCAAGAGCACCATGTTTGGGCTCATTTCCGGAAGCACGCGCTGCGACAGCGGCAGCGTGCTTCTAGACGGCATGGACGTCACCACGCTGGACGCGGCGCAGCGGTGCCGCGCGGGCATCGGGCGCACCTTCCAGATTCCGCAGCCGTTCGAAGGCATGACTTCCTATGAAAACGCGTTGGTCGCCGCGACCTTCGGCAGCAGCGGGAACGGGAGTGCCGCACAGGCATTGGCGGTAGACGCGATCGAACGCTGCGGCCTCGCTCCCGTGGCGAACAAGCTGGCAGGCACGCTCACGCTGCTTCAGAGAAAACGCCTCGAGCTCGCGCGTGCGATCTCCACGCAGCCACGCCTGTTGCTGCTCGACGAGGTGGCCGGAGGGCTGACCGACGGCGAGATGCAGCAGCTGCTGCAGCTGATCGTCACGATTCATCAGAGCGGCGTCACCGTTCTCTGGATCGAGCATCTGGTGCACGCCCTGGTTTCGGCAGCGGATCGTCTTGTGGTGCTTGCAAGCGGTGCCGTCATCTGCGATGGCGATCCCCGGTCGGTCATGGACGACCAAACCGTGCGGGACACATACCTCGGCTCCGACATCGGCGAGGAGGTGGACCATGTTGCGCACTGAACGACTCGATGCGTACTACGGACTCTTCCAGGCGTTGTTCGGTCTCACCTTCGAGGTCAAGCCAGGGGAAACAGTGGCCTTGATTGGGTCGAACGGTGCGGGCAAATCGACGCTGCTTCGTTCGATCGTCGGTTCGGTCCGCGCACGCCCCGACGGGGTTCAGCTCGATGGCCGGCCCGTGGGCGGCGACCCGGAGCGCAAGCAGCTCGATCGCGGCATCGCACTGGTGCCGGAAGGCCGACGGTTGTTTCCCAGCCTGACGGTTCGTGAAAACCTTCAGTTGGCAATGCGCAATGGACGCAAGGGGCCATGGACCATCGAGCGCTTGATGAAGGAATTTCCTGTGATGGAAGCATTTCAGCACCGCCCAGCGACGGCCTTGTCGGGCGGTCAGCAGCAGCTCGTGGCGCTCTCTCGTGCGCTGGTCTGCAACCCCAGCTATCTGCTGTGCGACGAGATCTCGCTAGGCCTCTCACCGGTTGCCGTCAACGAGGTTTACGAACTCTTGGGGCGGGCCCGCAGCGATGGCCTGGCCGTCGTGCTGGTGGAGCAGAACGTGAAGCGCGCGCTTTCCGAATCCGATCGCTTCTATTGCATCCAGAAGGGACGCGTGGTGCTGGAAGGAACGTCCGAGCATGCGGACCACGCGCAAGTTGCCCAAGCCTACTTTGGAATCTGACATGCAAGCATTTATCGAGACCATCGCAGGCGGGCTGATGCTCGGTGCGCTCTATGCCCTGTTCGGACTGGGCCTGAGCCTAAGCCTGGGCGTCATGAAGATGATCAACATCGCGCACGGCGATCTGATCGTGCTGGGCGCCTATCTGTGCAGCACCGTGATGCAAGCCTTGGGCGTCGGTCCATTTCTCTCGTTGCTCGCCGTTGTTCCCATGATGTTCGTCATCGGCTATGTGCTGCAACGGGTGTTGCTCAATCGCGTGGTCGGCAGGGGTGCGCTTTCGCCGCTGCTGCTGACGTTCGGCCTCTCGATCGTCGTGCAGAACGTCCTGCAGGAGGTCTATACCGCCGACACGCGCAGCCTTCAGGCCGGCGAGTTCGCCTTGCGAGGATTCGATCTGGGCGGCGTGTCGATAGGCCTGCTGCCGCTCGTCTCGACATTGATCAGTGTGGCCATCTTTGCGGGCACCAGTTGGTTGATCGGTCACTCGCATCTGGGTCGGCAGGCGCGTGCCGTGGCGGACGATCCCGGCACCGCGCGTCTCGTTGGCGTCAATGACCGCAACTTCTTTGCGCTGGTCACCGGCTTTGTCCTGGCCGTGATCGCGCTGGCGTCGGTGATGTACGGCATCCGGACGCCGTTTTCTCCCACGGCGGGCCCCGAGCGCCTGCTGTACTCGTTCGAGGCCGTCGTGCTCGGCGGCCTCGGCAATGTCTGGGGCACGTTCGTCGGCGGCTTGATCATCGGCGTGGCACAGCTCCTTGGTGCCAAGGTGTCGTCGGGCCTTGGTCCCTTCTTCGGGCACCTGGTCTTCTTGATCGCGCTGCTGGCACGTCCACAAGGGCTTTTTGGAAAGGGTTCCCGATGAACTCGGTCGCATTGATGGACGATGGGGCACGGTCCCGCAAAGCGGGGAGGGCGGTGGTTGGCGTCGCGTTGCTCGTCGTGGTGGGCACCTTGGCTTTGGCGCCGTGGTTCACGAGCTTCGCAACGCAACGTCTCCTTGTAGAAATCTTCACCGTCTTCGCGATGGCCCTGGCCTGGAATCTGCTCGCAGGCTACGGCGGACTGGTCGTCGTTGGGCACCAGATGTTCGTCGGCGTGGGGGCCTACGCTCTTTTCGCCCTTTCCAACAGGTTGGGAATCAACCCCTGGTTGATGCTGCCGCTGGCAGCGGCGGCGACCGCGCTTTTCGCACTGCTGAGCGCACTGCCGATGTTTCGGCTCAGCGGCGCCCACTTTGCGGTGGGAACGTGGGTTCTTGCGGAGATGCTGCGAATCCTGACACTCAACAGCGAATGGCTCGGAGCCGGCGGCGGCATGCCGCTCGAGGTACTCGCAAGCTTCGATCGTTGGACACGCAACGCGGGTGTCTATTGGTCGGCGCTGATCACTGGCGTTGGCGCACTCTTTGTCGCCCGCCTGATGCTCAGGGGCCAGCTGGGCCTGGCGCTGATGAGCGTGAGGGATTCGGAGGCTGCTGCGGCCGCATCCGGCGTTTCGATCCAGCGAGCCAAGCTTGCGCTCTGGGTCATTGCGGGATCCATCACCGGGCTCGCAGGAGCCGTGGCCTACATGAACACGCTGCAGGTGACGCCGGATGCGACCTTCTCGTTGAACTGGTCCGCTGCGGCCATCTTCATTGCAGTGCTGGGCGGTATCGGAACACTGGAAGGCCCGATCCTGGGAACGATCCTCTACTTCCTCTTGCGCGAGTCCTTCGCCTCCTACGGCTCCTGGTATTTCATCGGGCTCGGCTCGCTGGCCATCGCCACCATGGTGTTCGCACCTGGCGGCGCCTGGAGCCTCGTCACCCGGCGATGGGCCATCGATCCTTTTGGCGTGCGACGCGACATGCCTCGCCGCTGACCTCATCTCCCCCTTACTTCAGTTCACTTCCGGTCAAGGAAATCCAGATGTCCGAAACAGCATTCAAGGTCGCCGTCGTCCAGGCTTCCCCGGTCTTTCTCGACGCGAAGGCGTCCACGGAAAAGGCCATCGGCCTGATTGCCGAAGCGGGGGCGAACGGCGCCAAGCTCGTGGCCTTTCCCGAGGTCTTCATTCCGGGCTACCCGTGGTGGCTGTGGCTCGGCACGCCTGCATGGGGGATGCAGTTCGTCTCCAGGTACCACGCGAATTCGTTGAGGGCGAACGGGCCCGAGCTGGCTGCAATCGCTGCCGCCGCCAAGGCATCGGACATCAATGTCGTGATCGGTTTTTCCGAGATCGAAGGTGGCTCCCTGTACATCAGCCAGGCGCTCATCAGCGACAAGGGCGAGATGGTGTTCAAGCGCCGAAAGCTGAAACCCACGCACGTCGAGCGCACGTTGTTCGGCGAGGGCGATGGATCGGACTTCCAGGTCGCCGACAGCAGCGTCGGCCGGCTGGGCGCGTTGTGTTGCGCGGAGCACATTCAACCGCTCTCCAAGTACGCGATGTACTCGATGCACGAGCAAGTGCACGTCGCGTCCTGGCCGTCGTTCACGCTGTACCGGGGCAAAGCGTTTGCGCTTGGGCACGAGGTCAACCTTGCCGCCAGCCAGATCTACGCGCTCGAAGGAGGCTGCTATGTGCTTCATTCCAGCGCCGTCACCGGACAGGACATGTTCGACGTGTTGTGCGACACGCCTGAGCGAGCGGAGCTGCTTAATGCCGACGGAGGCAAGCCTGGAGGGGGGTACTCGATGATCTTCGGCCCGGATGGGAAGCCTCTGGCAGCGCACATTCCTCAGAATCAGGAGGGCCTGCTCTACGCAGAAATCGATCTCGCCGACATCGCAGTTGCCAAAGCCGCTTATGACCCATCAGGTCACTACGCTCGAGGCGACGTTGTACGGCTCATGGTCAACAAGAATCCACGCCGGACGAGCATTAGCTTTGGAGAGGACGGAACCGATGGAGCGCAATGGACAGAGGCCAGGCCGGATTGAATCCCTGCACTCCAACGCGCTCTCTGGCTGCGGTTTAGCGCCGTAAGGCCAAACGCGCCTTCGACCTGAACACATGCTCGCAGGCTCTATGCGGGCTTGACTGGCTGGCTGCAGTGTGACCTCGGCCACACGGAGCGCGTCCAGCGCTGTTCGGTCACCAGCACTCCCGACGCAGAGCGTTCGGGATTGCTCCACGTACCCAAAGCGATGTCTGCAGGGGTTGGGCCAGCGGGTAAATCGAGCGAAGGTGGCATGTGCTTTGGCCTGACGCCGCGCAGGTGTTCCGGCCTCAGATGGGTGTATCGCTTGAGCATCTTCCAGTCCTTGTGCCCGGTCACAAGCGCAGCCTGTTCGATTGTGAATCCGGCCTCGAAGAGGCGACTGGCGGCTTCGTGCCGTAGATCATGGAACTTGAGATTCTTGATGCGCAGTTCCTTGCACGCCCGACGGAAGGCCGTACCGACGGAGCGGCCGTTGTACGGAAAGACCAGGCTACTGTTCCCCGAGAACGGTTTCTGCTCCTCGAGAATGGCCCAGGCATCGAATCCGGTGACATCGAGCAATGGCACCTTCTGGTCATTGCCGTTCTTGTCCCGTGGATCTTTCCGGTCACGCACGATCACGGTACGAGCCTTGGCATCGATGTCCTCCCATCGGATGCGGCAGATCTCGTCCTGGCGCATCGCGGTGGCGACCGCGAACCGCATGATTCGCCCCAGGGGGATGATCTGCCG